>CACDPP010000033.1 GCA_902554705.1 Paracoccaceae bacterium
CAAATATTTGTTGTTTTTGCAGCTTTTATGATGGTTGAAAAGTTTGATTTTGAAGTCCATCAACTAACTGCACTTTTCCTAATAAATTTGGTAATAAATATTTTCGCAGCCCCACTTTTTGGCTATTTTATAGCTCACTTTGGAGAGCGGCGGGCTCTGCTGATTGAGTACTCAGGTTTGATTTGTGTTTTTTTGGCGTATGGGGGAATTTACCTTTTTGATTGGGGCGTTGCTTTAGCGGTCACGCTGTTCGTACTTGACCATTTATTTTTTGGATTAAGGATCGCTCTTAAGACTTATTTTCAAAAAATTTCTTCTCCCGAGGATATAGCACCAACCGCAGCTGTTGCACTTAGTATAAATCATATTGCCGCCATATTTCTGCCAGTTTTATTGGGCCTTTTATGGCTTGTTTCTCCTACTACTGTATTCATTATTGCTGCTTTTCTAGCTTTTTTATCATTTTTGTTGGCCTTGTTAGTCCCTAAGGTTCCCATTGATGGGAATGCAACATTAACCATTCCTAAAACTTATTCGAAATAAAAAAAACGGAGAGTAAAAATTGTTAACCTATTCAGCTATTACAAAAGTTAAAGATAGAGGGCGAGCTGAAGGTTTAGGTGTTGCTCTAGAAAAACTCAATCCGCCACCAATGGGTGTAGGAGTATTTGAGTTGGAAGATAGTTCCGGTGAATGGGAAGTAGGTGCTTATTTTTATGATAAACCGGACGAAATATCAATTTTGATATTGCAAAATGCTTTTGAAGCAGCTGGCTTCGCTATATCTGAAATACCGGAAACAGATTGGGTTGCAAAAGTAAAAAGGGAATTGAGCCCTGTTGAAGCTGGACGGTTTTTTGTTTTTGGTCAACACGACTCAAAAAAATTGCCAAAGGATAAAGTTGGATTACTCATCGAGGCCTCAATGGCCTTTGGTACTGGGCACCATGGTACGACAAAAGGCTGCCTTTTAGCGTTAGACAAATTAATTGCGAAGGGTAAAAAAATAGATGATGTGATAGATATAGGCTGTGGTACGGCAGTGCTCGCCATGGCAGTCGCAAAAGTTTCTTCTTCCAGAGTTATTGCGAGTGATGTGGACCAAGTTGCAGTAGAAGTTGCTTTAGCAAATCTGAAAGCTAATAAATTGGAAAACCGTATTACTTGTTTTCAAGCAATGGGTTTCGAGGATACGCAAATTAAGTCCAATGCACCTTTCGATCTAATATTTGCTAATATTTTAAAGCCACCTTTAATTGATTTAGCTCCTTGCATTCGAAGATATTTAAAAAGTAGTGGACATGCCATTATTTCTGGAATTTTAGACGTACAAGCAAAAGAAATTATTAAAGTTTATCGCCAAAACAAACTAGAGGCACTAGACCGCATTTATATTGATGAATGGGTAACTCTTACTTTAATTTCATCTGAGTGAAAGTATTCCACGGATTTATTCATTTACAAATGTTTTGTTATTAGACTTGTAACAAAGTTTGGCACTTAAATCATGACTAATGACCTTTGAATAATAAAGGCATTGGATTTTGTTCACGTTTCGTGCTATTCTTAAATAAAATAAAAAGGGCAGTGATAAATGCGAGTCTTAGGGATAGATCCAGGCCTGAGAAATATGGGCTGGGGAATAATTGATGTAAAAGGAAATAAGCTAAATCACGTAGCAAATGGTGTTTGCAAATCCCAAGGTGAAGATTTGGCCACAAGGCTCCTGTACTTATTTGATCAGATGGAAGAGATACTGAAAAGGTGGCATCCGACACAAGCTGCGGTGGAAAACACATTTATTAACAAAGATGGTGTCAACTCACTTAAACTTGCCCAAGCAAGAGCTATAGCTTTGTTGGTTCCCAAGAAATTTGGTCTTAATGTTTCAGAATACGCCCCTAATAAAGTAAAGAAGACTGTGGTAGGTGTTGGGCATGCAGACAAACAACAAGTAACGCACATGGTGCAACTTCAACTTCCTGGTGTGCAATTAAATGGACCCGACTCAGCAGATGCTCTGGCTATTGCAATTTGTCATTCTTATCACGCAGTATCAAACAATCGTTTTCAGCAAGCTTTAGAGAAGGTTTGATTATGATTGGGAGATTGCGAGGTAGAGTAGACTATAAAGCACAAGATCATTTTTTATTAGATGTTAATGGTGTTGGGTATTTAGTCTTTTGCTCTGAGCGAACTCTTGCTGAAATAGCTACTGATGTAGAATTTACAACTATTTATACGGACTTGCTTGTCCGGGAAGATCTAATTCAATTATTTGGGTTCGTCTCTCAGATTGAAAAAGAATGGTATAGATTATTAATGTCTGTACAGGGGGTAGGTGCTAAAGCATCTTTGGCTATATTAAGTGCTTTAGGAGAAGATGGTGTCAGTCGGGCCATTGCGCTAGGTGATTGGACTTCAATCAAGTCTGCCAAGGGTATAGGTCCTAAGACTGCTCAAAGAGTAGTAAATGAATTAAAGGATAAAGTTGCTCATGTTATGTCGATTGTCCCCACTGAGGTTGGTGAACTAGAAAACAAGCTGAATCAGGGAGATGTTGTTGAACGAATTGACGATAATCAAACTATCAATTTGGCTATATCAAACAAAACTTTGCAGGCTGATGCCTTATCTGCATTACAAAATCTAGGTTATACTCCCAGTGATTCTGCTGCTACAGTAGCTAAAATTCTTCATGAAAATTCTGATTTAAGCACTGAAGAATTAATCAGGGATTCACTTAAAATGCTGAGCCCAAAAGGATAACAATGAGTGAAATTAACCCCTTACTTCGAGAGGAGCCAATATCAGATGATAGTGATCGAGCTCTTCGGCCAAAATCCCTGGGTGAATTTATAGGGCAGTCAGAAGCTCGATCTAACCTTCGTGTCTTTATAGAAAGTGCAAGACAGAGAAATGATGCTATGGATCATACCTTATTTTTCGGGCCGCCAGGCTTAGGTAAAACTACACTTGCTCAGATAATTAGCAGAGAGCTGGGGGTGAATTTTAAAATGAGTTCCGGTCCAGTTTTGGCAAAGGCAGGCGATCTTGCAGCTATTTTAACAAATTTAGAAACTAACGATGTATTATTTATTGATGAAATTCACAGACTGAATCCAATTGTAGAAGAGATTTTATATCCAGCGTTAGAGGATTTTGAGTTGGATCTCGTAATTGGGGAGGGCCCAGCAGCAAGAACAGTTCGAATTGAACTCCAGCCATTTACGCTGGTTGGGGCAACAACCAGATTGGGGCTTCTTACGACACCACTACGTGATAGGTTTGGGATACCGATTAGGTTACAATATTATTCTGACGACGAACTTTATGAAATTGTAAAGCTGAATACAGAAAAACTTGGTATCATAGCAGATGAAAGTGGGACAAAAGAAATTGCACGACGAGCTAGAGGAACGCCAAGAATAGCTGGTCGTCTTTTAAGACGGGTAGTTGATTTTGTTTTGGTCGAGGGTGATGGTGTTCTTAATAAAAAAATAGCTGACCACGCCTTGACCCGTCTTGGTGTCGATAATTTAGGCCTTGATGGTGCAGATCGTAAGTACCTTCAATTAATTGCGGAACAGTATTCGGGGGGGCCTGTTGGAGTTGAAACTATAAGTGCAGCGATTTCTGAAAGCAGGGATGCTCTAGAAGAAGTTATTGAGCCTTACCTCTTACAAATGGGATTAATTCAGCGAACACCTCGCGGCCGCATGCTAGCGAACAACGGTTGGAGACATCTTGGGATGCAACCACCGAAGTCGCAGGGAGATATGTTTGAGTAATCTTAAATAAAGTATTCTTGGTAAAAAATTTGAAAAAGAGAAATTCAATAGAGGCCTATTTCACTCGATCAGATGGACAGTATATTTTCGCTAGATGGGGAAGACCTATCGCTCCAGTTGTCTTTGGTGTTGAGGATAAAACACTCGTCATGTTAAAAACGGCCATCCAATCAATGGTTTTTTTGGCTAATCATAAATTAGTAGAAACTGATCCTGAGTTAGGATCAAATGCTATGTTTTTTTTCTTTTTGTCTTGGGATGAGTTGCTCGAAGTAAAGGATTTAAGTCGAGTTGTACCGGATCTTCGTAATTTAGTCGAACGCTTGAAATCTATACAAGCAAATCAATATAGGTTTTTTAGGTTTGATGCCGATGGAGGGATAAAAGCGGTTTTCTCTTTTATTTGTATGGATGAAAACTTAACCTCAGTTTCTGCTGAAGTCTTATGTTTAAACCAAGTCGTTCAGATGTTTTTACTCTGGTCTGATGATGCATTTAAAGATAACTCGCCGACTTTGATTACAAAAAAAGGCGGGGTCATTCTTAATCCAATAATTGGTGATATTGTCAGAGCAGTTTATGACCCGACGATGCCATTAGTTTCAAATGATAAAAGCCATGCTTTGAGAGCACAGGCTAGGATAGATTTACTAAGGAAAAATTAAGTATGAAACATCACTCAATGAATATTCGAGTTTATTATGAGGATACTGACTTAGGAGGAGTAGTATACTATGCCAATTATTTACGTTTTATAGAAAGAGCTCGAAGCGAGTGGATTCGTCAACTTGGTATTGATCAAATCAAAATGAGAAATGAGGAAAAAGCCATCTTTGTAGTAACAAAACTAAAAGCAGATTATCTCTCACCTGCCCATTTCGATGATATGCTTACGGTCGATACAAAGATAAAAGTTGTTTCCCCGGTCAGAGCGTACTTCGACCAAAATATTTTTCGCGAAGGAGAAGTTATATTTAAGGCAGAAGTATGTGTGGCATGCACTTCGAATTCTGGTAAAGTTCAAAGGTTACCAGAAAAGATCAAAATATTAATGACATAAAACTATACTCGGTCCCTTTTCTCATGTTAACAGGATACCGATTTTATAATCGCGAGACATTAACCTATGATGGTAGAAGCATTAATATTGAAAGCTATAGCAGCGACGCCAGAAATTGATTTTTCTTTCTGGGCTCTTTTTGTTCGAGCAACAATTACAGTTAAAATCGTTATCTTATTGCTCATTGGAGCATCTTTTTGGGCATGGTCTATTATTATTCAAAGACATTTAGTTTTTAATTCAGCAAGAAG
This sequence comes from Paracoccaceae bacterium, assembly GCA_902554705.1. Taxonomy (GTDB): domain Bacteria; phylum Pseudomonadota; class Alphaproteobacteria; order Rhodobacterales; family Rhodobacteraceae; genus Salinivivens. The sequence continues at coordinate 5,103 of CACDPP010000033.1, forward strand.
AGATGTGGTAAGATTTGACCGAGCTTTTTGGTCTGGTGAGCCTTTGGATGAACTATATCAACAGCTTGGACAAAATCCGCGCGGACGCTCGGCTAAAATCTTTGTAGCAGGTATGAAGGAATGGGAGCAGTCACAGCGTGCAGATGGTGGTTTAATAGCCGGTATTCAATCCCGCGTTGATAGGTCAATGGATGTAGCTGTCTCTAGAGAAGCTGAAAAATTGCAGTCGGGATTAACTGTATTAGCGACTGTTGGTTCAACGGCTCCATTTGTAGGCTTATTTGGAACAGTCTGGGGCATAATGAATGCTTTTATTGAAATTGCTCAACAGCAAAATACAAATTTAGCTGTAGTTGCCCCTGGTATTGCTGAGGCTTTGCTTGCTACTGGACTTGGCCTGCTAGCAGCTATTCCAGCAGTAGTTTTTTACAACAAGCTTAATGCTGACTGTGATAGGCTCGTGGCTGGTTACGAAAGCTTTGCTGATGAGTTCTCAACGATATTGAGCCGTCAATTGGATAGTTAATATGGGTGCTGCTGCCAATTTGAAAAACTTTAAAAAGTCTAAACGAAGACATAGTCGACGATCAGTCCCTATGTCTGAGATAAACGTGACACCTTTTGTTGACGTAATGTTAGTACTTCTAATTATTTTTATGGTAGCAGCTCCTATGTTAACAGTTGGTGTCGATGTTGAATTGCCCAAAAGTGCAGCCAGTGCATTAGAATCAGAAAATGAAGAACCCCTAACTATTACAATTACAAAGGAAGGGGAAATTATTTTGCAAACGAGTACTATACCAAAAGAAGAATTGATTGCTCGTCTGAAAGGTGTTGCGGCTGAACGTTCAAGTAATCGAATTTTTCTACGTGCTGATGGAGCAATTCCATATGAATTCGTTATGCAGATTATGGGTGCTTTAAATGCCGGCGGTTTTCAGGATATAGGGTTAGTCACAGACATTGGAGGCCCGGCCTTAAACGACGTTTCCGACGAGTGAAACAAATATGCATTTTGGGCATTATATATCTGGATTTGCGCATTTGGGACTTTTAACAGGATTATTTTTAGGCCCTGTATTCCAAAAAGAAGTAGAACCAATCGAATATTCAAGTGTTTCTTTAATTTCTGAACAGGATTTTATTGATCTTACTGCATCCAATATCTCACCCGTAGTATCCGAAGAAACAAGTACGCTTACTCCAGTGGATGAAAATGATGATAAAATAAATTTTATGGTCAATGAAGAAAGTAAAATTTTAAAATCAGAAGGTCCTGAAGTGGTTTTGGATGAACCTTTAGAGCCAGTAATAAAAAAACCAGAGATAGAAATAGCTCTTACACAAAAACCCTCTGAAATAACTGAAGAATTGCAGCCTCTAGTTTCAGAGACAATAAATAAATTACCAGATGTTGAAAATGAAGCAGCTATATTCGACAAACCTAGAAAAGTTTTGATGCCAACCAAAGTCCCGCAACCTGAAATCAACCTGTCCCAGTCATTAGAAAGTTCTACCGTATCTATAGATGAGCCGGTTATTGTGGAGAACAAGAAAGCGGCCTCAGATGATAATTTGGTTGCATCACTGAGGCCTAAAAGTCGTCCACGGTACATTCCAGAAACAAATTTTGAGAGCAAATCAGAAAGTAAGGTTATAGAGGCGGCCATTTCGGACGCAATTCAATCTTCAGTTCCACAAAATACTTTAAGTAACCCTTTGACAGAAACTGAAACGGATAATTTGCAAGCGGCAATACAGGCATGTTGGTTGAGAGATCCTGGCTCATTAGCTGAAGACGTTAAATTAACGGTATTAATGTCCCTAGATAGAAATGGAAGAGTAAACACAACCTCCATTCAGGTTGCTGAAATTTCAGGAGGTGACGAAGATGCACAAAAGGTGGCCTTTAGAAGAGCAAAAATAGCAATTATAAGTTGTGGAAAAAACGGGTATAAGTTACCACCGAGTAAATACGAACGTTGGCGAGAAATAGAAGTGGTGTTTGATCCAACTAATTAATGCAAATTGGAATAATCAAGCTGAAAATGAGGAATTAATATTGAAACCATTCTTAGTAATTATTTTCATTAGTTTAACGACATTTGTTCAATCTGCGCCACTGCGCATTGTTATAACCGAAGGCGTAATCGAACCGCTACCTTATGCTGCTCCTGAATTTATTGGTGAAACGGGTGCTTCTAATGAATTAGCTATCAAAATAACAGAATTGGTTAAAAGTGACATATTGAGCACTGGGTTGTTCCGAGAAGTGCCTAAGTCGTCTTATATATCTGGCATCGATAACTTTAGTTCTCCTATTCAGTACTCGGACTGGAAAGCTATAAATGTACAGGCTCTTTTGACTGGCTCAGTTCTAGTTACAGGAGAAAAACTATCAGTAAAATTCAGGCTTTTTGATGTTTTTTCTAACAATGAACTTGGCAAAGGCCTTCAGTTTAATTCTACAAAACAGGGATGGCGGCGTATAGCGCACAAGGTTGCTGATGAGGTTTATTCTCGAATAACAGGGGAGCAAGGATATTTTGACAGTCGTATTGTTTATGTTGCCGAAACTGGGAAAAAAGGCTCTCGTAAGAAACGTTTGGCTTTAATGGACTTTGATGGTGCGAATTCGAAATATTTGACTGATGGTTCATATATGGTTTTGGCGCCTCGGTTCTCACCTACCGGAGAACGCGTTTTGTATACTAGCTATGAAACGGGAACGCCGCAGATATATATAATAGAAGTTTCAACCGCCAAGAGAACGGTTTTGAAAAACCGCAAAGGAACAATGAGTTTTGCTCCCCGTTTTTCTCCAGACGGACAGTCTGTTGTTTATTCGTTAGAGCAGGGTGGTAATACGGATATATATATCATGAACCTGAGAAATAACTCAAGGGCTAGGTTAACATCAGCGCCATCTATTGAGACAGCGCCCAGTTTTTCCCCAGACGGGTCTAAAATTGTATTTGAGAGTGATAGATCAGGCACTCAACAGCTATATGTTATGTCCTCCCTTGGAGGCAGTGCAAAAAGAATTAGTTCAGGAGGTGGCCGGTACGGAACTCCTGTTTGGTCGCCGCGTGGTGACCGAATAGCTTTTACTAAACAAAGTCGAGGGCGTTTTCATATTGGTGTTATGCGCGTTGATGGCTCTAAGGAAAGGTTGTTAACGGCATCTTTTCTAGATGAGGGGCCAACTTGGTCCCCGAACGGCAGAGTTATTATGTTTACCAGAGAGACGCAGGGAGAAAGTGGCGTTTCAGCACTTTATTCGGTTGATGTCTCAGGAAGAAATTTAAAGAAAGTTACAACGAGAGATGGTGGATCTGATCCCTCTTGGTCACCACTTGGAAAATAACATGATTTGCAGGGTTAATATTTCATGTTATCAATTATTGTGAGAGGCGAACAATGAGAAAATTTGGTTTTTATTTTTGTGCGATTTTAGTCATATTTTTAAGTGGATGTTCTCAAAATGCCTCAATCCCATTTTCAACAAATGCTATGCCCAATGGTTCTAGTGCTAAATTCGAAGGTGACGTAAGTGATCCAGGTTCAATAGCTTTTTTCAAAAATAATGTTGGTGATCGTGTGTTATTTTCTATCGATCAATCAGATATAGACCAATTGGGTAAAGATATTTTGTTGGCTCAAGTAGACTGGCTACAAGTGAACTCTGATTACAAAATAATTATTGAGGGGCATGCAGATGAACGGGGCACAAGAGAATACAATCTTGCGCTTGGAGCTCGAAGAGCCAACTCTGCTCGGGAATTTTTAGTATCAAGAGGGATAGAAAGCGCTCGTATCCAAACAGTGAGCTTTGGAAAAGAGCGCCCGGTAGAACTTTGTAGCAAAGAAAATTGCTATAGTGAAAATAGGCGAGCCGTTTCAGTAGTGTCTAACCTAAATTTTTAGTCGGAGTTTAAGATGATCAGGTTGGTTGCCATAATTTTTGCATTACTGTTTGCACCGACTATCTTCTATGCTGAAGAAAATAAAAAAACTTTAGCTGATATAAGGCAAGATCTTAATATTCTTTATGTTGAAGTTTTAAAATTAAGACGTGAATTATCTACTACGCAGACCTCTTCAATAACATCTAATAATGAAGCCTCAGTTCTGGAAAGACTTGATGGAATGGAACAGGAGTTAAGACGTTTAACTTCTGAGGCGGAAAATTTAGAGTTCAGAGTGAACAGTATTGTAAGTGATAGTACCAACAGGGTTCGTGATCTTGAATATCGTTTGGTAGAATTAGAAGGGGGCGATGTAAGCAAAATTGATTTTGCCACAACGCTTGGAGGTGATTTAGAAATATCGATGGATAATAATGTTGAAGAAAATTCTGAGCCAGAATTAGCAATTGGAGAAAAGGCAGATTATGAAAATGCACAAAATGCTTTATTAGAAGAGCGTTTTGAAGACTCCCTAATTTTGTTTGATCGGTTTTTAGATAACTATCCGGACAGTCCGTTCAGCGCTTCTGTTATTATAGCTAGGGGAAATGCATACGAGGGGCTTGGAGAGATCAAAAAAGCAGCAAGGGCATATTTAAATAGCTTTTCTTTATATGAAGACTCGCCCGTTGCTCCAGAAGCGCTAACACTATTGGGAAATTCACTTGTCAGTTTAGGGCAAACTGATGCTGGATGCCAAACTTTAGCGCAAGTTCTTATGCGCTTTCCAAATTCTGATTTTAGTTTTGAGGCCGAGAAAATGATGTCGGAACTACAGTGTCCTTAACTGTTAAAATTAAGACACCGATATTTTGCACGCTTTCAGATTTAAAAGAACATTATGGGTTCGATCAACTCGGGTTAGCTGTTTCTGGCGGCAGTGACAGCTTAGCTATGCTTTACATATGTAATGATTGGGCACTAGAAAACAAAGTTAAACTGCATTGCATAACGGTGGATCACAAGCTTAGGTCTGAATCCTTAAAAGAGGCAGAATTAGTTGCTAACCATTGCAATGGTCTGGGTATAAATCATGAAATAGTTGAATGGAAACATGAACAAAACCTTAGTGGTAATTTGTCTGATTTGGCGCGTTCAGCTAGATATAGATTAATTGGTAAGTGGCGCAAAAAATTAAATTTTGTTTTAGTGGGGCACACCCAAAATGATCAGATTGAAACCTTTTTTATGAATTTGAAAAGAGGATCTGGAATTGAAGGTTTGAAAGGTATGCCTGTAAGTTTCAAGAGACCTGAAGGTTATTTTATACTTAGACCATTAATCCATACTTCAAGAGAAAGCTTGCAACAGTTTCTCCAGCAGAAAAATATAAATTGGGTAACTGATCCATCTAATTCCAATAAGGATTCTGAAAGAATTTCCCAGCGTGAAACGTGGAAAATACTGAAGTCGAAGGGTTTTTTTGAAAGCCGTATCGAATTGACTGCAGGTCATATCCGAAGAGCTCACGATGCTTTGAGTCAGATGCTGCCAATCCATTTCAAACAAATTGGCGAACAGGAGTTAACAGATTTATTGTGGGAATATAATGCGTTTATTTCACTGCCTGAAGAGTTTAAACTTCGTTTGATTTCTGCTGCCGTAATGTGGAATGGTGACTTGCATTACCGTCCAAGGTTTAAAGCAGTTTTGGATGTTTTGAAAAATATTAAGCAAAAGAAAACAGCGGTGCTGGGGGGTGCTATATTTTATCATCATGCTGACAAAATTAGGATCACAACTGAGTTCCAATCTATAAAAGATAATGCTGTAAATTGCACCGTTGGCTCGGTGTGGCGAAATATCTGGGAAGTGAAAAGAGAAATCAAAGATGGTTACATAACTCCTATTGGGATTAATGGTAATAATCAGCTATCGAAACGACAAAGATCAATGATGCCCTATCGATCAAGAATTGTTCAGCCAGGTATTTTTTTAAAAGAAAAACTATTACTGGCACCAACGCTTGATATTGAAAGTTCAGAGTATTTGTCATTTTGTGGAATAAAGTTTAATGATTTTCTTGAGAGGCATTGAACCTGGCGTTTGAATTTCTATATCTATTTAGAAGTAAGCCAAACTAGACAATTTTGGAGAAATTCCTTGGGAAATAATCGAAACGTAGCATTTTGGGTAGTTCTGTTCCTTTTAATTGTTGTATTATTCAATGTTTTCAGTACGGGCAGTAGCAGTATGCAAAGCCGTGAAGTTCCTTTTTCAGAATTTGTTAAAAATGTAACTGGTGGGGAGATTAGAGCGGTAACTCTTGACGGAGAAAAAGTAAGGTTTACCGGGCCTGATAAGAGAGAGCAGTTTACTATTCGTCCCAGTGACGCTGATGTTACCAACCTATTGATAGCAAATGACGTCGCTATTAGGGCTGAACAACAGGAAACATCTGGTATCCAATCTTTTTTAATGACTGTTTTTCCGTTCTTATTATTAATAGGCGTTTGGATCTACTTTATGAACCGAATGCAAGGTGGAGGCAGAGGTGGAGCTATGGGTTTTGGGAAATCCAAAGCAAAGCTGCTGACTGAAAAACAGGGCAGAGTGACCTTTGATGACGTTGCGGGCATAGATGAAGCTAAAGAAGAGCTTGAGGAGATTGTAGAGTTTCTAAGAAATCCCCAAAAGTTTAGTAAACTTGGGGGTAAAATACCTACAGGTGCTTTACTAGTTGGCCCTCCAGGAACTGGTAAAACACTTTTAGCTAGAGCGATAGCAGGAGAGGCAGGCGTTCCATTTTTTACAATTTCTGGTTCAGATTTTGTTGAAATGTTTGTGGGCGTAGGCGCTTCTCGGGTGCGCGACATGTTCGAGCAGGCCAAAAAGAATGCGCCCTGCATAGTATTCATTGATGAAATTGACGCTGTGGGACGCAACCGTGGCAGTGGTTACGGTGGTGGAAACGATGAGCGTGAACAAACTCTTAACCAGCTTCTTGTTGAGATGGACGGCTTTGAGGCTAATGAAGGTGTTATTATATTGGCGGCCACAAACCGCAGAGATGTTCTAGATCCAGCGTTACTTCGTCCAGGTCGATTTGATCGAACCGTGAATGTGCCAAACCCAGATATTAAAGGTCGCGAAAAAATTCTTAATGTGCATGCCAAGAAAACACCTTTGGGGCCGGATGTTGATCTTCGATTGATAGCCAGAGGGACGCCGGGGTTTTCGGGTGCTGACTTGGCAAACCTGGTGAATGAAGCGGCATTAATGGCAGCGCGGATAGGTCGTTCAGTAATAACTATGATCGATTTCGAAAATGCGAAAGATAAGGTAATGATGGGGTCAGAAAGGCGCTCGATGGTCCTGACCCAAGAGCAAAAAGAAAAAACAGCATATCATGAGGCTGGACACGCAGTTGTAGGACTAGCTTTGCCTCAGTGTGATCCGGTTTACAAAGCGACAATTATTCCTCGTGGAGGTGCTTTAGGAATGGTTGTATCACTTCCTGAAATTGATCGACTAAATTGGCACAAATCCGAATGTGAAGAAAAGTTGGCAATGACGATGGCTGGTAAAGCTGCTGAAATAATCAAATATGGTTCTGATAATGTGTCCAATGGACCAGCCGGAGACATTCAGCAAGCGTCAGGTTTAGCTAGAGCCATGGTTTTACGTTGGGGTATGTCGGATAAAGTTGGAAATATAGACTATACTGAAGCTCATGAAGGTTATCAAGGTAATACTGCTGGGTTTTCCGTTTCGGCAAATACTAAAGAGTTGATAGAGGAAGAGGTGAAGAATTTCATTCAAAAGGGTTATGATACAGCTTTTAAAATACTAACAAAAAAGAAAAAAGAATGGGAGCGTCTGGCAGCTGGCTTGCTTGAGTATGAGACTTTGACTGGTGAAGAAATAAAGAAGGTTATGAAAGGGGATCCTCCGTTTTCTAATGATGAAGATAAGGACGATGGCAGTGCGTCAGCACCTTCAGTAACCGCTATTCCGAAAACAAAGCCTAAAGCAAAACCAAGCGGTACTATGGAGCCAGAGCCCAGCTAGGTAAGCTTTCTCTATCTAGAAAATAGTTTTAACTTTAAGCGTGGATTGCTCCACTTCCGCATGCTAAAGCAGCTTCTCGGATTGCTTCTGAGTAGGTTGGGTGTGCGTGACATGTTAGGGCTACATCCTGAGCTGATGCCCCAAATTCCATTGCTATGCAAAGCTCGTGAATCAGATCTCCAGCTGCTGGCCCGACGATGTGTGCTCCTAAAATACGGTCACTGTCTTTATCAGCTATAATTTTTACAAAACCATCTACTGCGAAATTTGCCTTCGCTCTACCATTCCCCATAAACATAAATTTTCCAACTTTAACGGAGCGGTCGTTTTCTTTGGCTTGCTGTTCAGTTAAACCTACAGAGGCCACCTCTGGAGCAGTATAAATGACACTTGGAATTACTTGATAATTAACATGTCCATTTTTGCCCGCGATTTGCTCTGCGACTGCCATACCCTCATCTTCAGCTTTATGCGCTAACATTGGCCCTTCGACAACATCCCCAATCGCGTATATGTTTGGTATATTTGTTCGCCATCTGCTATCAGTTTTGATTTGGCCACGCTCAGTTAATTCCATATTCAACTTATCTAGCCCAAGTCCATTAGTGTTTGGTTTTCTACCAGTTGCGACTAAGATAATATCCGCATCTAGTTCGTGCAGGCTATCATCTTTTTTAAGCTTGTATTTAACCTTACCTAAAGACCTTGATTTGCTAGCAGACTGCACAGCAGCACCCATAATAAAAGAAATACCCTGTTTTTTCAAAATTCTTTGAAAAGTTTTTTGTACCTCTGCATCCATGCCGGGAGTTATATAATCTAGATATTCAATAATCGTAACTTTTGTCCCAAGACGCGCATAAACGGAGCCGAGCTCCAAGCCAATAACGCCTGCGCCGATAACTGTCATTGTTTTTGGTATTTTGGATAACGACAATGCTCCAGTTGATGATACAATTATCTTTTCGTCAATTTTGACACTAGGGATTGTACTTGGTTCTGACCCTGAAGCGATAATTATATTCTTAGCCTCATAAGTTGTCTTGTTTATTTGAACTTTTCCTGGGGAAGATATCGAGGCCCACCCTTTTAAATGATCTATTTTATTTTTTTTGAATAAAAATTCGATGCCTTTGGTATTCGCATCAATTGTTTCAGTTTTATAATTTTGCATTTTAGCCCAGTCTATAGACGGTGGCTTTGCTATTAATCCCATTTTTTCAAAATTGTGTTCAGCCTCGTGAAGTTGGTGGCTGGCGTGTAATAAAGCCTTGGATGGGATGCAACCTACGTTTAAACAAGTTCCGCCGAGGGTGTCACGGCCTTCAACGCATGCAGTGTGAAGGCCCATCTGAGAGCAACGAATAGACGCGACATAACCACCTGGCCCGCCTCCTATGACTATAACATCATATTTAGACATCTCATTTTTCCTTTCTGCACATCATCAAAGATCCATAAGAAGCCGTCTCGGGTCCTCTAGAGCTTCTTTTACCCTTACTAAAAATGTTACCGCGCCTTTTCCATCTACAATCCTATGATCGTAACTTAAGGCTAGATACATCATGGGCAGGATTACTACTTCGCCGTTTATTGCCATAGGACGGTCTTGGATTTTATGCATGCCCAAAATACCTGACTGTGGTGGATTTAAAATTGGTGAAGACATAAGAGATCCGTAAACCCCCCCATTCGAAATAGTGAAGGTTCCACCTTGCATCTCATCCATACTAAGTTTGCCATCTCTTGCTCGCTTTCCTTTTTCAGCGATAGACTTTTCTATTTCTGCAAAAGACATGCTATCGGCATTTCGGATAACTGGAACGACTAACCCGGTAGGAGTCCCTGCAGCTATTCCCATATGAACATAATTTTTATAAACGATATCAGTTGCGTCTATTTCCGCATTAACTTCGGGAACTTCTTTGAGAGCATGGCAGCAAGCTTTTGTAAAAAAAGACATAAAACCTAGCTTAGTACCGTGTTTTTTTTCAAATAACTCCTTAAATTCATTTCTAAGAGACATTACCTCTGTCATATCTACTTCATTGTAAGTAGTAAGCATTGCCGCTGTATTTTGACTATCTTTAAGGCGTTTCGCTATTGTTTGTCTTAATCGGGTCATTTTTACCCGTTCTTCTCGGTCCGCATCTTCTACAGAACTAGGAGTGCGAGGAGGTGAACTCTTTTCTATTTCCTCAATCGCAGCAGACTTTACAGCTTTCAGCACATCGTTTTTCATTATTCGACCATCTTTTCCCGTTCCAGCGATTTTATCGGATGAAATTTTATTTTCAGCCATTAGCTTTTTCGCTGAGGGAGCGTTTTCGATATCGGTATTTTGGTTTTCAGGTCTTGTTTCTATACTAGTCTCAATGATATTTTTATCTACTTTTGTAGTCTGGATTTTTTCATTTTCCTGTTTTTCAGGACTGCTCTCACTGATTGTAGTGAGTAATGCATCCATACTCACGACACTTCCCTCTTGGGCAACGATGCTTCCCATAACTCCAGCGGCAGGGCTTGGGACCTCCACTGTTACCTTGTCCGTTTCAAGTTCACAGAGCATTTCATCCATATTTATGTTATCACCAGGCTGCTTAAACCAAGTAGCAACTGTTGCTTCTGTTACGCTTTCGCCAAGAGTAGGGACACGTACGTCGGTCATTTTTTGGTTTCCTTTAAATTTAAAGCTTCATCAATAATCAATTTTTGTTGCTCTTTATGTTGACTTGCAAGTCCTGTAGCCGGTGAAGCACTTGCTGGCCTACCAACAAAAATTGGTCGTGTGAATTTCGCGTTCATCCTACTTAAAACCCATTCTATATTCGGTTCCATGAATGACCATGCGCCCTGATTTTTCGGTTCTTCTTGGCACCAAATCATCTCTGCATTTTGGAACCTCTCAAGCTCTTTAACCGCTGACATTGCCGGAAAAGGATAAAACTGCTCAAATCTTAGCAAATAGATATCTTTTATCCCTCTTGTGTCTCTTTCTTCTAACAAATCGAAGTAGACTTTTCCTGAACACATAACTACCCGTTTGATTTCTTTATCTTTAACTAAATTGGTAGTTGAGTTTCCCTTTTCCGCATCATCCCATAAAACACGGTGGAAAGATGAACCATTCGTAAAATCGTCAACTTTTGAGGTGCACATTTTGTGCCTGAGAAGTGATTTAGGTGTCATTAGAACAAGAGGTTTTCGAAAATCCCGATGAACTTGTCGTCTCAAGATATGAAAGTAGTTAGCAGGCGTGGAGCAATTGGCTACGATCCAATTATCCTGACCACACATTTGCAAAAACCGCTCTAATCTTGCTGAGCTATGCTCTGGACCTTGTCCCTCAAATCCATGTGGTAGTAACATTGTCAATCCGGACATTCGAAGCCATTTGCTTTCACCAGAACTAATAAACTGATCAAACATTATCTGAGCACCATTAGCGAAATCGCCAAATTGTGCTTCCCATAAAACTAGTGCATTTGGTTCAGCCAGAGAATACCCGTATTCAAAACCCAAGACTGCATATTCAGATAACATAGAGTCTATCACTTCATATTTGGCTTGACCCTGTCTTATATTATTGAGTGGATAATAACGCTCTTCAGTTGATTGATTGATTAACCCAGAATGCCTCTGGCTAAAGGTACCGCGTGTGCTGTCCTGTCCTGATAAACGAACGGGAAATCCCTCTGTTAAAAGTGATCCAAATGCAAGAGCTTCGGCGGTTGCCCAATCAAAACCTTTGCCGCTGTCGAACATTTTTCCTTTAGTGTCCAAAAGCCTGGTAACAGTCTTGTGCAATTCATAATCTTTTGGTCCTTTAGATAAAGCTTTACCAATATCGAAAAAAGTTTTTTCGCTAATTGCTGTTTTTCCTCTTTGATAATCTTCTTTATTTCTATCTAAATGCGACCATCGCCCATCAAGCCAGTCGGCCTTATTTGGTTTATAATCCCGACCAGCTTCAAATTCCTCGTTCAATTTTGCCTGAAAAGACGCTTTCATATCTTCGATTTCACCTTCGGGGATTAGTCCATCGTTGA
>CACDPP010000034.1 GCA_902554705.1 Paracoccaceae bacterium
TTTCTAGAAAGTCGCGCCAGAGATTTAAAACATTTTGAGCTCCTTCCGGTAACTCACGACCTGTAGCTAAACTCCGAATTAAAAAACCAGCTGCGTCTGACAACGGTGCTTCGGATCTTTCTTTGATATCTTGATATCCCATCCTGTCTGTCTCTGAAGCGATTTTTGCATCAATATTGCCGGCAGTACCTGGCATGTCTCGGGCTCCCAAAGCTTCGCAACGTGCGGTTTCCATAGCCTCATAAATCTCTTGAGCAATTCCCCCTTCGGGCACGTAGCGGGCGTGGGTTTTTTTATTATGGTAGCGATGATATAGTGCAAGAGCATCGGAAGTGCCGCGGGCTATTAAGACTTCTTCACGGCTCATTCTTCGACTTATCTGCGGTAGTCTTATGCTATCTCCCGAAATACCAGAAGGGTCTACAGTGTAATTAACGTTTAATTCGGGATTATTCGCCATTACTTTTGTAGCTTCAGCTAAAGCTTTTTTAAATGGATCTGCTGGATTATCAGAATTACTGGCCATTTTGAAACAGATTCCTACAATTTATTATACGATCAAATTCTTTATGATCTTATCTTTTCATTTTAGCTAACACTCATTGCGGCTGCGCTTTCTGGTAATTCCTCATCAAAACATCGCTGGTAAAATTCAGCAACGGTTTGCCTTTCTAATTCGTCACACTTGTTAAGAAAAGAGAGCCTGAAAGCATAACCCATACTATGAAAAATCTCAGCATTTTGTGCCCAATTTATTACAGTCCTGGGGCTCATAACGGTAGATAAGTCGCCATTCATAAAAGCGGTTCGTGTTAGATCAGCTACTGTTACCATCTGTTTGATTGTTTTTCGTCCGGCATCAGTATTGTAATTTGGTGCTTTTGCCAAAACAATCGAAGTCTCGGCTTCTACCGATAAGTAGTTTAAAGTAGCTACTAGAGACCATCTATCCATCTGAGCTTGGTTTATTTGTTGGGTTCCATGATACAAACCTGTAGTATCGCCTAAACCAACTGTATTTGCTGTAGCAAATAGTCTAAAGTTCGGGTTTGGCTGGATTATTTCATTTTGATCCATGAGTGTTAATTTCCCGTCATGTTCCAAAACTCTCTGAATGACAAACATGACATCCGCTCTCCCGGCGTCATATTCGTCAAATACTATTGCGACTGGATTTCTCAAAGCCCAAGGTAGAATACCTTCATGGAATTCAGTGATCTGCACACCATCTCTGAGTTTTATCGCGTCTTTACCTATTAAATCGATACGACTGATATGGCTATCCAAATTTACACGAACTGCTGGCCACTTAAGCCTGGCGGCGACTTGCTCAATATGGGTTGACTTCCCAGTTCCATGGTATCCTTGAATCATCACTCGCCTATTATGTGAGAAGCCCGCCAAAATGGCTAACGTGGTGTCAGGATCAAATTTATAAGTTTCGTCAATATTAGGAACCCTGTCAGATTCTTCTTCGAAACCCATGACCACCATATCAGTTTCTATGCCAAAAGCTTCTCTTACTGAGATTTCCTTATTGGGCTTTTTGTTTAAGTCATTCGTCTTATCAGTCATCATTTAGTCCTTAGAAGCACACCGATCATCAAGTGCAACATATATCGGGATTCCACAAGGGGAAGGAAAAAAATAAATAAACACTATATACAATTTTAAGAAATCGTTTTTGTTGCTCTAATTAATCTGAAGCGCAAAGTAATGAGTAAATAAATATTAGAATAATAAGATGGGATTGGAAGATGAATCGAAGGAGTTTTTTTAAGAACTCGACTATTGCAATCTTGGCTGCTTTTATTCCAGCTAATGTTTTAGCTAAAAAGGCAAAGGTATTTGAAATCACAAGAACTAAACGTGAATGGAAAGCGTTACTTTCTGACTTGGAATATAAGGTTATGCGAAAACACGGCACCGAACGAGCGTTTACTTCACCTCTTGATAAACTGTTTGATGAAGGAGTTTATCATTGCAAAGGTTGCGATTTAGCGCTGTATTCCTCTACTCACAAATATAATTCGGGCACAGGTTGGCCTAGTTTTTGGCAAGCTTTACCCGGAGCAATCGGGACACAAATGGATAAAAAGTTTTTTATGGTTCGAACAGAGTGTCACTGTAGTAGATGCGGATCACACCTAGGCCATATCTTCGATGATGGACCACGGCCAACAGGAAAAAGACACTGTATAAATGGTGTGAGTTTGAGTTTTAAGAAAAGTTGATCATCATATTTTACAAAAAATAAATTTTATTATTTAAAGTTTCGGCTATCTTTTATCTGGTCCCATGCCCAAACAACTTCTTGTAATTGTTCTTCCTGGCTCCTGTCTCCGCCATTCATGTCAGGATGGAGTATTTTTATGAGAGCTTTATAGGCTTTTCTCACCTCGGCTTTGCTCCAGTTATCTTTCGCATCTAGAATTTCAACAGCTCGGCGCTCTGTCGGTGGAAGCCGTCTTGAATTTCCAGCACTGGTACCGTTCCGACCTGGATTTTTAGTAGCATTTTCACCCAGTACTTGATGTGGATCTTCTATACCTAGTCGCGCCCAGGCTCTTGCCTCAGGATCTCTAAAGTCTTTTGTTTCTCTTTCCCATACTTTGTCTTTTGACATCTGAGCATTCATTTCAGCTTCTGTCTGGTTCGTAAAAAAGTTCCACTTTAAGTTGTATTCACGAATATGTTCCTTGCAGAACCAATAAAACTCATCGAGTACATCCGGTGACTTTGGGGCTCTAAACTTACCTGCTTCTTCACATCCTTCATGCTGGCAAGCCTTAACAGAGGTTTCGGATCCTCCCGTAAGCCCACGTTTCCCGCGAGGATTTTTTTTCTTCGCAGAAGAAACAGACATGTCAAAACCGAATGGGTCTGATTTGCTCATTTTAGAACCTTTTTGACTCGAGGTGCTTATGATAGACTAATGAAAAATAAAACTGAAGAGGTAAACGAAAAAAATGTCAAAAGCCCAAGCCATGGAAACGGCCTTAGAGCAGGTTTTTCAGGAAAGTGAAATTGAGATTGTGAATGATAGTGAGGCTCACCGAGGTCATGGTGGTTATAGTGATGGAGAAACTCACTTCAAACTAATAATAAAGTCACCTAAATTTATTGGAATGTCTCGTCTGCAAAGACATAGGGCCGTTCATGAAGCTTTAGGTCCAGACCTCATAAGCCAAATTCATGCGCTAGAATTACAACTAACTGAAAAGTGAAAAAGTATCTCTGCTGGTCATAAATTTAGTTTTTTAGCAACAATTTCGTTTACTGATTTGGGATTGGCTTTACCACCAGTAGCTTTCATTACCTGACCCACAAACCAACCTGCTAGCTTGGGATTTATTTTAGCCTTCGCCACTTGATCAGGATTATCATTTATTACTTTTTCCACCGACTGTTCTATCGCAGATGTATCAGTCACTTGTTTCATTCCGCGTTTTTCGACAATTTCGTTCGGATCTCCGCCCTCACTATAAACTATTTCAAATAATTCTTTTGCAATTTTTCCACTTATGTCTCCACTTTGTATAAGAGATATTATACCCGCAAGTTGATTTGGAGATACTGGACTTCCATTAATCGAAAGATCATCTTTTTTCAAACGACCAAACAGCTCGTTGATAACCCAATTCGCAGCTAGTTTTCCCTCACATGAGCTAGCCACTGACTCAAAAAAATCAGCAGACTCAATTTCCGCTGTCAAAACGCCAGCATCATATTCAGTTAAATTAAAATCATTTATAAAACGTAATTTCTTTTCGTCAGGGAGTTCTGGCAAACTAGACCGAATGGACTCAACCCAATTTCGATCAATTTCGAGAGGTAGAAGATCAGGATCGGGAAAATATCTATAATCATGAGCTTCCTCTTTTGATCGCATAGATCGCGTTTCACTTTTATCAGGGTCATACAGGCGAGTTTCTTGTTCAACTTTGCCACCCGCCTCTAAAATTGCAATTTGGCGACGAGCTTCTACTTCTATTGCTTGTTGAATAAAACGCATAGAATTCATATTTTTAATCTCGCATCGTATTCCTAAGTGACTGAAATCATTCGTCTGTTGATATTTCTCATATTGGCCTGGCAGACAAATAGATACGTTCACGTCAGCTCTTAGGTTGCCATTCTGCATATTGCCATCGCAAGTTCCCAAATATCGCATTATTTGTCTTAATTTAACCACGTAGGCCGCAGCCTCCTCCGGTCCCCTAATATCTGGTCGGCTTACAATTTCCATTAAGCATACACCGGTTCTATTTAGGTCTACAAATGACATATTCGGATCCATGTCATGAATAGATTTTCCAGCATCCTGCTCCATGTGGATCCGCTCTATCCGAACTCGTCTCGCTATACCTGGTTCCATATCGACGATTACTTCACCTTCGCCAACAATCGGATGATATAACTGTGAAATTTGATAGCCTTGTGGTAAATCTGGGTAGAAGTAGTTTTTTCGGTCGAAAGCAGACCACAGGTTAATTTCAGCATTTAGACCCAGGCCCGTTCTAACTGCCTGTTCTACGCAGAATTCATTAATTACTGGGAGCATGCCAGGCATCGCTGCATCAACGAATGAAACATTTGAATTTGGTTCACTGCCAAATTCTGTAGAGGCCCCTGAAAATAGTTTGGATGCAGAAGCTACCTGTGCGTGTACTTCCATACCTATGACCAGTTCCCAGTCGAATTTTGCTCCCGAAATTACTTTTGGTTTTGGGCTTTCAAAGCTTAAATCAAGCATTTTTTTCTCATTTTTCCAAGTAACGTAGGTTTAGCTAAATTGGTCAATAGTTTCAATAATGGTAATTCAAAAACTAAAATTTATGCTGTTTAATTGAATTTTCTATTGACGACTTTAATACCGTATAGCTTTAGGGTTTCTTTAAAAATATTTATTCTTGGTAATACTTCTGCTGGTAGTACAGTTTTATTATTATTTTGGTCTACTAGCCTTGTTCGATAAGATAAATCCAACCTTTTTTTGAATTCAACACTGGAAATATCTAATAAATATATTTGGCCTTTAAACTTTCCTGAAAACCAAGTGATTTCTTTATTTGAAATTTTGATGCCAGATTTTTTATTTCTCCCTATATCGAAAGCTAGTGGTAAAACTATTAGGACTAAAAAAATTATGACAAAATTATGGGCAGCAATTAAATATTTTAATGTTAAAGTAAGACTAAAATAACATATTCATAATATTAAGGATTTGAGGATTCGTGCTGAATTCGCATATTCCATGGCTTTAATTTATAAGCCTGGTAAGCATTTCTCTCGTATCTTTTGAAACGGACCCAACCCCCAATACTCTATTAATTTGCGATTTGATTAACTTCTGCCTTTTTGGGTCATATCGCTTCCAAGTTTCGAATGCCGAACACATTCTTGCCCCCACTTGGGGGTTTACAGTATCGACTTTCAAAATCCAGTCACAAAACAATTTATAATTTTCTCCTGTTTCCAAGTGAAACCCAGCAGTATTGGCAGAAAAGGCTCCCAATACAGACCTAACTCTATTGGGTGTTGTGATAGTGAAGTCAGAGTGAGTAGTTAAATTTTTTACAACTTTATTCAAAGAGTTTGGGTGAGCTGTTAATACTTGGGTGCTAAACCATTTATCAACAACGAGCCGTTCGTGTTTCCATTGATCATAAAATAATTTAACATGTTTGCTGTTTGGATTGTGTTTGATCACCGTTGAGAATGCACTAAGCTGATCTGTCATGTTTTGGGCGTCTGTAGCCTGAATTTTGGCTAAATTAGCGCTGTCTTGATAGGCCAGAAATGAAAGTGCTCGATTTCTCAAGGCTCGATATGCTGATTGAGTTGCATTAGGTTTATATTCTTTATTTACGGTATATTTCTCATATATTTCTGCAAGATCTGGTTTTAGGTGATCCGATATTGCGAGGTTCAAAGTTTCAATAGAGCGATAAATAGCCATTGGATCGGGGATAATACCATTATCTAGACATTTTTGAGTGATTTCGTCTTGGCTTGGCAAAGATAATGTCAATGCTCTGAAAGCTGGATCGAGAGTATTATCTCGTATCAATTTATTCAAAGATTCAAGATATATATTATCAGGTAGGGCACCTTCTGAAATCATATTAAACAAAGAATTTTCACATAGTTTTCGCCCTGCGTCCCAACGATTAAAACTATCGGTTTCGTATTCAAAAATAAAAGCTAGTCTTTCTTTTTCTACATTTTGTTTAAGAATGACCGGGGCAGAAAAGTCTCGTAAAAGAGATGGTATTGGTCTCTCGTTGAAGGGGCCAAAAATAAACTCTTCTTTTGTTTGGCTCACTTTTAGATTTTTAGAATAGATGATTTCTCCAGAGTTTTTATCTAAAAGGCTCATATCCACGGGTATGAGATGCGGTTTTTTATTAGACTGCCCAGGTGTGTCAGGAATTTCTTGGTGGAAAAAAATTTTTAAAAAGTTGTTTTCCCATCTCTCTGAGACAGAAAGAATTGGGGTTCCAGCCTGTTTATACCAAAGGATGAATTGGCTCAAGTCGAGTTCTGTCACATCTTCAAACACTTTTATCCAATCTTCAATTGTGACAGCTTGGCCATCATAGGTATCAAAATATAAATCAAGCGCATCTCTATAGGCTTTATCGCCAACGAGCCTTTTTATCATACTGACCAGCTCAGCGCCTTTTTCATAAACAGTTAAAGTGTAAAAATTATTTATCTCGACAAAACTTTCTGGTCGGACTGGATGGGCAAGTGGGCCCCCATCCTCTCTAAATTGACGGCTCTTTAGCAAAATTACGTCTTTAATTCGCTTCACGGCAGAACTTCTTTGATCGGCTGTAAATTCTGCATCACGAAAGACTGTTAATCCTTCCTTTAAACAGAGTTGAAACCAGTCGCGGCAAGTAATCCTATTACCAGTCCAATTATGAAAATATTCATGCGCAATGACAGCTTCTACGGCTTCAAAATTATCATCGGTGGTTGTTTCCGGTTTTGCCAGGACGTAAGAACTGTTAAAAATATTCAAACCCTTATTTTCCATTGCGCCCATATTGAAATCGTCAACTGCTACGATATTAAAAAGATCTAAATCATATTCTCTGCCATAATTTTCTTCGTCCCACTTCATAGAAGTTTTGAGTGCATCCATACTAAAAGCGCACTTATCTTCATCTCCTGGTCTTACGTATATATTAAGCTCTACATCGCGATCTGAGCGAGTTTTGAAAGAATCAGTTACTGAAATTAAATCTCCTGCTACGAGAGCAAATAAATATGATGGCTTGGGCCATGGATCATGCCATTCAATCCAGCCTTTTCCCTGAGCAGTTGGATTACCGTTTGAGAGAAGAGTATCTTTATCTCCTTCGATACGAACAAAAAACTCAGCCATCACGTCTGGTCGATCTGGATAATAGGTGATTTTTCGAAAACCCTCAGCCTCACATTGAGTACAGTACATGCCATTTGATATGTAGAGACCTTCAAGCGCTGTATTGTTTTTAGGGTTGATGATTACTTCGCACTCCCAAACAAATTCTTTTTTGTTAACGTTGAAGCTAAGTCCTGTTGAGCTGATTATTGGATTTATTTTTTCGCCATCAATCTTTGCCCACTGCAAATCCAAATCTATTCCGTCGAGATAAAATTTGCTATCTGTTGTTTCAGGGTTAGCCCGGAAAAAGATTTTCGCTAACACACGTGTTTTTTCTTCGGATAATTTGAAGGTTAGTTCCACCTGATCAACCAGATAATTTGGACTTTGATAATCTTTTAAATGGATTTTTTGATCTTCTAGTTTTCTCATGTTTATCCTGTAAAAATCTTTTTGTGCTTTTTCTGTTGCGCTCTACTTTTAACTTAATTGATTAGTTTTTCCAGGAGAGTTCTGCAATATGAAGCGTGAATTATCACGAAAAAAAACCAATCTTCCGCAAAAAATATGTAGCGCGTGTGGTTTGCCTTTCGTATGGAGAAAAAAGTGGGAAAGAAGCTGGCCTGACGTTAAATTTTGCAGTGAGAGATGTAAGAGATCTTCTAAAAATAAGAAAATTGGTTAAAAAACCTAACCAATTTTTGGACTTTGGGGTTAAATCATCTAAATGGTTTTATCAGGTGCTCCAGAGTGGAAAAATGATTCATTTAGAAAACAAATTTGGAATGCAAATTTCAACTGGATTTATTGATTTTATTGAGCAAGAGGTTTTGCCGGAGACAACTATTGCGGCAGATAAGTTTTGGGCTGGCCTTGCAAAAGTGGTTAAGGAACTCACACCGACAAATAAGAAACTGTTGGAAAGGCGAACTTATTTTCAACGTCAAATAGATCAATGGCATAGGGCAAACAAGGGCGAGGAATTCAACTCCGCTGACTACAAAAGATTTTTATATTCGATTGGCTACATCGTACCAGAGAAGGAGCCATTTTCTATCGACACTAAACAAGTAGATCCGGAAATATCAAAAATTGCAGGTCCTCAGCTAGTTGTGCCAATTATGAATGCTCGCTTTGCATTAAATGCAGCAAATGCGCGTTGGGGATCTTTGTACGATGCTCTCTATGGGACTGATGCAATAAAACCAGTTGAAAAAACAATAGTCTATAACAAAAATAGGGGGCAAAAAGTAATTCAATGGGGTCGCAAATTTCTTGATGACGCCTTTCCACTAATAAATGGTTCTTGGAGCAAGGTAACTGAGGCGGAAGTAAAGGATGGGTGTCTTGATCTATCCGGTAACCAGTTGAAGTCGGTAAATAGTTTTATTGGATATGTTGGAAAGCCTCTTCAACCTACTTGCTTAGTTTTGCGCAATAACGATTTACATGTACGGATCGAATTTGATCAAAATAGCGAGGTTGGGCAGTCCGATTTAGCTGGTATATCGGATATCGTTATTGAGTCAGCTATATCAACTATTATGGATTGCGAGGACAGTATTTCTGCCGTTGATGCTTCGGACAAAATTATTGCTTATCGAAACTGGCTTGGAATGATGAAAGGCAATCTGACTGAGACAGTATCAAAGGGAGATAAAACTTTCACGCGAAAATTGAATGACGACTTTTCATACTGTTTGCCCTCTGGGAATAATGCCACTTTAAAGGGTAGAAGTTTGATGTTGGTTAGAAATGTTGGCCATTTAATGACTACGCCAACAGTAATTGACCAAAATGGCGATGAGGTATTTGAGGGTCTCCTCGATGCTATGTGTACTGTCACAATAGCACTGCATGACATAAATCGCATTGGGGGTAATTCGTCTGTCGGATCAGTTTACATTGTCAAACCTAAAATGCATGGTCCCGACGAAGTGGCATTTGCATGTCGGACGTTTGAGCTCGTTGAAGATATACTTGGGCTTCCATCAAATACTGTAAAACTGGGTATAATGGACGAGGAACGCCGGACATCTGTCAATTTATCTGAGTGTATCCGGGCTGCTAAATCGCGGGTTGTATTTATTAACACTGGATTCTTAGATCGTACCGGTGATGAAATTCACACCAGTATGCAAGCTGGCCCGATGCTTCGAAAAAGCGATATGAAAACCACAACCTGGATACAGGCATATGAAAACAGAAACGTCGAAATAGGTCTAAAATGTGGATTGCAGGGAAGAGCCCAAATCGGAAAGGGCATGTGGGCAATGCCTGACCAAATGTCAGATATGCTTGGACAAAAGGTAAAACACCCACTAGCTGGCGCTAATTGCGCTTGGGTTCCGTCACCAACAGCCGCTACCTTACACGCGACCCATTATCACAAAATTAATGTCCAACACCGACAAGATGAATTAAGGTCACTTGCATTGCAAAGCTCCCTAGACGACTTATTGCAGATACCTCTACAGTCGGGTGAAAAATTGACAGAAAGCGAAATTCAGAGCGAAATTGAAAACAATTGCCAGGGAATTTTGGGATATGTTGTTCGCTGGGTTGACCAAGGGATTGGGTGTTCTAAAGTTCCTGATATCGACAATGTTCAGCTAATGGAAGATCGGGCAACCTGTAGAATATCTTCTCAGAGCTTGAGTAATTGGCTTTGCCATAATTTCGTGGATCATGATTTGGTGGTTAATACGCTTAAAAAAATGGCAGCTATTGTGGACTCACAAAATGCCGATGATATGAATTATAGACCCATGTCGCCTAAATTTGATACCGAAGCTTTCCTAGCTGCTTATGATTTAATATTTAGGGGCGAGAGCCAACCTTCTGGTTACACAGAGCCAATCTTGCATAGATGGCGTTTGGAACTTAAAAGCAAATTGTGATTATTTTCGCTTCAATGCTTAATAATTGGACAGTTTCACGATGTACCCGTTGTTTTTAGGAGAAATCAATGGAGGTTCGTTTACGGATCATCCAAAATGTGTTTAGTTGTGGCCACGAGAGGGATTATGAAATGTCACGCCCTGTAATTGGCATAATGGGAAATTTTTATCTGATTAATGATCAGTATCCAGTGCATGCATCTGGAACAATGAACTGTGAAGCAATTGTTGATTTATGTGATGCAACTCCTCTTATCATTCCAGGTGATCCAAGGTTCGTTAGCTTGGAAGAGCTTATGAGGGTCTGTGATGGCTTTTTATTTACTGGTGGTAGACCAAACGTTCATCCATCAGAATACGGTATTAAGGAAACTGAAGCTCACGGAGAATTTGATAGAGGGCGTGATGCTGTCAGTCTTTCCCTTATCAGAAATTGTGTAGAAATTGGGCAGCCTATTTTTGGAATTTGCCGTGGTTTTCAAGAGGTGGCAGTTGCTTTTGGTAGCGAGTTACATCCAGAAATTAGGGATATTCCCGATAGAGATAATCATAGAATGCCTCCCGATGGTACTTTGGAGGAAAAATTTGCTTTGAGGCATGAAGTAACAGTTTCTGACGAGGGACCATTTAAAAAATTATTTGGAAAAAATAGGGTCTTAACAAATACTTTGCATGGGCAAGGAATAATGAAGCCGGGTAAAAGAGTTGTCATTGACGGTTATGCACACGATGGCACTCCAGAAGCACTATACATTGCTGATGCTCCGGGATTTACACTGTCCGTTCAGTGGCACCCTGAATATTGCGCATCACAAGACCCCGTATCAAAACCTTTGTTCGAGGCATTTGGTAAGGCAACTCGTGATTTTCACAGTTACCGAAACTCTTGATTAAGTTACCTTATTTCTTTTTTGAAATTTAGGGTCATTCCATAAATCTTTGGACATTATTTCTGCCAAGGTTTCTATTGCTCTTTCGACGTCTTGGCTATCGATGAATAGAGGTGTAAACCCAAATCTCATTACGTCAGGTGCTCTAAAATCCCCAATCACTCCAAGCTCAATACACGCCTGCATAGCAGCATATCCATGCTCAAAAGAGAAAGATACTTGGCTTCCACGGTTTTCAGGTAAGCGAGGTGTAATTAATTGCAACATTGGACATTTTTGCTCCACACCCTTTATGAATTGATCGGTGAGTTGGATGGAAGTTTTTCTAACATCGTTAATATTTACGGTTTCCCAAATATCAAGTGACGCCTCCAGAGCAGCTATAGCAATTACTGGAGGTGTGCCCACTCTCATTCTATCGATCCCAGATGCTGGATGATACTTTAAGGAAAAATCAAAGGGGTTTTCGTGGCCTAACCAACCGGATAGACACGGGTCCAATGAGTTGATTAAATTAGGATTTACATAAATGAATGCTGGTGATCCAGGACCACCATTTAAATACTTATATGTACACCCAACTGCTAAATCTACCTCCAATTCAGTCAAATTTGTATCGATAGCGCCAGCTGAATGTGCTAAATCTAATATTACCAGAGATCCATTTTGTTTTGCCGCTTTTATGATTTTTTTAGCATCATATCGACGGCCAGTCTTATAATCTACTTCGGTAAAAAATACGGCTGCAACATTTTCGTTGATATTATCAATTAAGTCATCTGTGCTGACAATTTTAACTTGGTGATCGTCCTGTAGCATATTTACTAGACCTTGCGCTGCGTAAATATCTGAAGGGAAATTGCTGGAGTCGGTAAGTAAAACTTTCCTATTCTTTTGATAATTGGTGGCACTTGCAAGAGCTTGAAAAACTTTAATTGATAGTGTGTCACCGACAGTAACTGTTTTGGAAGTGGCTCCGATCAGCTTTGCTATTCTATCGCCCACCTCGTTTGGCTGGTCCATCCATCGCGCTTTGTTCCATCCAGTTACCAGCATTTCACCCCATTCATTATTTATAGTATGCTGAATTCGATCTTGGGTTTTTTTAGGGAGTGGTCCAAGAGAGTTTCCGTCCAAGTAAATAATTCCCTTGGGTAGGTAAAATTGTGATTTTGTCTTAAAAAAGTCACTCATACTTTGCCACCCGCGATTTCAATGGCTTGCCCATTAATGCTTTTTGCTGCTTGGCTGCAAAGCCACAACGCCGTCTGAGCAACTTCGTCTGTTTGGATCAATCTTTTATGACGATTTGCGTTCACCATCATTTTATGGGCATCTTCTTCACTAATTCCTTTTGACATCATTGATTTTACATTCGCATCCACAATCGGTGTGTCTACGTAGCCTGGACAGATAGCATTGAAGGTGATTGGTCCCCCCATGTATTCCTCGCTGTAAGTCTTAATTAAACCCAATACACCGTGTTTTGAGGCGCTATAGGCACCGGCCCCTTTTAGTCCTTTGATGCCTGCTATTGAAGAGATTGCAATTACACGACCCCAATCCGCTTCCAGCATTGACTTCATTGACTCTCGAATGGTTAGGAATGTGCCATCGAGGTTCGTTCCCATTATTTTTTGCCAAAAATCTAAATCAGTGTTTTGGAGTTTCTTTCCTTCTGCGATTCCGGCATTTGACACACAAATCTCTATGGGCCCAAACTGGGATACAGCTTGTGATATTACGGAAATAACTTCTTTTTCATTGGATACATCCATTTGAAAAGCAGAAATATTTGCCCTTTTACCTACAACTTCTTCTAGCACCTTTGATCTTCGGCCCGTAATCGTGACTGTCGCACCTTCGTCTGCAAATAATAATGCAATTGCTCGACCTATTCCTGATCCACCCCCGGTTATCAATACGTGTTTGTTTGTTATCATCAAAGCCCCCATTTTGGTGAGAAAGTAATTGAAAAAAAGTGGGTAGCAATAGTAAATTGCTCTAACGCAAATCAAAGGAAGTTTTCTCGTTTGGTTAGGTTTATATATTCGGTGGCGAACAAATGAAAATTTTAAATTGTATAGTGACTGTGTTTTGGAGTTTGAATTCGATTGTTTTAGCTAGTGAAGATATAAAAGATAAATATCCCCAGTCAGAGTTATACAACAAGCCAGTCGAGGTTATTCCTAATGTTTTTTCAGCAATTGGAGCGACGGCACCTCCCACATACGAAAATTCTGGTCACAACAATAATTTATCGTTTGTGATAACCACTGATGGTGTCGTTGTAATAAATTCGGGAGCTTCTGTAAGACTTGCTTCCGCTCTTCATGAGGAAATAAAAAACATCACGGATCAACCAGTAAAACTAGTCATCAATGAAAACGGACAAGGTCATGCAATACTGGGAAATTTATATTGGTCGCAACTGGGTGTCGATATTCTGGCACATGAAGATGCCATCCATGAAATTGAAGAAAATAGTCATACAATTTTAGAGCGGATGAAATCTTATAATAGGGATAAATCGGTTGGAACAGAAGTGGTTATTCCCAATAAAAGCTTTTCAGAAAAAATTATTTTTAACTTAGGTGGTTTGGAATTCCATGTGCTTCATTTGGGCCCTGCTCATGGCCCTGGTGATACTCAAGTTTGGTTGCCGCAGTTATCTTTAATGATAGCTGGTGACATGGCTTTTCATGAGAGAATGCTTCCTATTTTTGAAAATACTTGTACCAAATGTTGGTTAGAAACATGGGACGAAAAGTTTGCGCCTCTAAATGCAACCTATGTTATCCCTGGCCATGGACATCCAACAAACATGGCGCAAGTGACCAGATTCACTAGAAATTATCTTTTAGACCTTCGGGCAAAAGTATCGGAGGTACTAGAAAACGATGGTGATTTGGCCGAAGCATTTTACGTAGATCAAGAACTTTGGCGTTCATTAGACACATTTGAAGAGCTTGCCAAGAGAAATGCAGGT
>CACDPP010000035.1 GCA_902554705.1 Paracoccaceae bacterium
TCTAAACTATCATAGGTTTTAATGTCGAAATCTTCTGTATAAGCATCTCGCTTTTCCTGTGATCGTGAGTGCCCAGCAACAATTTCTATTTTTTTTGACGTTTTAGCTGCAGCGGTTAAAACCTTTGCCCATCTGCCCAACCCGACAATTCCTAATTTGATCTTTTCGCTCATCGTTTCTCACCTCCACATCAAAAGAATAACTTGGTACACCCTGTTGTCAATGCAAACGATTGCGCGTATTAATTCAAAAAATCTTTGACAAATGGAGATTAGGCATGTCGCTAGAACTCTATAATTTCTCTCAATCCACTTGCAGCTTAAAAGTTAGACTACAGCTAGCGGAAAAAGAGATAACCTGGACGGATAAAAGGCTTATATCTTCTGATAATGAACATTTATCAGATTGGTATTTGAAAATGAACCCAAACGGTGTTGTGCCAACATTATTACACAACGGAAAACCAATTTATGAGTCCACCGCAATTTTAGAATATTTAGAAGATGAGTTCAGACAGAAAAAATTCCGTCCAACCGATCCCTTTCTTTGCAGCCAATTAAGGGCTTGGTTAATTTTTGTTGATGTTTGGCCCGCACCTGCAGTCAGAACCCCTTCGTTCCACTTCGGCGGCTTATTAGAAAAATTTAAGAAAATGTCACAAGAAAAATTTGAAGAACTCAAAGAAAAACGCCCACTAAAAAAAGAATTCTATAATTCCTTCGATAAAAACTCAGGTTTTTCTGAAAAAGATATATTTACATCATTTTCCATATTTGAGCGAACCTTCATAAGGATGGAATATCTTTTAAAAGAGTTTGGTGGTCCTTGGTTAATGGGCAAAGATTATACCATTGGCGATATGGCAATTTTACCTTCCATCGATAGGATGGAAGACTTGGGACTTGATGACTTGTGGAACAAAAGATTTGAAGGTGTCAAACATTGGCTCGAAAAAGCACAGACTAGGCCAGCTTCAAAAATCGCTTTCTATAGAGGTAGCAGATTGTCAGAACAATTTCCTGAATTAAATCTAGGCAGAGGAGCAAACAGTTCTGTAGTCGAAAAATATTTGAAAAGTAAATAACCAAATTTTTTGGCAAATTTAAACTGAAGACTTTTTAGATCAATTATTATCGCTACGCATAAATCAAATTTGTTTGCATAAAAATTTTATCTTCAAAGAAGTCCAAAAAAATTAAAATTATATGATTCTTTTTTTCATACCTGAGTGCTAAAAATGAGCGGTTCTTGTTTATTTTAAGCTAAAATCTTTTTGAATCCGAAAGTAATTTTGGGTATATTTAAAAGTTTGCGCTAACAAGTGTGAAAGTTTGCGCTAACAATCTCCCAGAGGCATTTCACTTCCAGAGTTTTTAAATTATTTAGAATAACAGAGTTTATAAAAGGACTGAACCATGACCGCTGCTCACGGACTGTACAATCCAAAGCTCAACTTAATCAATCAGGGAATTGAGGGCTTCAGAAACGCCTATTTTAATCTGACAGAGCCCGATTTAATTGCACACTCACTGATGCGTAAAGAAGGTGAACTCGGCATTGGTGGAACCCTCCTTGTAAAGACAGGAAAATTTACGGGCCGGTCCCCTAAAGATAAGCATATTGTTGTCAGTGAGACGACGGAAAACTCGGTATGGTGGGAGCGCAATGCAAGAATGTCAACCGATGCTTTTAACAGATTGCACAGGGATATGCTGCATTATGTGGTTGGAAAAGATTTATATGTGCAAGATCTTTTTGGCGGAGCAGATCCAGAAAACAGAATAGGCGTAAGGGTAATATCTGAACTATGCTGGCACAATTTATTCATAAGACATCTTTTGATAAGACCAGAACAAAATCAAATTAAAGATTTTGTTTGTGATTTCTCAATAATAAACCTTCCTGGTTTTTTTGCTGACCCTGAAAAACACGGATGCCGTTCCGAAACAGTTATAGCAATAAATTTTGATAAAAAACTTATTTTGATCGGTGGAACTGAATACGCAGGAGAGAACAAGAAAGCCGTATTTACGCTGCTTAATTATATATTGCCCGAAACTGGAATTATGCCAATGCACTGCTCCGCAAATATTTCAAAGAAAGATCCCTCAAATTCTGCGATCTTTTTTGGATTATCAGGTACCGGAAAAACAACTCTATCGTCAGATCCAGACCGGATTTTAATTGGCGATGACGAGCATGGTTGGTCTGATAAGGGCATATTTAATTTTGAAGGTGGATGTTATGCCAAGACAATTAACCTTTCAGAGGATTCAGAACCTGATATTTATAGAACGACTTCTTTGTTTTCTACGGTTATTGAAAACATGGTTTACGATCAAAGAACTAAAAAGTTGAATTTTGAAGATGACAGTCTCACGGCTAACATGCGGGCTGCTTATCCAATGCACTATATACCTAATTCTAGCGAAACTGGGTTGGCGGCAAACCCCAAACATGTGATCTTACTTACCTGCGACGCGTTTGGCGTGATGCCTCCTTTGGCTAGACTAACACCTGCGCAAGCCATGTATCATTTTCTGTCAGGTTTTACTTCTAAAGCCCCAGGTACCGAAAGGGGAGTGACGGAACCAGAGCCAACGTTTTCTACCTGTTTTGGCGCTCCGTTTCTTCCCAGACCACCGCAAGTCTACGGGAACCTTTTTAAAAAGAAGATTTCAGAAAATAACACCTTTTGCTGGCTAGTTAACACAGGTTGGACAGGTGGTGGGCATGGAATAGGTACTAGGATGCCAATAAATGTGACTAGATCTCTGTTGGCAGCTGCCATTGATGGCAACATGAACACCGCGACATTTGTCAAAGATGAAAATTTTGGTTTTGAGGTTCCTAAGTTTGTGCCAGGAGTTGATCCAAAATATCTAAACCCCAGAAACACTTGGGACGATAAAGCTGCTTATGATCAAGCTGCAAAAAAACTTGTTAGCCTTTTTATTTCAAATTTTGAACAATATCTGCCGAGCGTTGATAACGATGTTAAGGATGCTTTGGTTTTTTAAATTTCATTAGATAATAGTGAATTAATTATAGCCTCTCTTGTAATTGGAAGCTCTGTAATTCTAACACCTAGTGCATGTCTTACTGCATTCGAAACAGCTGCCCCTGCTGGACCTTGAGAAATCTCAGCAGCGCCCAAAGGTTTTTCAGATGGACGTTCTATCAGTATTGTATTTAAAGATGGAATTTCACTAAATTTTATAATTGGATAATCGAACCAACTATCTACAGTTGTAGAAAGTCCATCTGTTTTTACAGCTTCTTTAAGCGTCCAACTAATAGATTGGACTATCCCGCCTTCTATTTGGTTTTTTACACCATCTGGGCTTATGGCCTCACCGACATCAGAAACTGAAACTACGTTGTCAACGACAACCCCTTCATCAACAGTTACATTGACAAAGACAGCACACAGACCTGAAATACCTTTATATCGAGCATACCCAACGCCCCAACCCTGACTTTCCTTGAGATTTTCTTTATACCTTTTGGTTTCACTATCTAATCTTAATAACAATTCTTTCGACCTATCATCGACACAATGTTTAATTCTAAAAGCTAAAGGATCCTCTCCATTTCTATGGGCTATTTCATCAATAAGACCCTCGTTTACGATTACATTATTATATGCACCAAGAGATCTTAATGCTGAGGCCCGGAAGGGTAGATCATGTACTAGTCTTTTCTTCACCCGAACTGGGCCAAAATCATAAGACGGTACGGCATTTCTTTCAGCTCCACCTCCCCTCATAGCTGGAACATCAGGAGATTTGGCGGGCAATTTTGAATTTTTAATAAGGACAGCAGAACGCAGATTTGGTGTCCCGCCGGTGCCAGGGCGAGATGAATGTGGTACAGAAGTAACTTCAACATCAAATGCCGTTATATATCCATCTTGATCCAAGTGAGCTCGTGATTTTGTTGACATAGCGGCCCCCATAGGAGCTGCATGAAATTCATCATACCTAGACCATATAACTTTGACAGGTATTCCTTCGACTTCCCTAGCCAAAATTGCAGCGTCCAATGCGGCGTCATCAGCGCCATTGTGGCCATAACAACCTGACCCAGCTTTGTGTATTACAGTTATATTTTCTTCTGCTGTTTCAAAAACGCCAGCTAGAGCATCTCTTAACTGGAAAACACCTTGACTGTGTGTCCAAACTGTAAGTCTTTCGTTTTCCCATTTTGCAACTGCTGCTGCTGGTCCGATTGAACCGTGGAAAATATATGGTCGCGATACTGTCAGTTCGTGCCACTCACCAGAGTTTTTATTGACATCCCCTGTTTCGGAAACAATTTCAAAGTCATGGCTCTGTGACACTAAATGAGAAATTGGATTTTCAATCTTTCCGTCAATTTCTTTCCATTCAGACTTTTCTCTTGCCCACTCAGCTGCTTCTAATGCAAATCGCTGACTTGTCGCTAAAACTCCAACAAATGATCCATCCTGAACAACTTTAATAACCCCAGGCCTTTTTGATAAAGCGATAACATCTAACGTCAAAAGTTTAGAATACATATTAGCGGGATGCACTGGTGCCCCAAAAAGCATGCCCTCCTCTATCATATCATGAACAAAAGGAGCGCCCGTCATTCTCTCCAGCAAATCAACTCGTTCAATCTCTCTAAACTCAACCCATCTTTGTGAAGGTTCCTTTATTTTTGCGCCTGCTGCAATTTCGCTTGATAGATCAATCTGATCTAAAACCTCATCGATAGAGAAACAAAATGACCCCTTCTGAAGGATCTGCCCATTTGACAGATTGAGTTCAAGAGCATCTACTCCCAAGCGTGAAGCACTTATATTTAGAATTTGCTGCCGCAAAGTTGCGACAGCCGATCTAAGAGATTGGCCACCATGAACTATAGACATACTTCCCGCTGTGAAACCCTCATTGGGCGTCATATCCGTTCTAGCAGTCTGTAAAGAAATTTTTTCTGGCTCAATCCCCAGTTCATCAGAAATCATCATTATTAAAGCGGTAATGTTACCCTGACCGAGTTCAACCCTGCCCGAAAAGAATACTAATTTTTTTTCGGGAGTTACTTTCAGCCAATCACCTAATTTCGGATAATCAAGAAGAGGTTTAGGCACTTGATTTTTCATTAGGTGCCTTTTTTTCATTTGATAATTGATAAGCTTTCTCAATGGCATCAAGAATGCGAGAGTGAACTCCGCATCTACAAAGATTTGCATCCAAAGCTTGTGCTATCTCCAATCTTGAGAGATTTTGTTTTTTATCAAGTAGCGATTTGGAAGCCATTAAAATTCCCGGCAGACAATAACCACATTGACCGGCTTGAAATTCAATAAATGACTTAACCAATGGATGTTCATGTTGATTTTCAAAAACCTCGGCTGTTTCTATAGTTTTTCCTGAAACGTCCTTAGTGATCGTTTCACACGACATTTTGGCCTCACCATCTATTATTACAGTACATGATCCACATGTCCCTTGGCCGCAGCCATATCGCGTTGATCTAAGACCTATTTTATCCCTAAGAAAGAAAAGGAGTGGTTCACTACTAAAACTGTCGATAGCGTGCACAACTCCGTTGATCGTGCACCTTAATTCACCTTGCATTTATTTTTTCACTCACTCTATAAATCTAAATTTGACCTCGTTTCTGCAATGACTAAAAGCCATTATTGATAGGATCAATTTACTTTTAGTTTGAAGCACCAATCTACCATTCAGTTGAAATATATTGTGTTTCCTGAAATTCTAACATTCCCTCTTTACCGCCTTCTCGCCCCAAGCCAGACTGCTTAACTCCACCAAAAGGTGCCGCGGGGTCAGATACCAAACCTCTATTTAGCCCAATCATACCGAACTCGAGTTTTTCTGATAAACTTAAGCCCCTTCGAACATCTTCAGTGTACAAGTATGCAACCAAACCATACTCTGTTGAATTTGATTTTTCGATGACTTCTTTTTCATCAGTAAAGGTTTGTATGGCAGCAACAGGTCCAAATATTTCATCCGATAGACAATCCGCATCATCCGGCACATTACTCAAAACGGTTGGAGGATAGAAAAAACCTGGAATATTGGGTTTAACACCGCCTAATTCCAATTTAGCGCCTTTGGAAATAGCATCTGAAACAAAATACTCTACTTTGTCTCGTGTCTCAGCATTCACCAATGGTCCAACGTCAACATCGGGCTCAACCCCATTTCCCATTTTAAGTGCAGCCATTTTTTTTGAAAATATAGCTATGAACTTGTCTTTTATACTTTCATGTACGTATATCCTGTTTGCTGCAGTACAGGCTTCGCCAAGGTTCCGCATTTTCGCCACCATTAGGCCGTCTGCTGCAGCTTCAATGTCCGCATCTTTACATACAATAAATGGAGCGTTTCCACCTAATTCCATTGCGGGTTTAACAATATTGTCAGCAGCTGCATGTAACAACTTTCTGCCGACTTCCGTGGAACCTGTGAAACTAACCACCCTAACCCTAGGATCTGAAAGCATTTTAGAAACCACTGCCCCCGATGATCTTGACGGCAGAATATTTACAACTCCCGGCGGAACGCCCGCTTCAGAAAGGATAGGCATTAAAGCTAGCATAGTTAAAGGCGTTTCAGATGCTGGTTTTACGATTACTGGGCATCCTGCAGCGAGCGCCGGTCCGATTTTTCTAGTACCCATTGCCGCCGGATAATTCCATGGTGTGACTAGCACGGAAATCCCAGCAGGCTTCTGATGTACCAAAATTCTAGCTCCCGTTGCCGGTGCCATTCCTAAATGGCCATCGGATCTAACAGCCTCCTCCGCATACCAACGGAAAAATTCAGCTGCATATCTTGCTTCGCCTATTGCATCCCCACCGGCTTTTCCATTTTCTAGAGTGATAAGTTGAGCAATATCATCGATTTGCTTTATGAAAAGCTCATATGCTTTTCTTAAAATCTCTCCGCGTTCTCTCGGACTTAACGCAGCCCAGCCATCGAATGCAGCGTCAGCCGCGTTTATACAGGCTACTGCATCATCAGTCGTCCCGCTAGAGACTGTTGTTATAACACTTTCATCTGCAGGGTTTAGAACTTCGAAAGTACCCCCATCTGATGCCTCTCGCCACTCACCTCCAATATACAGTTTATTCATAAAGCCCATTTCAGATTATTCCTTAAATAAGTTGCAGTACAGGGTCCTCTAGCCTTGCCCCCAATTCGTTCAAAAATTTTACAGCGTCCGAAAATTGTAAAATCTTTTCACTGAAAGACAAACAGATAGTGAATTCATTTCGCAATTGGGAAAAACTCAAAGTGAGATTATTGGACCCTGTTTCATATGCACTTATTCTAGTGTCACAAAGATCGATAAGCGTTATAGTATTTGC
Source organism: Paracoccaceae bacterium (assembly GCA_902554705.1). Lineage (GTDB taxonomy): Bacteria > Pseudomonadota > Alphaproteobacteria > Rhodobacterales > Rhodobacteraceae > Salinivivens. The sequence continues at coordinate 7,370 of CACDPP010000035.1, forward strand.
TACATCATTAGAACTCACTTCTTTAGTAGTAGTTTCAACATAACTTTCACCGTTTGTATCTTTAAATATTACCTCCAAGACACTTTCTTCAAAAACAAAACTCCAGGCACTACTAGTGAACTTTGAAAATAACAAACTCCGTTTTACAGTTTCCGATTTTAAAATAAGAGCATCAAAAGCTTCAGCCGAAACCTGCAAATAAATAGACGAAAAGCTCGAACTTTGGGGTACACGGGCCAGGTCAGCAAAATGAAAAGGTTCTGCAATTCCAGCATTTCGCAATTCAGCAAGATCAAAGCCCATCTCTTTAGCTGCAAGCTTAGCTTTAGGAGAAGCTAAAACTTTAACGCCTGTAATGGCCGCCTTGTTCCTGGTACTCCTAGTAGATAATTCATTTCTATTGGAAGAGCCTTCAATGTTTTGAACTTCATTTTCTATACTGTTATCATTAATGGGTTCAGCATAGGGCTCGATCGTTTCGAATGAATCAGGGTCTGCCAAATCTGTTTGGTCATTATGACTATCCTCATTAGTATCAGAAATTAACGCCAAAAGTTGACCAACGGGTACTTCAGATCCCTCATCAACCTTAATTTTCGATAAATAACCTTCTTTTTGAGCTTCTACCTCCATGGTAGCTTTATCGGTTTCCACCTCAAATAAAGGGTCCCCCTTCTCAATCTTGTCACCTTCTTTTTTAAACCATGCGACTACCACCGCAGTATCTTGGTTCATTCCTAACTGAGGCATTTTTACTTCATAACTCATGCACCAGCTCTCCCGCTACAATCTTTCGCGCATTCGAAGCAACTTTCTCGGCAGTTGGAACAGTCAAATCCTCTAAAACAGGACTAAAAGGAACAGGCACGTCCATAGCGCCCATTCTAATTACTGGGGCATCCAAATAATAAAAAGCCTTTTCAGAAATGCGAGAAGCTATTTCTGCGGTAACGCCAAAATTTTGATGGCCTTCATCAACCACAATTACTCTTCCTGTTTTTTTTGCTGAATTTAAAATTGTCTTTTCATCTAGCGGAACCAAAGTTCTTGGATCTATTATCTCAACACTAATTTTTTCATCTGAAAGAATAAGAGCAGCTTCTTCGCAGACTTGCCTCATTGAAGACGTTCCAATTAACGTGACCTGATTGCCTTCTTGCAGAACAGCAGCTTCTCCAAAAGGAATTAGATACTCATCTTCGGGCACATCGGCTTTGTCTTGATACATTAATTTGTCTTCAAATATAACAACAGGATTATCATCTCTGATTGCGGTTTTTAGCAGACCTTTGGCCTCATAAGCAGATGAAGGCATCGCGACCTTGAGACCTGGAATATGAGATACTAAAGCATGCAGCGATTGGCTATGTTGAGCCGCAGACCTTCTAGTAGCTCCAAGATTTGTACGAACAACTAGAGGCACATTTAATTTACCACCAGACATATAATGAGCCTTAGCGGCCTGATTACAAAGCTGATCCATTATCAAAAAGAGAAAATCGCCAAACATAATATCCACAATTGGGCGCGATCCCGTCATAGCCGCGCCAACGGCAAGTCCCATGAAGCCTGGCTCAGAAATTGGAGTATCAATAACCCTTTCAGTTCCAAATTCTTCCACCAGACCAGAAGTAATCTTGAAAGGAGTGCCTGCCTCTGCAACGTCTTCGCCGATAAGAAATACCGAGCTATCCAGTCTCATCTCCTCGGCAATGGCTTCATTGACAGCCTGAGAAAGCGTGATCAACCGCATTAGGTAGTCTCCATGTATACGTGCATATCAACTTCATTTGAATTCGGATAGCTTGCTTCAAGCGCATATTGAACGGCGACATGAGCCTCAGCGGCAATATCATCTCTAATAATTTGCAACTCATCATCACTAGCAATTTTTTCAGAAACCAACCAATCACCCAAAATTTTAATTGGATCTTTATTTTTTTTCCAATCTTCTTCTTCCTCTTTTGAACGATAATATGTGCGATTAATATCGCCTACATGATGTCCATGATAACGGTATGTTATAAGTTCTATAAAAAAGGGACCTTCGCCTTTGCGAGCTCTGGCTACTAGATCAGTTGCTAGCTTGTTGACAGCAAGAACGTCTTGTCCATCAACTTTATGGGCCTCTATTCCAAAAGCACGCGCCCTATCCAGAATATCACCAGCGGCTATCTCATCAGTAGCTGTATATTCGGAGTAACCGTTGTTTTCACAAGCATAAATTACGGGTAAGTTCCATAGAGCTGCCATATTCATAACCTCATACAAAAGGCCTTGGGCAGTAGCACCATCTCCGAAAAAGCATACCGTTACATCGCTATCACCGTTTAGCTTTGCTCGCAGTGCAGACCCAGTCGCTATTCCCATAGAACCGCCAACAATGGCATTTGCTCCCAAATTTCCATTGGACTGATCCGCAATGTGCATGGAGCCTCCTTTGCCTCGGCAATAACCCTCTTCTTTTCCAAGTAGTTCGCAAAACATTTGTTTTAGTTCTGCGCCTTTGGCAACACAATGCCCATGTCCACGATGAGTAGAAGTAATTTTGTCTTTAACGGTCAATGCTTCGCATATACCAACCGCAACCGCTTCTTCGCCAGAATACATGTGGGTCAGGCCTGGCATCTTAGCGTCAAGGTACAGTTGATTAGCTTGATCTTCAAAAGATCTAATCTTAACCATTTGGCTATACATTTTCAGATAACTCTCTGAGTTTGTATTTATTTTTTTTGCCATACCTTGAGCCCTTTTGAGAAACCAGATTCTGTTAAAAGTCTTTACTAAATTAATACTTGTTAGAGATTGGAAGTTCCTCTGCCGGGAATAGAGAAATAACCTCACAACCGGTATCCGTAACAACCACCTCTTCTTCAATTCGAGCAGCTGAGAAACCATCCTTTGCCGGACAATACGTCTCAAGAGCAAAGACCATTCCTGTTTTGATCTCCATTGGATGTTCTAATGAAATCGCTCTGCTAATAATAGGTCTTTCATGCAGAGCTAAGCCTAGCCCATGTCCAAACTGTAGGCCAAATGCAGCATCCTCACTCGGAAAGCCCAAACTCTCCGCCGTTGGCCAAACTTCTGCAACTTTATCTGTGGTCACTCCAGGTTTAATCATAGCAATTGAGGCATCCAACCATTCTCGGCATTTTACATATGCGTCATTTTGCTCAGAAGTCGCACGACCAATGTTAAAGGTCCGATAGTAACAAGTCCTATATCCTTGATATGATTGCAGAATATCAAAAAATGCTTGGTCCCCAGGACGGAAATATCTATCTGTAAAGTTATGTGGGTGCGGATTACACCTCTCTCCAGAGATTGCGTTAATGGCCTCCACGTCATCAGATCCCATCTCGTACAGCATCTTATTTGATAACGCTACGATGTCGTTTTCTCTCACGCCTGGCTTTAACTCTTCATATATCATGTGATAAACGCCATCCACCATACTTGCAGCTTGGGTCAAAAGTTGGATTTCATCCCAGTTCTTGATCTCTCTAGCCGCCAACATGATTTGTTGCCCGTCAATAACGTTTATGCCTTCCTCTTGCAGTGCATGAAACATAGCAGTTTCAGCATAATCTACTCCAACCGGCATATCTGCCATACCTGCATCCTTGATTAAACCAGCTATTTGTTTCGCATATTTTTTCATTAGACCAAATTCTGGCGGAATTGTCCCTCTCATGCCGACGACGCCGGCTAAACAGTGATCAGGCTCTAGCCAGTCAGAGTATTTTTGGTGATGTACTGCAGCTGAGCCAAAATCCCAAACATAAGGACTGTCATCTCCAGTAAGAAGGCAAAATCTGCACATTTTGTCTCGCTCCCATTCGCCAATTTTAGTAGCTGAAACATAACGAATATTATTAACGTCAAAAAGTAGAAGAGTACCCGCAGGAGAGTTTTTAAGAGCTTCTCTGGTCCTGCTAAGCCGGTATCGACGTAAACGATCATGATCGATCCTGCGCTCAAAGTCGACACTAGTGTGACCCCACGCTGGTAGGCGCGCCTCCCATCTCCAGTTGGGATCTAAATCCTGCGGTGTCAAAACATTTGGTGTAAGTGCCGTGCTTCTTTTTTTCATTTCAAATTCCTTTAATTATACAAGATTTTTGCCATCCAATCGCCAGTCTCAGGTCGATATTTATAGGGACGATTATTTACCACGTGCGTTCCATCAGAAACCATATTCAAAACTACTTCACCATTGGAAGCTTTAGCCAATTTTTCGGCATGATCTGGAGGTATTACCCTATCCAAAGCCCCACCAACTATATACATTGGGCAAACAATCTTTGGCGCGGCGTCGCTCAAATCCATTTTTTTTGCTAATTTTTCCGCTTCATCATCATTGTTCGAATGACTTCTAACTATAAATGCCTGTCGAGTAAGACCAGGCACCCTAGCAAAGGCTTCATCGAAATTAAATGGTCCAGTTAAAGAAATGCACGCTTTTATTCGAGCTTCAAATGCCGCTGCACGGGGCGCATAGTACCCTCCAAGGCTCACCCCCCATACACCAATGCGCGACCCATTAATGTCCTTTCGGCTTTGTAGCCAATCTATTACTGCACCAACTGGCACTTCATAGTCGTATCTAATCGGCAAATCATACTCTGCCTCGCCTTGTCCTGGACCATCAAATGCAAAGGTCGCTAATCCTCTCTCTAGGAAAATAGACTCGTTTGTCAGCATTTCCTCTTTTGTGCTGTCTAAACCCATGCACATCACAACGATCGGTGGATTTTCAATGCCATCAGGTTTTCGTAAATTACCAATGAGCGTTTTTTCTTCAAAAGGTATCTCCACACGCTCACCAGGATGTCTAATATATTTCAAAACCTCTCTATGAGAAAAGATCGCTTTCTTATGAGCTGACTTCATTTGCTTCATATCATTTACGAATAAAAATTTTCCAAAGTGATAACATGCAGCGGCAGTAGCTTGGTGATCCACGTAGGAAATAAATCTCTTATCGTCTAAGGCCTTCTTTCCCAAACTCTCATGAATTGAGCCACGCTCACACCAAGCAGAACACCAGTCCTCCCAGCGATTAATATTATTTGTTACATCTTGGAAATCTGCTAATGGAACACCGTTGGTCACCATTCTATGGGACCAATGTGCAGCCGCAGCAATAATCCGAGGGTCTTTGTCAACTTTAGTCATTTTTTTTCCTCATATTTTTGAGATGAGGATATTTCTCAGTTAAAAGTGAACCGAAATAATAGGTTTGCTGAAAAGAATGAGTTTCTTTGATATTTTTTAACCAATTTTTAATAAGAGGAAATTCTTTCCAAAGTTCACTTAAATTTATATCATCCATGCGGATTATAACTGGCATAATTGCAATATCCGAAATTGTCATTTTTGAACCCATCAACCAGGGCCCACTACTATCTTCAAGCCATTCATTCATTCGATTTATTGCTCGTTTGAGCCTACTTATAGACTCATCCATTTCACCTTCAGAAAAACCTGTACGGCCCATGCTTTTTAAAAATTCACGGCGCAATGGTTTACTATTACAAAGTTCTTCAAACTCTTCTTCTGTCATATTTTGAAAATGAGGCAAAAACGCCAAATTATATGAAGGAATACGTATCGCGGGCCCAGGGACTTCATCGATGAATTTTAATTGGGCCCTCATTTTAGCCATTTCAATTGGGTCTTCAGGTCGAAGAGGGCAAATATGCGGAAAAATATCTTCCAAGTACTCAACTATAACCAAACTATCTATTATATTGTTTCCAGAGTGGACTAGTGACGGTACTACCCCATTTGGATTGATTGCCAAATACTCGGGTTTAAGCTGATCTCCGGAAAAGAGATCCAGCCTTATCTCCTCAAAGTCACAACCTTTTTCATGCAATGCATACCTTACACGTTGACTGCAAGTCGACTGAGGTGCGTTATACAAAGTAAACTCTGACATAATACGTCCTAGTTATTTTCATTTAAACTTAGTTAATTCATACAATTTTCACAAAATGAGGACTTATTAAGAGTCCTGAGGAATCTCTAAGCCAGTTGGATAAGGCGAATTTTCACTCTCTAATTCAATGCCAGATGCAAGAGCTACCGTTTCTAACAATGCCGCAAAATCTCCTTCAATATAAGACTCCGGGTCATTTTTTAGGCTTGCAGCACCAAAATGAGATTGTAACGCTTCCCTCATCGCCG
>CACDPP010000036.1 GCA_902554705.1 Paracoccaceae bacterium
ATTGGCTTACAACGACCTGAGTTTGATCCAAAAAGAATACCTATAATTACTCAACTTCCCAAAGACATACACTGCATGGCAATGACTTCCATGAGTTCAGAGCCCAACTCAGCAATTTCATCAGCACTTGTTATCATCAGAAACGAATTGCCAGATGTAATGCGGAGAGCTTGCATCCACGAGGAAATTGCCCAAAGCCTCGGCCTAACCAATGACAGCCATTTTGCACGACCATCGATATTTAACGACGATGACGAGTTTGCAACACTAACTAAATTTGATGAAATTTTACTTCAAATTTTATATGATTATCGCTTACGGTCAGGAATTTCACGAAAAGAAGCATCTGAATATGTGAGACAAATAGCTAATGATAATATTTAATCCTTTTAAACATAATTAATAATTAAAAACCAATTTTGTTCTCATTTTTTAGAAAGCAGCTATCAGAACTCCACTTTATAAAGTGCGTTAGCTAAAAATGTTGTGTCGTTAGAAATTTTATCGATGCCAAGTGTAAAAGAAAACGTTTTCATGGCACTTTCATCTTGTGAAATTACACTAAGAGCAGCTCCCTGACCACACTCTTTTGTAATTGTATCCTGCTCTATACGCTGGCAAGTAACTTTAGGCTTTAATGAAAATGTTGAACCTTGTGCCCAAAGCCCTTGATAATATCCAAATGAGGTCCGGAAATCTGGTGAAAAGGTTAAACTTAATTGTTTTACGTTACCAGGTGAAGATAATTCATTCGAATTTCCTCCTCCAGAAGTAACTTCAAAGGATGCATCCTTAGAAGAAACTAGGCTATAATCTAAAGCAACTGTTGGAAGAATTTCCCAACGATCAAAATAGAGTGAGCCAGTTAAAGCGGCGCCAGTTGCCCCCATACGACTTAAGTAGTCGGCTTCTGCCGTCATGGAAGGAGTAATCACCTCCATTTTATTAGTTAAAAGTGATCCTGCCAAATAAGCATCAACAAAAAGACCTTCCGTAATATTTTCAACAAAATAAATTCCGAATTGAAGACCAGTTGAATTTATCTCTGTAGTGTTCACATCTATTGTAGAATTTTGGCTCATAGAAAATCCCAGAAAATGACCAACTGTCAAATCATCTGATTTTTCCCTCTCAAATATAACTTGACCTGAAACACTTCCAGTTTTTGTCTTATTTTTAGATTCAGTATAACTGAACTGTGTTTCCGTATAGCGAGTTGCTTTTCCATCATAAGATTTGGTAACCCCATTTATCGTACCACTAGCATTTGTTCCACGTGTTGAAGAGCGAAGATCAAATGAAGAGTCAGTGTCGTCGTTACCACCAGAATTTTCGCCACCACCCCCATCCGAGCTATTACTAGGTAAGTTACCGCCATTTTCTGAAGAACCAGTAGCTGCAGGGCCACTTCCGCCCCCGCCAGATGAACGGGTAGCCCCAGAAGAGCGGTTTGCATTACGAGAACTAGATGAACTTACGCGTTTAGAAAGAACTCGGCTTCTCGCCGCCGTAACAACTGCAGTTGTTGCTGTCGCAAAACTACGGATCTGCTTTGTAGTGTTTGACTTCATATCAGTGCCGATATCATCCTTTACTTCCGTAAAGGCTTCTTTCGGCGTCTTCTTTCGAGTTGTGAAATTTATTGCTGTTTTGTTGTTAATGCCAGAATAGCTATTACCAGCGGCATCAGTAAAAGCAGTAGAAGGGATTTGGATATAATAAGAATTATCTACTTTTAAATCTTTAGTTGGATTTAAAGTCACTGTTGCTCCAGAAATAATTGAAGAGGAAACGTTAAAAGCTTCAATTAATTTATCATCGCCATCGAATAGCTTTATCTGACCCGAGCCTGCAGTGATATTTTCGCTGAATGTTAATATAATGTTTTTGTCTAGCTTTACGCTTGCCGCGTTGTCTGAAGGTACGCTAGATAATAGTGTAGGCTGATCAGTGTCTATCACTACTGCTACGTTGCTTGAGTCAGTGGTTGTAGTCACAGGCGTTCCTGCATTTCCCGCTGTATCACTGAATGCGACGCTATAGCTTACCGCTCCACCTGTATCACTAGCGTTTGCTGTATATGTTGCCGTCCACGTATTTCCGCTGGTATTCGCGTAAACTATAGATCCATCAGAAATTGCAGCACCTCCAGATTGGAACGTAACAACTGGAGTGCCGATGGCTTCCGACGCCGTCAAGGTGAGGGTAACATCATCTCCAGGGTTAGCTAGCGTAGTGGTCGTATTATTAGAGGCTATACTTACGCTACTGAGTGTGGGAGCAGTTGTGTCAGGCAATGACGTGCTTAAATTGGCAGCAGGGGGGTAATTATAAAAACCTTGACCAGGGGGCTTCCACATAAGTCGCAGTACAGTTCCTCCTCCCCATTCATACATTTGTAGTCGAATTGGTTTCCAACCAGAAGTGAGGGTAACTATGCCGTGATTATATGTTGGGCCGTGGAGAGTCCAATTGTTGACAACAGTTGTGCCGTCTACCTTAAGCCTAACTCCATCATCAGAGTATGTTTGAAAGTTATAGGATCCATTTGAAGGAATGTAAATATAACCTTGTATATCAACAGACCAATAATCACCCCGGCCTTGGGGGTTGTAATTCCTAGTATTTATCTTGTCCCAAGTTCGTGTTTCAATAACAGTTCCACCAAAACTATCGAAACTAGAATAACGATTATGAGTGCTATAGTATTTAGCCTCTAAGTTTTTAGTTGGTTGAGCGTAAATAGTCGCAAAAGGTGTCATAATACTGGCAATTAATACCAATATTAGCGGCATAATTTGATGAATTGCCACCTTGAACCTAGAGAGATCATTTTGTTGCCGATCTCCGAAGCAATAGTTTTTTTCTAGTCCATTTTTTCTTATCTTTGCTTTAAGCAAATAAAATTCCAGCGAATTCTGCAGATAACTTCAAAAAAATACCCCTTTTGTTCTTAAAGTTTGCTATTGTCACAATTTAATTCGTTACAACCATTGCGACTTATAACGACCCATTAAGCCTCTTTTTAAATGGGTTTGCTGCTCCACAGGATTTTCAGGTTAATTAGTATAGTGCCTCCAAATCGGTCTCTTTGACTTAAACATCGGTCACTATATAATATTTTGTATTTAAAACAAGAACAAGCTAGAAAGTGTTCAACTAATAAAATGTCAAAAAAGTAAAAAGAGGCCGCTTTTAGGGTAATCTCTTCTTTATTTGGCTCCTTCGGCAGGTATCGAAAACGGTTTTCTTATAGATTTTCAACCGCATATTTTATTGATGCCTGTCGAACCCATTCCAATCGTATTTCTTCTATATCCGTTGGTAACGTGCAACCTGCGCCAATTATAGTTCCGACTTGCCCGCACTCATCCAAAATATCAAAGGTAGCTTTTTCAACTTCATCGCGCGTTCCGGTGTAAATTACTTGGTCTTGCTCAAAGCCTCCAATCACAGCTTTTCCACCAAACAATTTCTTCCCCTCCGTCAAGGAAACGCCTTCTGCTTCAACGTCCCAATTAAATGCAGCCGCCTCAAAATCCTTGAAAAGTTTTAGGTTATTAGACAGACCGTCATACCCACAAATATGTAAAATATTTATATCACTTAGTTCGTTTGCCTTTTCCAGGACTTCCTTCTCATAAGGAACAACATAAGTGGTGAAGAAAGAGTCTTCGAAGAAGTTATTTTGATTATTTACACAGTAATAGAAACCTTCTATACCAGTCTCTTCAATCAGAACACGATTGAAATTAATCAGGCTTTTAGCAATTGACTTGAGGGCAATAGCCAGAGACCCCGGATCTTCCTCAATGAATTGCAACAAATCTTCTTCACGATCACGCATAAACCAACGAAGAGTGTAGGAGGGCGAGAATGCCGTGGTATATATAGGCGCATCAGAGTTTTCAAAACATTCAAGAGATCTTTTCGTAAGTTCAACAGACTTTTTGACAAAGCTGGAATCCATAGAAAAGCGTTTAATTTTTCGAAGGTCGGCGGCTTCTTTAATAAAAGACAAGTCCACCGGCATCATCATAAGCGTGTCATTCATAATTTTAATCACATCTGGGTCAAAAACTTGTCTAGCATTTTTATGTTCAATAATATTTTTCTCAAAAGCAGATGCGTTTACCAGACCTTGATCCCAGTCTTTCTCATGGCAAAAATGGTGGAAAAGTAAAACAGGTACGTAATCTACCGGTTTATTTTCGAGGACATTTTTAAGTCGTTCGCGCTTATTAATAGTCAGTTTCCATTTTTTAATTAAAATCGTAGTTGCCTTGGATCCAGCAAAACATTTCTTTCATATATATCATTATCAAAATATATTAATTTGGGATATTCCAATAGTCTTTTTGCATGAAATTGATCAAGTCTACTTATTTTCGGAAAAATGAAAAGAGGCCGCTACCACGCTAAACCTCTTCTTTATATGGCTCCGGCGGTAGGGATCGAACCTACGACCAATTGATTAACAGTCAACTGCTCTACCGCTGAGCTACGCCGGATCTGAGACTGGATATAGCAATAGGGATTTGGAACGTCTAGAGAAATAATTAACTTTAAAAAATATTATTTATCGTGCAGGATAGCTTTGGTTTTCTCAGAAATTTCGCCAAGAAAATCAACTAACCCACGCTCACTAAGATCAATTAGGTGAGCAAAGACGTTTCTTGTTGCGGCCGGGATAAGTGAATTTTCAACGTCAGTGTATACAATCTCAGTAATTTCTAATGCTGTTAACGGAGTGTTTTTAATTGTTTCTTTTATTTGACGCTCACGCCCCAAACGATGATTTATTAAAAAATTTAGTCGTTCACTAGGGTTTTTTACTATATCGCCGTGACCGGGTAAAAATAAGTCAAATTCTTTAGTTTGGAGTAAACGACACGAAATCATAAATTGTCTTAAATCGCCATATGGAGGCGAAACCATAGAAGTGGCCCAACCCATCACGTGATCGCCTGAGAATAATACTTTACCATATTGAAAACAAACATGATTGCCCATATGACCAGGTGTATGAATCGCGGAAATTTCTTTATTATTTAAGTAAAATTTTTCGTCATTTTTTATCAAATAATCAGGATTAAATTCATAATCAATACCCTCTGATCCGCTATGATATCCGCTATCTAACAAAGAAAGCATAGTTGAACTTAGTCCGGTATCGGATGCTCCATATCCATATATTGGGGTATTCAATTCTACTGAAAGTTGTTTGGCGAGGGGTGAGTGGTCAACATGACTGTGTGTTAAAAATATATATTTTACTGTTCTACCTGCCGTTACCTCTAGAATATTATTAAAATGTTCTTCGTCTAATGGGCCTGGATCAATTATAGCTAACTCACTATTATCAATTATATAAGTGTTTGTACCTTTAAACGTCATTGGGCTAGGGTTGGGTGCCAAAATGCAAACTATATTTTCAGCAGGCTCTGTTATACATGCTTTGGTATTGGGCACAGGTGACAATATATTTCCCTTTCTGCAAAGTTATGCTTAGGTCTAAATGCTATGTTCAAGTGGATCAAATCATATATTCCCAAGCGATTATATTTTCGCGCGGCATTAATTCTGGTTTTTCCAGTAGTTTTTCTGCAATTAATTGTTTCTATCGTTTTTATTCAGAGGCATTTTGAAGGCGTTACCGTTCAAATGACACGGACGGTAGCTGCAGAATTAGATTTAATTACTGAGGTGATTGAGAGAGAAGGGGCCGTAGCTGCTCAACAAATTGCTCGCTCTTTAGGTATGTCTATGTCGATAGTTGCCCAAGACACAGAATTTGCTGAACGTCGAAGAATTTATGATCTGACTGGTTTAGTGGTACGTCGTGAACTTCTTGCACTTTCAGAAATATTGATAGTTGATCTGCCTGATAACAAAAGGGTCAATGCAAGGATACAATCAGGCCAAGAATATTTTGACCTGCAATTTCCCAGAAGAAGAGTATCAGCTTCCAATCCTCATCAGCTTATTGTCTACTTATTGTTTTTTGGGGCTTTTTTTACAATTATTGCATTTTTTTATTTGCGCAACCAACTGCGCCCCATCACCAGACTGGCTGATGCAGCAGAGGCATTTGGGCATGGCGAAAATGTACAATACGATCCTAGTGGCGCGTTAGAAGTTCGTGCAGCTGGTCAGGCATTTTTGGATATGAGAGAGCGTATTCAACGACATTTAAAGCAAAGGACAATGATTTTGTCAGGTGTCAGCCATGATTTGAGAACGCCTATTACTAGATTAAAACTAGGTCTATCCTTCTTGCCAAAAGAACAAAGAGAGCCTTTGGAAAAAGATGTTGAGGATATGAACCTTCTTTTAAATGAATTCTTGGATTTTGCTAAATTTGAAAATGAAACAGACATTCCTTTTGAAGTTACTAATCCATCACTTTTAGTTGAGGAACTTATTGAAAACTTTTCCCGCACAAATGTAAAAATTGAAACTATTGGCGAAATTTCAGAAACGTCGATTAAACTTAAGGCTTTTGCTATCAAGAGAGCTCTTGAAAATTTGATAAATAACGCCAGTCGTTACAGTACTCAGGTTTTAATTGAAAAGAAAATTGAAAATAATTTTTTAATTTTATCTGTTCATGATGACGGACCAGGCATCGATGAAAGCCAATATGACGAAGTTTTGCAACCTTTTACTCGACTTGATCCATCTCGAAATCAGAATAAGGGTTCAGGTGTTGGGCTTGGGCTTCCTATTGCAAAAGAAATTGCCGAGGGTCACGGTGGATCCTTAAAATTATCGAAGAGTTCACTTATAAATGGACTTTGCGCTTCTTTAATAATTCCAATAAATAATTAGGCAGTGGTAGGCCCGGAGGGACTTGAACCCCCAACCAATGCGTTATGAGCGCACTGCTCTAACCAGTTGAGCTACAGGCCCACTGCAACTGCCACCGCTTGCTAGCATAACGACGCCAGAGGTCAAGTGTTTGTGATTGAATATCTTAGGTGCTTAATATAATTGGCCATATTAATTATTGAGGATTCCCAATGGTCGATGAAAATAAAAGGTTATCTTACTTAGATGCTGGTGTAGATATTGGTGCTGGTAATGAACTAGTTAAGCGAATTAAGCCTAGCATAAAAAAGACCATCAGACCAGGTACAGTATCATCTATAGGCGGATTTGGAGGATTATTTGACCCAAAGGCGGCGGGTTTTAAAGATCCAATACTTGTTGCCGCTACAGATGGGGTCGGCACAAAATTAAAAATAGCTATCGAAACTAAACAGCTCTCTACTATAGGTATTGATTTAGTTGCGATGTGCGTAAATGATTTGATTTGCCAGGGCGCTGAGCCATTGTTTTTTTTGGATTATTTTGCAACCGGAAATCTTATTCTTGAAGACGCAGAACAAATTATTGGTGGTATCGCCACTGGTTGTGAGGAAGCTGGCTGTGCACTAATTGGTGGCGAAACTGCTGAGATGCCAGGCATGTACTCCGGAGAAGACTTCGATCTTGCTGGGTTTTCTGTGGGAGCAGTGGAAAGAGGGGATGAGTTCCCTAGATCGACAAATGATGGAGATATTATAATAGGCTTAAGTTCAGATGGAATTCATTCAAATGGGTACTCGTTAGTAAGAAAGATAGTCGAAACTTCAGGCTTGAAATGGACTGATAAGGCACCATTCCAAGACCTACCTCTCAGCAAAGCACTTTTAAAACCCACAAAGTTATATGTTAAACAATGCTTAAAATTAATGAGCCTTAGTGGAATTAAAGCATTTGCCCATATTACTGGCGGAGGGCTTACGGAAAATATTGTTCGAACTTTAACAAAGGGGCAGGGACTTGAAATTAATCTTTCAAGCTGGCAGTTGGCCCCAATATTTAAATGGCTATCAGATACAGGTGGCGTGGATAAGCTTGAAATGCTGAAAACTTTTAACTGTGGCATAGGAATGACAATAATATGCTCACCATCATCTCAAGATAACGTTTTTTCTTTGTTGGAAAAACTTGGAGAGCAGCCGATTATTATTGGTCGCGTAACAAGTAGTGGTACGGTAAAATACTCTGGTAATTTTGCATGAAGCTTGCCGTTGCTATCCTTATTTCAGGTAGCGGATCCAACATGGTGAAGTTGGTCAAATCGATGGATGATGAGCATCCGGCATTTCCAAGTGTTGTAATTTCAAGTAGATCGGACGCCCCAGGCCTAAAAAAAGCACAGGATCTTGGTGTTCCAACAGAAGTCATTGATGCTCATTATTTTAAAAAGAACCATTTAGATTTTGAAAAAGAACTAATCCAAACCCTTAAATTCTATAATGTTGAAATAATTTGTTTAGCTGGATTCATGAAAATTTTATCCAAGAAATTTATAGATAATTTTAGAGATCGCATTCTTAATATTCACCCTTCATTATTACCAAAATATAGAGGTCTGAATACACATGCGAGAGCTATTGAAGCAAATGATCCTATTGCTGGATGTTCAGTGCATTTGGTAACCCCTGAGTTAGATGGAGGTCCAATACTCGCTCAAAGCGAAGTTCTTATTAAAAAAAATGAAACTGAAAAGTCTTTAGCGTCAAAAGTTTTACTTGAGGAGCACGTATTGTATCCCAAGGTCTTGTTGAATTTTTCTAATCAAATAAGAAAAAAAGAATTGTAAGTGACGTTGTTTCATAATCTAGGTATAGTTATATAATGAAAACAATTACAAAGAGTTCAGAGCTCAAAGATTTTTGTGATCGAGCAGCAAATGAAAAATACATTACTATTGATACCGAATTTCTTCGTGAACGAACTTATTTTTCGAAATTATGCTTAGTCCAATTAGCAACTCCAGGTTACGATAATGAGAATGCTGTTATTGTTGATACTTTAGTCAATAATCTAGATTTATCACCTCTTTATGAACTATTTCAGAACCAAAATATTGTTAAGGTCTTTCATGCTGCTAGACAGGATTTGGAGATTTTTTATTTAGCTTCTGGCATTTTTCCATATCCTTTATTTGATACACAAATAGCAGCCATGGTATGTGGGTTTGGAGATCAGGTAGCTTATGAAACGCTTGTTCGACAACTTGCCAAACAGACTTTAGATAAAAGCTCCCGGTTTACTGATTGGTCTCGCCGTCCACTAACAGATGCCCAGAAAAAATACGCTCTTGCCGATGTGACTCATTTGCGAGTTATATATGAAATTCTTTCAGAACAATTAGTGAAATCTGGGCGATTAAAGTGGGTTGACGAGGAACTAAAGAATTTAATCTCTCCCGAAACCTATGACGTTGATCCAAAGAACTCTTGGCGAAGACTTAAAACAAAGTCCAATTCAAGAAGGTTTTTAGGTTTAGTTGCTTCATTAGCAGAATTCCGGGAAAATTTTGCACAGTCAAAGAATATACCTAGAAATCGGGTCATTAAGGATGATGCCTTGTTAGAGTTAGCGTCCAATAAGCCTAGAAATTTAGATGAGCTTTCAAGATCAAGATTACTGCTTAGAGAGGCGCGAAAGGGTGAAATTGCATCAGGGTTATTAAAAGCTATTGAAAAAGGCTTAGAAATCCCCGATTCAGAGCTTCCTGAAAAACAGCTAAAACCTGAAAAAGGACAAATTAATAATGCCTTGGCAGACCTTCTTAGAGTTCTTCTAAAGTCGTGCTCTGAAAACACTGGGGTTGCTAGTAAATTAATTGCAACAGCAGGTGATTTAGACGCATTAGCTGCAGGTAATCGCAACATTGATGCGTTAAATGGTTGGCGATTTGAAGTTTTTGGGCAGAGTGCTCTACAACTTTGCGACGGAAAAATTGGATTATCTGTTAAAGGGGTTAAGGTAAAAACCTTTCAATTATAATAGAATTTTTAACTTAAGCACTAACTTATAAAACTAACGAGATTTATTAAAGAGGTTACAATTGGCAAATATTGAGTTTGAGCAAATTGTTGATGATTTTGAATTTCTAGAAGATTGGGAAGACAAATATAGGTACGTAATTGAAGAAGGTAAAAAAATGCCTGCGCTAGACGAGGCTTTAAAAGTCGAAAGTAATAAAGTTAACGGATGCGCATCTCAAGTTTGGCTTCATTTTTCAGTTTCCGATACTCTTTATTTTGATGGTGACAGCGATGCTATTATAGTCAAAGGCCTAATAGCCTTACTGCGCAAATTGTATAACGGTACGCCAATTGACGAAATTAAAAATATAAGTGCGCTGGATAATTTAAAGAGGTTGGGTTTAGATGAGCATTTATCTTCTCAGCGCTCAAATGGAGTAAAAGCAATGGTAGAAAAAATAAATTCTATCAGCTAACTTTTAAGCACTCAATTGATTATGCTTTCTAGCAACAAATTCCTTAGCAGTTTCCACTGCTACAGCGGCATCTCGACAATACGCGTCAGCACCTATGGCTTTTCCAAATTCTTCATTGAGCGGAGCACCTCCGACTAGAACAATATACTCATCTCTTATCCCGCTCTCAATCAACGTATCGATTACAACCTTCATGTAGGGCATCGTTGTGGTCAACAGAGCTGACATTCCCAATATATCAGGCTGCTCTTTTTCCAGAGCTTCTAAATAATTCTCGACAGGGTTATTTATGCCCAAATCAATAACCTCAAAGCCTGCACCTTCCATCATCATGGAAACTAAATTTTTTCCAATATCGTGAATATCACCCTTTACGGTTCCAATGACCATTTTGCCAACTCGAGGAGCTCCAGTTTCTGCAAGTAAGGGCTTTAATATTGCCATCCCACCCTTCATAGCGTTGGCAGCTAGCAAGACCTCTGGCACGAATAAAATACCATCTCTGAAGTCCTTGCCTACGATCGTCATTCCGCCCACAAGCGCTTCTGTAAGTATATTGTACGGAGCCCACTTTCTCTCAAGCAGTATATTTACAGCTTCCTCAATTTCTTCTTTAAGCCCATCATACAGGTCGTCAAACATTTGCTGGACAAGTTCGTCATCGTCTAACTCTGATAAAATTATTTCGTCTTCATCATCTGACATACAAACACCCTTTCAAAAAAACCAAACCAGGTCTACGAGCTACTTTTTTTTACTTTTCTATTTTTTGATAAAATCTAACTGTCATTTTACGACATCGGGCATTTTAAAGCCGACTAAATATGCAAAACTAAATATTATTTTTGATTTTAAATATCAATAAAATCTGAGGTTTATGCACGTTAACTAATAAATACTATACTCTACGAGCCCTTCTTCTAGATGTATGCTTTTTTGTTTCATTTCTAATTTGGCTTGAAAAAGGACCAATTTCTAATTCTACCTGTTCTAGTGACGGAATTGACCCCAAAACCTCACTTTCGAGGGCAACCCGCATTGACAGTAAGTGTTCAGTTTTAGTTCCACAACAGCCACCAATTATTTTGGCTCCGCTATTTCGGGCCATAATTGCGTATTTTGCCATCAAATCGGGAGTACCATCATAATGAATTTGACCATCTATATATTTTGGAATTCCCGCATTACCTTTTGCAATCAATATGCTTTTTGGAGAGCATTTTGCAAAGTCTTGGACAGTTCTAAGTAAATCTGAGGCACCTGTGCCACAGTTAGCGCCGAAAGCAATTGGTTTATTTGGTAAAGAGGAAATTAAATCCACCATTGCGGCTGGACTGGTTCCCATCATTGTACGTCCCGCTGTATCAAAGCTCATTGTTCCTACCCAAGGAAGTTCAACATGCGAAAAAGCTTCAGCGGCTGCTTTAAATTCTTCTGGCGCTGAAATAGTTTCTAACCAGAGAAGATCTGCACCTCCCTCTTTAAGGCCCTGAGCCTGTTCATGAAATACTTCGACAGCTAATTCATGGGAGAGATCCCCAATAGGCTGCATAATTTCACCAGTTGGGCCAACTGAACCAGCAACAAAAACTGACTTATTGTGAGAATCTGCAACCTCACGAGCAATTTCAGCAGATATTCTAGACAATTTAAATGCTTTGTTTCCAGCATTGTGGAGTTTCAGTCTGAGCGCATTACTCCCAAAACTATTTGTTAAAAATATATCACTTCCAGCATCAACGGCATCTTTGTAAAGTTTGATTATTTTTTCTGGATAAT
>CACDPP010000037.1 GCA_902554705.1 Paracoccaceae bacterium
AGCACTTGCAATGCGTGACGCAATTGCTAACGGAACCTATCACCCATTCACTGGTCCAATTAAAAAACAAGATGGGTCAGATTGGTTGGCCGCTGGTGAAACAGCCGACGACGGTACTCTGCTTGGGATGAAGTTTTATGTAGAAGGTATTACTGGAAAAGTACCTGAATAAGAATTAAATAGGAGAGCCCCTTTTTTCATCGGGGCTCTCATTTAAAATTTGAGCATTCCAAATTGATAGAAAAATTTGACATCGCTGTGATCGGAGGCGGAATTGCAGGTATTTCTGTCGCGGCAAGACTTTCTAAGCACGCAAAAATAGGGCTTTTTGAACAGGAAGGTTTTATAGCCCATCACTCGTCAAGTCGTTCAGCTGCTGTTTTCATATCGGATTATGGAAATAGCGACGTTTGTGAACTTAATCTGATCACTTTTCACGAACTGCAATCTAAATATCCCAATATTTTGAAGCAGCGCGGGCTTATGTCTCTAGAAAAAAGTAGCGACGTAGAGGAGTTTGACAAGCATGCTAAAAGCCTTGGTTTATCTCTAATTTCGGTAAATGAAGCCAAAGAAAAAGCTCCAATAATAGATTTAAATTCTATAAAACAAGCGGCTTGGCGTGATGACGTTTTCGATATTGATACAGATCTTTTAATCCAGACATTGCGAAAAGAATGTCTTAGTAATGGTGTTCAAATTTTTACTAATTCTGCCATTAACGAGCTTGAAAGAAACAAAGACAAATGGATCCTAAATTCAAAAATTCAATCAGAGATACTTATTAATGCTAGCGGTGCTTGGGCAGACAGTATTGCCCGACTTGCAAATTTAAAGCCTAAAAATATTCAACCGTTCAAAAGATCAATGGCAAGAGTTGAATTAGATACAAGTAATAATCTGAGCTCTCTTCCGTTATTAGTTGGTAGTGATGATAGCTGGTATGCTAAGCCAGATGCCGGCAGTATGATAGTTTCCCCAGCTGATGTAAATCCTTGTGAACCGCACGACGCGTGGGCAAATGAAGAAGATATTGCTTTGGGAATTTACAATTTTGAAAAGATGGTCGAAGCAAAAGTTAAAAAGCTGACTTCAAATTGGGCTGGCTTAAGAAGCTTTGCTCCTGATCAGTCCTTAGTTATCGGCCCAGATCAAAGTGAGCCAAATTTTTTCTGGCTCGCAGGGCAAGGGGGATATGGGTTCCAAACATGCCTTGCTGCCAGTCAGATCGCGGAGGATATTTTGTTTAATCAAACCCCACAAGTTAGCACTAGTTTAAGTAAGAAATTTTCGCCATGTCGGTTTGCATAAATTACTTTGAAAAAAAATCTTTTTATATAAGAATTAATACAACAAAAAAATTAAAGAGATGCCAATGTTTAGCATAGAACACGAATTTGACTGTACAGTGATTACAATACTCGACGAAGGCGGGAAGCAATTAACAGAAGATATTACGGTTACAAATTTTGAAGAGTGTACAACCTTAGAACAATATGATCCTATCAGTGACCGAATAAATAAAATTACGTTCTCAAACTCACAGATTTCTGACTTGGTTGCAGCAATTAAGCTTCCGGAAGGTTTCTATTCCCGATCAGCAAAAGAAAGGTAATAGTTAAATTTAAATTTCTTTTCGCACAGTATAGCAAATTTTTAAATGGTGACTTGCAAAAAGTGCTGAATCAAAATATATGCCGCTTATCAGCGGTGTGCACTAAGCACTCCACCGGAAAACTGCAGCGGGCCGCGGGCCCGTTTTTTTGTGTTTGGAAAAATGGTAAACGAATTAATTGCTAAGTCAGCTAGTGAAAAGAAACTTTTGGGAATAATCAATCCTGTCATATCAGACATGGGGTTTGAATTGGTTCGCTTAAGATTAATGAGTAACAAAGAAATAACTTTGCAAATAATGGCTGCAAGGCCAAACGGATATATCAATGTTGATGAATGTGCTGAAATATCTACAGCAATTAGCGCCGTGCTTGATGTCGAAGATCCAATTCTAGATGCGTACAATCTGGAGGTATCAAGCCCAGGCGTTGACCGCCCACTTACCAGAATTAAAGATTTTGAAGAATTCGAAGGTTACGAGGTTAAGATAGAAACAGTCGACCTAATTGATGGTCGTAAAAGGTTCAGAGGAACATTGGCGGGGATCAATGGTTCAGAAATTTTAATAAATCTAGACGAGGGCACTATCGGTCTGGAATTTGACTGGCTTGCTGAAGCCAAGCTTGTATTAACTAATGATTTAATCAAAGAAATGCTTAAACAAAGTAAAACAAATCAAAAATTTGGTGATAAAAAATTTGATGCATTTGAAACCGAACGTTTAGAGGAGACTGAATAATGGCCATTACTTCTGCAAATCAGCTTGAACTTTTACAGACAGCAGAAGCTGTTGCTCGAGAAAAAATGATTGATCCAAGCTTAGTGGTGGAAGCGATGGAAGAAAGCCTCGCCCGCGCAGCCAAATCTAAATACGGGTCAGAAATGGATATACGGGTATCAATCGATAGAAAAACAGGTCGTGCAACGTTTACCCGTGTTCGTACAGTGGTCACTGAAGAGGAAGTAGAAAATTATCAGGCGGAAATGACTATTGAACAAGCAAAGCAATATATGGAAAGCCCAGAGGTTGGGCAGCAATATATTGAAGAAATTCCCCCCGTAGATATGGGAAGAATTGCTGCTCAATCCGCGAAACAAGTTATTTTACAAAAAGTTCGTGAGGCAGAAAGAGATCGTCAATATGAAGAATTTCAAGATCGAGCTGGAACGATAATTAATGGCGTTGTTAAGCGGGAGGAATATGGAAACGTAGTTGTTGATGTGGGACGCGGTGAAGCTATACTAAGACGTACAGAAAAAATAGGACGAGAAAGTTATCGTCCAAATGACAGAATTCGGTGCTATATCAAAGATGTGAGAAGAGAAACAAGAGGACCCCAAATATTTTTATCGAGAACGGATCCAATGTTTATGGCTGAATTGTTTAAAATGGAAGTTCCCGAAATTTATGAAGGTATAATTGAAATTAAGTCTGTAGCTCGCGATCCAGGATCACGTGCGAAAATAGCCGTTTTTACGACTGATACCACGATTGATCCCGTCGGGGCCTGTGTCGGGATGCGGGGTAGCAGAGTTCAAGCTGTAGTAAATGAACTTCAGGGAGAAAAAATTGATATTATTCCATGGAATGAGGACCAACCCACTTTTTTAGTGAACGCGCTACAGCCAGCTGAAGTAAGTAAAGTTGTTCTAGATGAAGAAGCAGGAAAAATTGAAGTTGTAGTTCCAGAAGAACAGCTTTCATTAGCCATAGGTCGTAGAGGACAAAACGTTCGCTTAGCAAGTCAGCTAACAAATCTAGATATTGATATAATGACCGAAGTAGAAGAAAGCGCTCGGAGGCAGAAGGAATTTGAGGAGCGTACCCAACTATTTATCGAAACACTGGATGTTGATGAGTTTTTTGCTCAGTTATTAGTTTCTGAAGGTTTCGCTAATTTGGAAGAGGTCGCTTATGTAGAAATAGACGAGTTACTTGTCATCGATGGCGTTGACGAAGATACGGCTCAGGAACTTCAAACACGTGCGCGAGAATTTCTTGAAGAACAAGCAAATAAGGCTCTGGAAAATGCTAAAGAGCTTGGGGTTGAAGAAAGTCTTATTAATTTCGAAGGATTATCACCCCAAATGCTCGAAGCATTAGGAGAAGATGGAGTAAAAACTCTGAATGAGTTCGCCACTTGTGCTGACTGGGAATTAGCTGGAGGCTGGACTACCGTTGATGGTGAAAAAGTAAAAGACGACGGAATACTTGAAAAGTTTGATGTAAGCTTGGAAGAAGCTCAAGATCTAGTAATGACAGCTCGTGTTATGTTGGGATGGGTCAACCCAGACGACCTCGCGTCGAGTAATGAGGAAATTGAAGAGTAACTTATTATATGATTTTGTCTGCAGAAAGAGTTAAAGCATCAGAGCGAAAGTGCATCGCCACAGGTCAGGTTCTATCAAAGAACCAATTGGTCCGCTTTGTTTTAGGCCCCAATAGCGTCATATACCCTGACACTGAAAATAAATTACCGGGTAGAGGTATTTGGGTCAAAGCCGATCGTTCTGCAATTATGCAAGCCCAAAAAGGTCAGCTATTTTCTCGAGCTGCAAAACAAAGTACCGAATGTCTAGAAAATTTGGCTGAGCAGGTGGAAAATTTAGTAGCAAACCGGATCATTAAGCTTATCGGCTTATCTCGAAAATCTGGCCAATGCGTTTGTGGATATGAGAAAGTAAAGGATTGGCTTAAAAAAGATATTGCAAAAGTTTTAATTCAATCAAGCGATGGCTCTAATCGGGAAAAATCGAGATTAAGAACGCCTGCTGACGGACAATTCATAGACTGGCTAAGCTCAAAAGAACTTGGAAACGCCTTTGGACGAGAAAATATTACTCACTGCGCACTAGCATCTGGTGGTTTAACTCAACGTATAGTAGAAGATGCTCAGCGCCTCAAAGGATTGCGCATCGTAAAAGATCAAAATTCTTTTCGAAAGGATGAAACGTCTAAATGAGCGATAATGATGGAAAAAAAACCTTAGGTGTCCGAAGTGGGCCGCGGGCTAGTAATGTGAAACAGAGCTTTAGTCATGGGCGTTCTAAAAATGTTGTCGTAGAAACAAAGCGAAAAAGAGTAGTTGTCCCAAAAGCTGGGACACCAAAAACCAGTATTCAATCATCGAACAAAGATAGCGGCAAAGGCCTTCCTTCTGGCATCACAGAAACAGAAATGGAGCGCAGATTGAAAGCGCTTCAAGCTGCAAAAGCAAGAGAAGCCGATGAGATTGCTCAACGTGAAGCAAGCGCAAAAGAGCGCGAACAAGAACGAGAACAGAAGCGGCTTCAACAGGAAAACAAGCAGCGGGAATTAAAAAAAGCTGAAGAAATAGAGACTGAAAAAGAGGCTGAAGCTGAGGCTGTAAAAAAACAAGCAGTGGACTTAGCTAAAAGGGTTGCACTAGAAGCAAAAACTGTGACTAAAACAGATGCTCCACAACGAAAAGAGTTCAGTGAAACAAAAACTGCCCGACCATCATCTCCAAGCTCTAGAAAAAAAGAGCGCGAAGGGGACGATAGGTATTCTGGGCGTAATCGCACTGATGAAGGTAGGCGTTCTGGAAAGCTGACACTAAGCCAAGCTCTGGATGGCGGAGAGCGAAGTCGTCAAAAATCCATGGCTGCTATGAAACGAAAGCAAGAACGAGCTAGACAAAAAGCAATGAGTCAACCTCAGGAAAGGGAAAAGATTGTTAGGGACGTACAAGTTCCTGAAACAATTATTGTTTCCGAGCTTGCAAACCGAATGGCGGAGAGATCTGCAGAAGTCGTAAAAGCATTGATGAAAATGGGTATGATGGTCACTCAAAACCAGATCATAGACGCAGATACTGCCGAACTAATAATTGAGGAGTTTGGGCATAAAATTGTTAGGGTTTCTGCTTCTGATGTGGAAGATGCAATAACTGAAATGAAAGACAAGCCTGAAGATCTTAAGTCTAGGCCTCCTGTAATTACAATTATGGGGCACGTTGATCACGGAAAAACATCTCTTTTGGATTCTATAAGAAATGCCAAAGTTGTTTCCGGCGAGGCCGGGGGTATCACTCAGCATATTGGAGCTTATCAGGTTAAAACTAAAGACGGGACTATTCTTTCATTTCTGGACACACCAGGTCATGCAGCCTTCACCTCAATGCGTTCAAGAGGTGCTCAAGTGACTGATATTGTTGTTTTAGTTGTAGCAGCAGATGACAGCGTAATGCCTCAAACGGTTGAAGCTATAAACCATGCTAAGGCCGCTGAAGTCCCCATGATAGTTGCAATTAACAAGTGCGATAAGCCAGAAGCAAACCCAGACAACGTCCGCACCGAGTTGTTGCAACACGAGGTAATCGTCGAGGCTATGTCTGGGGAAGTGCAGGATGTAGAAGTTTCTGCAATAACTGGAAAGGGTCTTGATGAGTTATTAGAGGCGATTGCTTTACAAGCAGAAATTTTAGAACTGAAGGCAAATAATAAAAGAGCAGCGCATGGAGCAGTTATTGAAGCCCAATTGGATGTAGGACGTGGTCCAGTGGCCACCGTTCTTGTTCAGAATGGCACCTTAAAACAGGGCGATATTTTTGTTGTGGGAGAACAGTGGGGAAAAGTTCGAGCGCTAATCAATGACAAAAATGAACGAGTTAAAGAAGCTGGACCATCGGTTCCGGTTGAAGTACTCGGATTGAACGGGACACCCGAAGCAGGGGATGTATTAAATGTAGTTGAAACTGAGGCGCAAGCTCGAGAGATTTCCGAATACCGCGAAAACGCTGCCAAAGAGAAACGCGCAGCAGCTGGTGCTGGAACTTCACTTGAACAACTTATGGCTAAAGCAAAAGAAGATGAAAACATCACCGAAATGCCCATTCTTGTTAAGGCCGATGTTCAAGGCTCAGCGGAGGCCATAGTTCAAGCTATGGAAAAAATTGGCAATGACGAAGTTAGGGTGCGAGTTTTACATCATGGAGTAGGAGCAATAACAGATACAGATGTCGGCTTGGCTGAGGCATCAGGTGCACCTATTATGGGTTTTAATGTCAGAGCCAGTGCTTCTGCAAGAAATTCTGCAAACCAAAAAGGTGTTGAAATCCGCTACTACTCTATCATTTACGATTTAGTTGATGATGTTAAGGCAGCAGCTTCTGGTCTGCTATCAGCAGAAATTCGAGAGAATTTTATTGGTTATTCCAAAATTAAGGAAGTTTTCAAGGTATCGGGTGTTGGAAAAGTTGCTGGGTGCTTAGTTACAGAAGGGGTGGCCAGAAGAAGTGCTGGAGTCCGTTTGCTTCGTGACGATATTGTAATCCATGAAGGTACATTAAAAACTCTGAAAAGATTTAAAGACGAAGTTCCCGAGGTACAATCAGGACAGGAATGTGGCATGGCTTTTGAAAATTATGAAGATATCCGTCCTGATGATGTCATAGAAATATTTGAGCGGGAAGAAATTGCTCGAAAGTTAGATTAATATTTAAGGCTTATTAAGCTCAAAAATTATATCCATTCCCGTAGTATTGGGACCAATGGAATATCAGCCGGAGGCATAGGATAATTTTTGAGCTCTTTGGAATAAACCCATTTTAATTCCTGGTTTTCTTTTGGAAGCACAACTCCTTCCCACTTTCGACAAACAAATAATGGCATCAGTAAGTGAAATTGCTCGTATGTGTGGCTTGCAAATGTCAATGGAGCCAGGCAACTATTCCAAGTCTTAATGCCTAATTCCTCAGATAACTCTCGCACCAAAGCTTGTTCTGGTGTTTCTCCGGGTTCAACTTTGCCACCAGGAAATTCCCATAAACCCGCCATCGACTTGCCATCGGGACGCTTTGCTATTAGGACCCTGCCGTCTTTGTCTACCAAAGCGACTGCTGAAACCAAGACGTTTTTCATGAACGATAATCCGCATTGATACTTATATAATCATTCGTAAAATCACAGGTCCAAAAAGTAGTATTTTCTTCTCCCAAACCTAAATCCACAGAAATTTTTATATTAGTGTTTTTCATATATTGCGCGCCAAGCTCCTCTGAATAATTAGGAGCTACCCAGCCGTTTTCTGCTACGAGTATGTCCCCAAAAAAAATTTTTATTTTGTCTCTTTCTGCCTGAGCACCAGATTTACCTATCGCCATAACAATTCTTCCCCAGTTGGGATCCTCACCCGCTATGGCAGTTTTAACCAAAGGTGAGTTGGCGATAGATTTTGCATGGGCTTTTGCGTCTGCCTTATTTTTTGCATTAAAAATATTTATTTCAACAAACTTTGATGCTCCTTCTCCATCCTTAACTACTTGATGTGCAAGATCAGTCATAAGGGAAGCCAAACCTTGTGAGAAATTTTTGTCTTTCTTTTCGATACCTATGCCTGATTTTCCCGTAGCAGCCATCAAAACGGTATCCGACGTTGATGTGTCACCATCAACTGAAATTGAATTGAAAGTTATTTCATTTATTTCGGATAGATAAGACTGCAACACTTCTTTTTTTACAGATGCATCTGTAAATAGATACACTAACATTGTTGCCATGTTTGGAGCAATCATCCCCGAACCTTTGGCGATCCCTGCAATAGTGATTTCACCTTGATCGGTTAAAACCTTTCTAACAGAACCTTTGGGATATGTGTCAGTGGTCATTATTGCTTTTGCAGCTTCAAGAATATCGTGCTTGGTTTTTTCAGCCACCATTTTACCTAATGCATCAATGATTAAATTGTGAGGTAATTCCTCACCTATTACGCCAGTTGAAGAAGAAAACACCCTAGACCGAGGTATATTTAAAGCTTCTGCTGCTGTTGATGTAATTGCTTCTACAGAAACCTTTCCTCGCGAACCAGTAAACGCGTTAGCATTGCCTGAATTTACAACTATAGCTGCTCCTGACGAGCTATCTGTTAGAAGGGTTTTTTTCTCACAATCTATAACCGCAAAAGATCTAGTAGAAGAAGATGTAAAAACACCGGCGATTTCTGTCCCAGGATCTAAAACTGCCAACATTACATCGCTTCGACCCTGATATTTAATCCCAGCTGATGCTGTTGAAAAATTTACCCCTTTTATGGCAGGAATATCTGGAAAGCTAGCGGGCGCTAGCGGTGAAACCTTTTCTATTTTGGCCATTTATCACTCCACCAACAAGATTTTGTATTTTTAAGTGTTAATTTTGTCATAAATTTACCTATAATTTAATGATGTTTTTTTCGCTAGCGTTGACACTACTATGCGGGGCCCTTAAATCGCTTACGAGTAGCGTGAAATGTTAACCTAATTCCTAGTTTGAGTTTTAATATCAGGCAAGGGTATAAAAACGGGTTTATGCAAGTTAAATAATTGGAGAAAAAATGCTGGGATTTGGAAAACTTGCAAGAGCAGCTTTTGGTTCATCAAATGACCGAAAGATTAAAAGCATCCAACCAATTGTTGACAAAATAAACTCACTCGAAGCTGATTTTGAAGAACTCGCTGACGAGGCACTAATTAAAAAAACTGATGAGTTTAAAGAACGTTACACAAATGGAGAGACACTAGATTCTCTATTACCTGAAGCTTTTGCTAACTGTCGGGAAGCGGCGAAGCGTTCACTTGGACTACGAGCATTTGATACCCAGTTAATGGGTGGAATTTTTCTGCACCAAGGTAACATTTCAGAAATGAAAACTGGGGAAGGCAAAACTCTTGTTGCAACCTTTCCTGCATATCTGAATGCCTTGGCAGGCAAAGGTGTTCATATTGTGACAGTGAACGATTATTTAGCAAAACGCGATGCAGATTGGATGTCAAAAGTCTATGGGTCAATAGGTATGTCAACTGGTGTCGTCCACCCACAACAAACAGATGAAGAAAAATTATCTGCTTACAAGTGTGATATAACTTACGCAACAAACAATGAGCTAGGCTTTGATTATCTCAGAGATAATATGAAAAGTGAAATCGAACAGATGAATCAAAAATATCATTATTTTGCGATAGTTGATGAAGTTGATAGTATTTTAATTGATGAGGCAAGAACACCGCTCATAATTTCAGGACCAGCAGAAGATCGAAGTGAGTTATATCAAACTATCGATAAGTTAATACCTTCTTTAGAAGATATTCATTTTACAATTGACGAAAAGACAAAAGGCGTAACCTTTACTGATGAAGGTAATGATTATTTAGAAGAGATGCTGCTATCAGAAGGGATATTACCAGAAGGACAATCTCTGTATGATCCAGAAAGCACAACTATTGTTCACCATGTAAATCAAGGACTAAGAGCACATAAGTTATTCACAAAAGATAAAGATTATATAGTTAGATCTGACGAAGTAGTATTAATCGATGAGTTTACTGGGCGTATGATGCCAGGACGCCGTCTTTCTGAAGGTCTTCATCAAGCGATAGAAGCGAAAGAAAACTGTTCAATACAATCAGAAAACGTAACCTTAGCCAGCGTAACGTTTCAAAATTATTTCCGTCTTTACGATAAATTATCAGGCATGACCGGGACAGCCGCAACTGAAGCAGAAGAATTTAAAGAAATCTATAAGCTAGGGGTAGTAGAAGTCCCAACCAATCGACCTGTTACTCGAATAGATGAAGATGACAAAGTTTATCGAACTACAGCAGAGAAATATACAGCTATTATTGAAGAAATTAAGGAGGCAAACACTAAAGGCCAGCCCGTATTAGTCGGAACAACCTCTATAGAAAAATCTGAACTACTATCTGATATGCTTAAAAAAGAAAAAGTAAAACACAACGTTTTAAATGCGAGACAACACGAACAAGAAGCTCAAATTGTTGGTGACGCTGGCAAACTTGGAGCCGTCACAATAGCGACAAACATGGCTGGACGAGGAACAGATATCCAACTCGGCGGCAATGTGGAAATGAAAGTACTAGAATCTTTAGCTAAAAACCCAAATGAAGATCCCGAAAAATTAAGAACGGAAATTGAAGCTTCCCATTCCGGGGAAAGAGAAAAGGTTTTAGGTTCGGGTGGATTATTTGTGCTTGCAACTGAGCGCCACGAAAGCCGCAGGATCGACAATCAGCTTAGGGGTAGGTCTGGTCGTCAGGGCGATGCGGGTCGTTCCTCGTTTTTTCTAAGCCTCGAAGACGACTTAATGCGGATTTTTGGCTCTGAGCGCTTGGACAAAGTACTTTCGACTCTAGGCATGGAGGAAGGTGAGGCAATCGTTCACCCCTGGGTCAATAAATCCTTGGAAAGAGCTCAAGCTAAAGTTGAAGGACGTAATTTCGACATTAGAAAACAATTGCTAAAGTTTGACGACGTAATGAATGATCAAAGAAAGGCAATTTTTGAGCAACGTCTTGAGATTTTAAGATCGACCGAAATCAATGAAATAATTGAGGATATGCGCGAAGAGCTTTTAGATGACGCATTGGAGTTATATATGCCTGCCAAAGCATACGCGGAACAATGGGAAACTGAAAATCTAAAAAACTATGTAAGCGAGATTTTCAATGTCAATCTACCAATTGTTGAGTGGGCTAACGAAGATGGCGTTGATAATGAAGTAATCAGAGATCGTATAAGCAACGCAGTAGACGAGTTTATGGACGAGAAAAATAAAGCGTTTGGGGCTGAAAATATGGGCAAAATCTGCAAACAGATTTTACTTCAAACAATTGATCGTAAATGGAGAGAACACCTACTTAAACTGGAGCATCTTAGAAGCGTTGTTAGTTTTCGCGGTTACGCCCAAAGGGATCCATTAAATGAGTACAAAAATGAGGCATTCCAGCTTTTTGAAAGCTTACTGAGTTCATTACGCTTAGATGTAACAAAACATATGGGGAAAGTTCGTCCGTTAACGGAAGAAGAGCAGAAAGCCATTGTTGAGCAGATGGTTTCCCAGCAAAAACAAAGCCAAAAGTTTGAACAACCTAAGACCAATGGATTAGCAATAAATCGTAATCCTGAAAAAGAAATGCCGCGAAACTGGCAAAACACTGGACGAAATGAAAAGTGCCCTTGCGGATCAGGTAAAAAGTTTAAACACTGCCACGGACGCTACGTTTAAATTATAATAAACTAACCGTTTAAATGGATAAACTTTACAAAAAGTTTACCCTGCTTTTAACCATTTTGCTTTTCGACTTTGAATACTTTCCCTGCTACTATCGAAAGAATAGCTGCGGCAAAACTAAACAGAGCGCCCATCTTTGCAGCATCCTGAACAGGGCCAGCATCGAAAGCAACGGTTGCTACAAATAGTGAAACCGTAAAACCAATAGCTGACACAAATCCTATAACAATCAGA
>CACDPP010000038.1 GCA_902554705.1 Paracoccaceae bacterium
GTGAAGATGGTACGATAACTGTCTCAACAAAATAAACTAATTGATCTTTGACAGTTCACTTAATGAAATTTTAGCTCTAGTCTGTGTTTGAAGGAGGTCGATGAGTATCCACGCGCGCTCTTTGTCTTCAATCTCTTCCACCGTGCAGATAAAGTCAGCAAAAGGCCCTCGTTCGATTTTGACGCGATCACCGCAAATAATGTCACCTATTTTTTGGACGATGTCATCTGTATCACATCTGTATTTCAGACCTTCGATAATTTGAGTATCTACTGGCTGATATGTTCCGTCAAGCGTCACGGCCTTGGATACTCCTCGCGTTCCATTGATACTATTCCAAGGAACTGGCTCTATTACCGTACCCATGAAGATGTAGCCTGGAAAGAGTGGAATTTTACGATTTAAAAACTTGTTGTTCTTTTTAGTGGTTTTGACGATAAGGGGGCAAAAAACGTTAAAGCCTTGTTGCTTCAAATTCTCACATGCTTTTGCATGAGAATTGGGTTTGGTCTGAAGAAGATACCAATGCAAAAGTTAACCTTTCAATTGTTCAGGCATATGTTCAACTTTGAGCGCATTTAAATTTTTTTAAAGTAGTGGCTAGTTGCTCTGAAAATCTATAAAAATTATAAAATATATTTTGCATTTAATCAAATATTGAATTAGCAATGCTCAAGATTGAGCAAAATTGATGAAGATCAAAAAAGTTACCTTAAGTTGACGTGGCATTTAATTGCGCTGCGGTGCGGTAGCTGTATTCAAAAAAAAATCTATGGCTAGTAGAAGAGATCAACGCCAGCAAGAGACGCACTTTAAGGTGATGCAACTCGTTGATGCGGATCCTTCTATTTCAACCCGTGAAATCGCCAATAAGGTGGGGATTTCTAATGGTTCAGCATATTACTGCGTAACAGCTCTTATTGATAAGGGTTTTGTGAAGTTGAAAAACTTTACACAGTCTAAAACTAAAGCAAACTATATTTACGAACTCACACCACGCGGTATTCGGGTCAAGGCAGCTATGACGGTTCAATTTCTCGAACGCAAAAGAGATGAATACAATGACTTAAAGGCAGAGATTGAAAAACTGGAAAATGAATTAGGTCTGGATGACGAAGAAAAATCTGGTGATAAAAAAGGTCAATATGAGTAATTACAAACCCCTAACCTGTTTCAAGGCTTATGATGTGCGTGGAAAACTTGACGAGGAGCTAAATGAGGAAATTGCATATCGAATAGGTCGTGCTACGGCACAATTCTTGAATGCAAATACCGTAGTCGTAGGCTTTGATTCCAGAGCCACATCTGCAGATTTAGCCCAATCTTTAGGGAGAGGAATCTGTCACGCAGGTGCTAACGTCTTGGATATTGGTCTCGCTGGGACTGAGGAAATGTATGCTGCAGTGTCGGAATTTGGTGCTTGCGCTGGGATTGAGGTAACTGCTTCGCACAACCCTATTAATTACAATGGTATGAAAATTGTCAAACAGTGCTCGCAACCCCTAAAAGATCAGGAATTCTCTAAAATCAAACAGCTTGCAGAGCAAAATAACTTCATTCTTTCTAAACATTCTGGTTCGGTAACTGATAACAGAAGTGCTGCTCGTAACATGTATGTTGAAAAAATTATAGGCTTTGTGGATTTGTCGAGCCTTCAACCGCTCAAAATTGTGATCAATTCTGGTAATGGTGCGGCGGGTCCTACGATAGATGCATTAAAGCAAAAATTGGAAGAAAAAAACATAAAAACAAATTTTGTTTATTTACATCATGATCCAGATCCGTCGTTTCCTAATGGTATTCCTAATCCCATGCTTGAGGAAAATCGATCGGCAACGGCTGATGCAGTAATTAGAGAAGAGGCCGACTTTGGAGTGGCTTTTGACGGTGACTTTGATAGATGTTTTTTGTTTGATCACAGTGGCAATTTTATTCCTGGAGAATATGTCTTAGGTCTGTTATCGAAAGTTTTCTTAGGCAAAGAGAAGGGAGCGACTATAGTTCATGATCCCCGTGTTATCTGGAATACGATAGACGTTGTAAGCAAATGCGGTGGTTTCGCAGTTTCATCTAAGACAGGGCATTCCTTTTTGAAGGCTGCAATGCGAGAAAACAATGCCATTTACGGTGGAGAGATATCGGCCCACCATTATTTTAGGGATTTTGCCTACTGCGACAGTGGCATGGTTCCATGGCTGATGATTTGGGAATTAATTTCGAAGTCAAATTTGTTACTATCAGAATTAATCTCAGAGCGGAAACAACTCTTTCCTTCAAGTGGCGAAATAAACTTTACAGTTGCTGATCCTGAAAATTGCTTGGAAATGGTAAATAGCTTATTTGCTTCGAGGGCAACGTCCATCGACGAATTGGATGGACTGTCGATGTGCTTCGAAAATTGGCGATTTAATCTCCGAAAGTCCAATACCGAACCATTTGTGCGCCTTAACGTTGAGACAAGGGGAGATGAAGTGCTATTGGAAGAAGTAATAAAAAAATTTGAGAAGATCTTGAAAAAAGTGTGATTTACGTTGTCAATTAACAAAAATTTAAACAAAATATTATTATGTCCGGTAAATCTTTGAAAATCAGAGCTTGTTAAGAAGTCTATGAAACAAGATATATGGTCATATTTCAATCAAATAACAGAACCTTTGTTAATGCAGAGCTATCTAACTTTATTTTTTGTGAGTTTTATCCTCTGCGTTGTAATTATCTTATCAAGTGGTTATGGCTTTTCTCGACGAGGGGTATTCGATGAAGTAGCTATTCAAAGTGCTCATAGTGGTTTTGTCCCTAGAGTAGGTGGTCTTGCGATCTACATAAGTATACTAGTACTTATACCACTTTTATCATTTGGCTTTATCCCGCTTTCCGTTGTATTCAACCTCAATGCCGCACAGATAACCTGGTTAATATTGTCTGCTATTCCCGTGTTTTCTATAGGACTGGCAGAAGATATTGGATATGCCATGTCATCGAAGGCGCGACTTATTGCCTCCGCTGTTTCCAGTCTCGTAGTAATTTTATTATTCAAAATGTGGCTGACTAGGTTAGGCGTCCCTGGCATTGATATGCTGCTAAATTTTGCGCCCTTCGCTATTTTGTTTACTGTCTTCGCTACGGTGGGCGTCGTAAACGCGTTTAATCTTATTGACGGCCTCAATGGACTGTCGAGCTATATAACAATTTCTGTAGCATTGTCACTTTCGATTAGTGCCTTTAATTCTGGCAATACGCAAATTGCTATTTTTCTTGTCTTGATTATTTCCTCTGTTTTGGGATTTATGATTTTGAATTTTCCTATGGGAAAAATATTTTTAGGAGATGGTGGCGCATATGCATTAGGTCACCTACTTGTGTGGTCTGCAATAATCCTCTTTGACAATTCTAAGGAACTCAGCCCGTTTGCAATACTCCTTATTTTTTTCTGGCCTGTTGCCGATACTGGTCTAGCTATATGGCGTCGATGGAAATTAGGTAACCCAACGGATCGCCCTGACCGTCTCCACTTTCATCAACTCGCAATGCGCTTCCTTGAAATTCGATTTTTTGGTCGAGACAGAAGAGAAATTACAAACCCTATTGCGACCCTCATTCTAGTTCCGTTGATTTCTGTACCACAAATTTTAGGCGTTTTATTTTGGAATAACTTTGTTGCGACAGTTTGGTGTACTGCGGGTGTAGGATTACTTTTTGTGGTAACTTATTTTATAGGTATAAACACTGCTAAAACCTCTCGTGCAACAAATCGATAAAACCTTTTTGGTCGGAGAGTTTATCATCGCCTACTATTTATTATTTTGGGGTGTAGATTTATAGCTATTTAATAGTATGCATCCAAATTATGCAGCGATATTGATTATGTCGTAGCAAAGTCTGTACAAAAATAAAAAAATCTTTGCCTATATTATCCCAAAATTGTATCTTTGAAGCCAAGACCAAAATAGTGGCGAATACCATGAAGCAATTTAATACTTTATCCTCTTCCCAATCATTTATAGGCATTATCCATAATTTATCGTTTAGGTCAGCGACCTTACAAAAACTAATGACAAACGTGATTACTGATATCAATTGTTAAAAGAGCTTAGTGAAACCTCGTATTAAATTAAGGAAAGTTAACTTCATATGACTTCTTTTCTAAGTTCATTTAACAAGCAAAATAGTATCGCAATTGTTGGTCTTGGTTACGTTGGTCTTCCGCTTGCCGTTGAATTTGGTAAAAAAAATGCCCACACTAGGAGTGGATCTTTCGACTGACAAAGTCGAGGCTTTTCGATGCCACATAGACCCGACGGGTGAAGTTAGCACAAATGACCTGCAAAAGGCTATTCAACTCGAATGCCATACTGACCCAGTAGTACTTGAAGAAGCAAAATTTATTATCATCGCTGTGCCTACACCAGTAGATTTGGCCCACCAGCCCGACTTGTCCCCCTTGATTAATAGTAGTGAAACCGTAGGTAAGCACCTAAAACGTGGGGCCATTGTGGTATACGAGTCCACAGTTTATCCTGGCGCAACGGAAGAAGTCTGTATCCCTATTCTTGAGAAGAATTCAGGCCTCAAGTGGAAGCAGGATTTTTGGGTGGGTTATAGCCCAGAGCGAATTAATCCGGGCGACACTGAGCATACAATTACTAAAATTGTTAAGATCGTAGCTGGTGACACGCCAGCCACTCTTGATAACGTGGCTGAGGTTTATCGCAGTATAATAGGCGCAGGGGTTTACAAGGCAAGCTGCATCAAAGTGGCTGAAGCTGCCAAGGTAATTGAAAATATCCAGAGGGACTTGAATATCGCTCTTATGAATGAGTTAGCAATGATCTTTGAATTTGTGGGTGTGGATACTTTAGAAGTTCTTGAAGCTGCTGGAACTAAGTGGAACTTTTTGCCTTTCCGTCCTGGACTTGTGGGAGGACACTGTATTGGCGTAGATCCTTATTATCTAAGTTATAAAGCTGATATTATGGGTTATAATCCAGAACTCATTTTGGCTGGTCGACGTATTAATAATGATATGCCAAGCTACGTTGCCCAACAAACGATTAAAAAAATGATTGTTAATGGCACTAACATTCTGGGTGCTAAGGTAATTGTATTGGGTCTTACATTTAAAGAAAATTGCTCTGATTTGCGTAATAGTAAAGTCGCCGACTTGATGCAGGATTTGCTGGATTTTGGCTGTGAAGTGTATGTCCACGATCCTATTGCAGACCCAAAGCAGGCGCTATGCGAATATGGTTTAACGCTTACTAATTGGGACCAGTTGCCCCATAATGTCGATGCTATGGTGGCCGCGGTGTCGCATAAATACTATACTAACCAGCCAGTGGACAATCTTTTGGGCCCACTGAAAACTGGTGGTGTATTTATAGACATTAAATGCTCCTATTCACCCGAAGCCGTTAAAGCAGTGGGAGCAAATCTTTGGCGTCTTTGAGAATAAATTAATGAATTTAACTTATCTTGTTACTGGTGCTGCCGGTTTTATTGGGTCTGCTCTTGTCTTGCGATTGCTCGAACGCGGTGACAACGTGATCGGAATTGATAATCACAATGCATATTATGATCAAGCTCTCAAAGAAGCTCGTCTAGACCGGCATGCCAATCACCTAAACTATACACATCTGCGCATTGACTTGACTAATCGAAGCGCAATTGAAGATGCTTTTGCTAGATACAAACCGCGGTGTGTGGTTAATCTGGCTGCACAAGCTGGTGTGCGGCATTCAATTGATAATCCAATGGTATACATCGATAGCAATATTGTCGGTTTTGCGCATATTTTGGAAGGTTGCCGCCACCACCAAGTTGAGCACCTAGTTTACGCAAGTAGTTCAAGTGTATACGGCGCAAATACTGCTACCCCATTTTCGATAAACCAGAACGTGGATCACCCATTAAGCCTTTATGCTGCGAGCAAAAAAACTAATGAACTTATGGCTCATACCTATAGCCATCTCTATGGTTTGCCTACAACCGGTTTGCGTTTTTTTACAGTGTATGGGCCGTGGGGTCGGCCTGATATGGCCCTTTTCAGATTTACTAAAGCCATTCTTGCGGGAGACCCCATTCAAGTTTTTAACTATGGCAAGCATAGGCGCGACTTTACTTATATAGATGATATCATCGAAGGTGTGCTCTGTACTTTAGATCGCCCTGCTCCCGTTAACACAAAATGGGACGGTAATTTGCCAGACCCAGGTACTAGCCTCGCTCCTTGGCGCCTTTACAACATTGGCAATAGTCAACCCATAGAGCTATTGGATTATATAGATGCAATTGAAGAGGCACTGAGTATAAAGGCTATTAAAGAGCTATTGCCTATGCAGCTAGGTGATGTACCTGATACCCATGCTAACGTTAAAGACCTGATTGAACAATTTGACTACAAACCAACCATCACTATCCAAGATGGAATTCAGCGGTTTGTGGATTGGTATCGCAGCTACTATAAGGTTTAATTTGTAACTATGAAAATTTCTATTTTTGGGACTGGATATGTAGGATTGGTCAGCGGCGCTTGTTTGGCTGAGGTAGGCCATGATGTCGTATGTATGGATAAAGATCAGGCGAAAATTGAAAAATTAAATAATGGCATTACTCCCATCTGGGAGCCTGGGCTGGAAGCTTTAATAGAGCGTAATGTGAAAGTGGGGCGATTAAAATTCACCACTGATACTGCTAAAACAGTTCTGCATGGAGAAGTGCAATTCATCGCTGTGGGGACTCCAGCAGATGAAGATGGGTCAGCCGACTTACAATATGTTTTGGATGTTGCTGAAGAAATTTCACGCAATATGCTAGATTACAAAGTCATTGTTAATAAATCTACAGTTCCCGTCGGCACTGCCCACCAAATGCAAGTTCGCGTCTCGCAAATATTAGATGAGCGTGGCATAGACATTCATTTTGACGTTGTGTCGAATCCAGAATTTTTAAAGGAAGGCGCGGCGGTAAATGATTTTTTAAAGCCAGACCGCATCATCGTAGGGATTGAAAGCGAACGCGCAAAGTCGTTGATGGTCGAACTTTATGAGCCCTTTAATCGTAATAATAAGCGAACTTTCTTCATGGACTTGCGTAGCGCAGAAATGACCAAATATGTTGCTAACGCTATGCTGGCTACAAAAATCAGTTTCATGAATGAAATGGCTAATCTGGCTGAAAGACTTGGAGCAGATATCGAAGAAGTACGAAAAGGAGTGGGCGCAGACCCGCGTATTGGTCATCACTTTATATATCCTGGTTGTGGATATGGCGGAAGTTGTTTCCCAAAGGATGTGAAAGCTCTGGAACATGCGGCATCACAAGTTGGTTACAACACTCAAGTAATAAAAGCAGTTCAGTCGACCAATGATATTCAAAAAACTATACTTTATTCTAAGTTAGAAATGTATTTTGGAGGCCCAACTAAATTAGAAGGTCTCACGGTTGGTGTTTGGGGCTTATCTTTTAAGCCTAATACCGACGACATGCGTGAGGCTCCCAGCCGTAATCTTATGGAATCTCTGTGGAAATGTGGGGCAACTGTTCAGGCATATGACCCTGCAGCCATGGAGGAAGCAGAACGCATTTATGGCACGCATCCCAGGCTACGTCTATTTGACAATAAATATGACGCCTTGCAAGATGCATATGCGTTGGTAATCTGTACAGAATGGCAAGAATTTCGGGCGCCGGACCTAGCTGAAATGGCGAGGCGCATGCGTAATAAGCTAATTGTGGATGGACGCAATTTATATTTGCCTGATAAATTATTGTTGGCAGGATGGGATTATGTGACCATTGGACGTGCGTCTATCCAAGTCAATAAGTAATCATCCTTTGATTGAATAAAGAAAAGATTTTGGTGCAACGGTTCACCTAATATTATTGGTTGATAAATATTATTACGAAACTTTTAGCTTTAGTAATCTAATTAAATAAGTGAAGGTAGACGAATGAAAGCTGTAATCCTAGCTGGTGGTCTTGGAACTCGTATCTCCGAAGAAACCCATCTCAAGCCTAAGCCAATGATCGAGATTGGTGGTAAACCAATACTTTGGCACATTATGAAGATGTATTCTGCACACGGAGTGAATGACTTTGTAGTTTGCTGCGGCTACAAAGGCTACCTGATTAAGGAATACTTTGCCAATTACTTTTTGCATATGTCAGATGTTACCTTTGACATGGCTAATAACAGCATGGAGGTGCATGAACAAAAGGCAGAGCCATGGAGGGTAACCCTTGTGGATACCGGCGAAAATACGATGACAGGTGGAAGACTTAAACGTGTCGAGAAATATATTGAAAACGAACAGGCTTTTTGCTTCACATACGGAGATGGCGTCAGCAATGTAAATATCACGGAAAGTATCAATTTTCATCAACAACATGGCAAGCTTGCTACGATTACTTCCGTTAAGCCACCGGGGCGTTACGGTGCTATTGAATCCAATAGCAATAATGAAGTTACCGGTTTTGCTGAAAAACCGCCTGGTGATGGTGGACTAATAAATGGTGGTTTTTTTGTTTTGTCGCCTAAAGCCCTGGAGCAGATCAATAGTGATCAAACTAGTTGGGAAAACGAACCTCTAGCAAATCTTGTTAACATGGGCGAAGTGATGGCTTTTATGCACAGTGGCTTTTGGCAACCAATGGACACGATGCGTGATAAGACCCAACTTGAAAATTTATGGGATGATGGAAAAGCCCCTTGGAAGATCTGGAAATGAACATAGCTCGACCGGATCGAAATTTCTGGAAAGGAAAGCGCGTTCTGGTTACTGGGCAAACTGGCTTTAAGGGGAGTTGGCTCACGCTTTGGCTGCACCGTTTGGGTGCGCAGGTATTCGGTATAGGCATTCTACCAGATACTAACCCCAGTTTGTTTGAATTGGCTGGAATTAGAGAGCTTTGCGAAAGCCACTTTTGTGATATTCGCAATAAAGAAGCCCTTTTGAAGCTTATTGGAAAAATTCAGCCTGAATTGGTTTTCCATTTGGCGGCTCAACCTCTAGTGCGTCATAGTTATCTGGAACCCGTTGAAACCTATAGCACGAACGTTATGGGTACCGTACATCTCCTTGAAGCGCTACGTGGCGTCACATGTTTAAAGGCTGCTGTCATGGTAACTACCGATAAAGTTTATAGCAACAATGAGTGGCAATGGCCTTATCGTGAAGACGATACGCTGGGTGGTCACGACCCATACAGTGCAAGTAAGGCTGCTAGTGAACTTGTTATTAACAGCTATCGAAATTCTTTTCTTGACCAGCAGGGCGTAGCGGTCGCCAGCGCCCGCGCCGGGAATGTTATTGGTGGTGGTGATTGGTCGGCAGATCGATTAATCCCTGATGCAGTCCGTAGTTGGCAAATTGGAGAAGTGCTTGAGGTTCGTCGGCCAGAAGCTGTTAGACCATGGCAGCATGTTCTTGAACCTTTAGCCGGCTACCTAATCTTGGCGGAGAAACTATGGGTAAACCCAGAGTTGGCAGGTGCATATAACTTTGGTCCCTCAAAGGACGAAGTAGTCACTGTTAAAGATGTTATTGAATTGGCTCGCAAAGTCTATAGTAGAGGCACAGTACATTACAAAGAAAATATGATTGGGCCCCATGAAGCAGGATTGCTAGTACTAGAAACTTCTAAGGTACGTCATATACTAGGTGTTGAGTCATCCTTGATATTGTCGCAGGCAATAGAAATTACAATGGAGTGGTACCGATCCCAAACTGATGGGTTCGATGCCCGTAAGCTTTGCGAGAATGACATTTCTTTTTACGAGGCCCTTCATTGAGCCTTCAGGCTGTAAAAAATTTACCACTTGCTGGTCTTAAGCTCATTGAGCGGCAACGTCTTTGTGATGCCCGTGGCTTTCTTTCCCGCCTTTTTTGCTCGGCTGAATTAGAACTCGCTGGCTGGGAAAAACCGATTGCCCAAATTAATCACACGTTCACAGCTCATCGGGGCACTATTCGTGGTTTACATTATCAAAATTCACCACACTGTGAAATGAAGTTGGTAAGCTGTATCCGAGGTGAGGTGTGGGATGTAGCAGTGGACTTGAGAGCAAATTCCACAAGTTTTCTACAGTGGCATGCACAAATTTTGTCGGCTGAAAACTGCCATGCTATGCTAATACCAGAGGGTTTTGCGCATGGATTTCAATCATTAACTGATGACGTCGAATTGCTCTACTTGCATACTGAGCAGTATTCTCCACAATCCGAGGCCGCTTTGCATTTTAATGATCAGACTTTATGTATCAACTGGCCCCTGGCAGTAACTGAGATATCAGAGCGTGATAAGGCTCACTCACAGCTTACGCCCGAATTTAAGGGAATCTCATTAAAATGAAATGTCGCCACTGCGCAACCCCTCTGGTAGATACATTTCTTGATCTTGGATTTGCGCCACCATCTAATGCATATCTTACTGAGGATAAATTATGTCTTCTAGAAAAGTATTTTCCCCTAAAAATTAATGTGTGTAGTAACTGCTGGCTAGTACAGACTGAAGATTATGCTCAAGCAGAAGAACTCTTTAGTCCTGATTACGCATATTTCTCGAGCACTTCGACTAGTTGGTTAGCACATGCTAAGCATTATACAGAGGTCATGATAGACCGTCTTGGCCTAAGTGAAGCTAGCCATGTCATTGAGGTTGCTTCAAATGACGGCTATTTGTTGAAAAACTTTCTAGCAGCAGGAATTCCCTGCCTTGGTATCGAGCCAACGGCCAGTACGGCCGCTGCTGCTGAACACCTTCAAATACCTGTATTGAGAGAATTTTTTAGTGAGGCACTAGGCAAGAAATTGGCATTAAAGGGTAAACAGGCTGACCTTATTATAGGTAATAATGTCTATGCGCATGTTCCTGATATAAATGACTTTACTCTTGGCCTTAAAGCGGTGCTTAAACCTGGTGGAACGCTCACGTTAGAATTCCCCCATTTGATGGAAATGATGGAACACAATCAGTTTGATACGGTGTACCACGAACATTTT
This sequence comes from Paracoccaceae bacterium, assembly GCA_902554705.1. Classification (GTDB taxonomy): domain Bacteria; phylum Pseudomonadota; class Alphaproteobacteria; order Rhodobacterales; family Rhodobacteraceae; genus Salinivivens. Next base: position 11,001 of record CACDPP010000038.1, read on the forward strand.
TCTTATCTTTCACTTCATACTGTAAAGTGCATTTTCGAAGCTGCCGGTCTTCGACTTTGGGATGTAGAGCAAATATCTACTCACGGTGGAAGTTTGCGTGTATTTGGGTGCCACGCTGACGATACGCGTCAAACTACCCCTCTGGTTCAGGCTTTACACGCAAAAGAACTACGGCGGGGCCTACAATGTATGGCTACTTACAAAAGTTTTCAGGTTCAGGCTAATCGCGTAAAGGATGATCTACTAGCTTTTCTGATTGAACAAAAGCGTGCTGGAAAAAAAGTCGCTGCTTACGGTGCAGCGGCCAAAGGTAACACTTTGCTCAATTATGCAGGAGTAAAACCGGACTTATTACCTTTTGTCTCCGATGCCGCCTCTGCTAAACAGGAAAAGTTTATGCCGGGTAGCCACATACCGATCTTGCCACCATCGGCACTGGTTAAGTTTAATCCTGACTTTGTATTGATTTTGCCATGGAATATTGCTGAGGAGG
>CACDPP010000039.1 GCA_902554705.1 Paracoccaceae bacterium
ATCTTAAAATTGGACCTATTTAATCAAAAACATATTGTAAGTATTCTAGAGCATGAGTAATTTGCTCACTACATTTGAGACTGTTAAGGAATAAACATTGGTTAGGCCGTTAATTAATATTATTGGATCGGTTTTTACCATCCTAACGTTGGGTGTAATTGGAGCCGCTATTACTATCGGAGCAGTTTTTTGGATATATGGACGAGATCTTCCAAGTCATGAATCCCTATCTCAGTATAAACCCCCAACAATTAGCCGAATTTACTCTGTAGAGGGGCAAATAATAGATGAGTTTGCTAGAGAGCGAAGGCTCTTTACGCCTGTTGATGAAGTCCCGGTTTCAATTAAAAATGCATTTATATCTGCGGAGGATAAAAATTTTTACTCACATCCCGGTTATGATGTACGAGGAATAATTTCAGCTATTTTTGATGCAGTTCGTTCTGGCGGAAAGGTGGTAAGGGGAGCATCAACAATTACTCAACAAGTTATGAAAAACTTTTTGTTAGATGGCTCTCGTCAAGCTGAGCGAAAAATTAAAGAAATAATATTAGCAACGCGAATAGAGAATACGCTACCTAAAAGTAAAATACTTGAGCTATATTTGAATGAAATTTTTCTTGGACAGAACTCCTACGGTGTAACGGCTGCCGCCCAAACTTATTTTAATAAAACATTGGACCAATTAGCTCCTCATGAGGCCGCGTTTCTTGCTGCCTTACCAAAAGCTCCCTCCAAATTTCATCCAGTGAGAAAAAAAGACCGTTTATTAGAGAGAAGGAATTATGTTCTCCGCGAAATGTGGCAGAATGGCTATCTCAACGAAACGGAATACAAACTGGAACTTCAAAAGCCACTAAAATCTGTTCAAAATGGTGACTTTCCCTCATTTAAATCCTCTCTTCCTGCGCGTGACTATTTTACAGATGAAATTCGAAGGCAGCTGAGTAGAAATTTTGGTGAAGAAGAGTTTTTTACCTCCGGAATGACAGTTAGGGCAACACTGGACCCAGAGATGCAGAGTGTTGCAGCTACTTCATTGCAAAGGGCGCTTGAAGCTTTTGATAGGAAACAAGGAGCTTGGAGAGGGACTGGATTGAAATTGACGGAACCTCAGTTAGGTTATTGGAGAGAAGCGCTCTCTGAGCTTCCTATGTCGCGTAAAATCAACTTAGATGGGCGTTGGTACCCTGCTGTTGTTCTAGGATTCAAAGGTGATAGTGCAATCATTGGGATAGAAGGAGTTCCTGACGATCCAAGAGGGCATTATATTTCTTATAAAGATGTAACTTGGGCTCACAAAAAGACCAATGAAGAAGGTATGCAGTTCAAGGCAAAAAAGGCACAGGACATCTTGTCTTTAGGTGATGCTGTTTATGTAAGAGCACTACTTGATGAAAATAAAGAGTTTAAGAGATGGACACTGAGACAGATAAGCGAAGTTCAGGGAGCGTTCATGGCCATGGACGTCAACACAGGCCGTGTTCTTGCCATGCAAGGTGGCTTTGATTATGACCATTCTGTTTTCAATCGCGCCACGCAAGCAGATCGTCAGCCAGGTTCAAGTTTTAAACCATTTGTCTATGCATCTGCGCTTGACAGTAAGTATACTCCTGCCACCGTAGTTATCGACGCACCAATCGAATTCAATACGCCGGAAGGTCTATGGCGGCCCAAGAATGCTTCAAGTAAGTTTTATGGTCCAACACCTTTAAGGACTGGTATAGAAAAGTCTAGAAATTTAATGACTATCAGAGTTGCTCAAGATGTTGGAATGAAAACTATAGCAGATTATGCTGAGCGTTTCGGTGTTTATATGAATATGCGTCCATATTTGGCTAATTCTTTGGGTGCGGAAGAAACTACACTTTATAAGATGGTTGCTGCGTATGCTATGTTTGCGAATGGAGGAGAGCGAGTGGAGCCAACATTGGTAGATCGTATCCAAGATAGGTATGGAAAAACTGTTTATAGGCATGACCCAAGAAACTGTGATGACTGTATAAACGATGTGCTTCCACCAGGTTTGGGCCCAGAAATTACTTCAGAAAGGGAAAGAGTTATGGACCCTGTAACGGCCTATCAACTCACGTCAATGATGGAAGGTGTTGTTACTAGAGGTACAGCATCTAGGACAGTGAAGTTACCTGTGCCTACGGCAGGCAAAACAGGGACAACTAACCAAGCTAAAGATGCATGGTTTGTGGGGTTTACTAGTAATATTGTCGCTGGCTGTTACATAGGTTTTGACATACCTACCCCACTTGGAAAAGGAACTGGCGGCGGTAGTACGTGTGGCCCGGTATTTAATGAGTTTATGCTTTCAGCTATCAAGAAATATGGTGGAGGTGAGTTTAAGGTGCCGAAAGGTGGCAAATTTATTAATCTTCATCGCCTTACAGGCGATCGCTTAGATAAAAATGCCGAGGGTGATTTTGTTGTTGCTGAATACTTTCGCGATGGAGAGGAGCCAACATTTGGGGATGCTGTCAATGGAGGTTTTGCCATGGGAAGCAATATTGACCTTTTTTCCGAAGAGGATGAGCAACTTGTTCATACTACAAGTTCCAGTGGTGAAATTGTAACCTTTGGTGGTGCAGCAAGCTTAGGAACTCTTACTTCTGGTGGTCTTTACTGAGAAAAAATTTACAAAATATTAGTGGTAAATAAAAACAAAAACTATGAGAGCAGATATAGAAAATTTAGTTAACTCAGTTGAAAAATCTTTGGAACTACTTCGCCAAAGAATGGACTGGGATACTGCTTCTAACCGTCTAGAAGAATTTAATGCTCGTGTGGAAGACCCCAATCTTTGGGATAAACCTGATCAGGCTCAGAAGTTGATGAGAGAGAGACAATCATTAGTTGACGCAATGGAGGGGCATAATCAAATTAGAGATGATCTACTCTATAATATCGAAATGATTGAATTGGGTGAGCAAGAAGAAGATAGCGAAATTATTGATGAAGCTGAAAAAGCTATAAGCCTTTTAGCTAAAAATGCAGCCTCAAAAGAGCTTGAAGCGCTTTTGAATGGTGAGGCTGATGCAAACGATACGTTCCTTGAAATTCATGCGGGTGCTGGCGGTACAGAAAGTTGTGATTGGGCGGCAATGTTGGCTCGTATGTATCTAAGGTGGGCTCAAAAAACAGGATATAATGTCGATTTGCAATCCGAAACCCCCGGGGAAGAAGCTGGCATTAAATCTATAACTTACAAAATAAGTGGTCATAATTCTTATGGTTGGCTGAAATCGGAAAGTGGCGTTCATAGACTTGTTAGGATTTCACCTTTTGATAGTTCAGCTAAAAGGCATACTTCTTTTTGTTCAATTTGGGTTTATCCAGTGGTAGATGATAATATTGATATTGAGGTTAATCCAGCAGATATTCGAATAGACACTTTTCGCTCCTCTGGAGCTGGTGGGCAACACGTTAACACCACTGACTCTGCAGTTAGAATAACCCACAATCCTACGGGAATTGTCGTGACAAGCTCAGAAAAATCTCAGCATCAAAACCGCGATATTGCAATGAAAGCGCTAAAATCGCGTTTGTACCAACTTGAGTTAGATCGCAGAAGTGCCGCGGTTGTTGAGGCCCATGAGAATAAAGGTGACGCGGGTTGGGGTAACCAAATAAGATCTTATGTCTTGCAACCTTATCAGATGGTCAAAGACCTTAGAACCGGGCATGAAACTTCTGATACAAAAGGAGTATTAGATGGTGATTTAGATGATTTTATGGCTGCTACTTTGGCAATGAATGTTTCTGGAAAATCAAGGGCTGAGGCAAAGGATAACGACTAAGTTAAGAGTAATTTGAATTAGAATAAAGATAATATTTTGAAAGTTGAAAGATCAATAACAGAGGAAATCGAATTTAGGCTTGAGCAAATTCGTAAATGGAATCCTGAAGTGAATGCCATTGTTTCAATGCGACAAGAAAATGAGATTCTTGATGCGGCGCATTATAAAGAAAAGTTGCCTATTGAGGAGCAGGGAGTGCTTAATGGTGAAATAATTGCGATAAAAGATTTGGCGAATGCAAAGGGTTTTAGGACAACGCAAGGTTCACCGATTTTTGCTAATGAAATAGCCACTCATGATGACATAATTGTTGCCCGAATGCGTCAGGCCGGCGCAATTATAATTGGAAAAACAAATACACCAGAGCTTGGACTAGGTAGTAATACTTTTAATCCAGTATTTGGAATTACAAAAAACCCCTACAACTTGAGCAAATCAGCTGGAGGATCTTCCGGTGGGGCAGCGGTTGCTTTGGCTTGTGATATGGTAAAATATGCTGATGGATCGGATATGATGGGTTCTCTTCGGAACCCTGCCGCTTGGAATAATGTCTATGGGATGCGACCTACCTGGGGCTTAGTGCCCAGTGAACCTAGTGATGATTTATATTTGCATAAATTGTCTACCAGTGGACCAATGGCTAAAAATCCTCAGGATTTGGCAATTTTATTGAAGGTTATGGCTGGCAAAGACGAGCGGCAACCAAATGGAGTTCCTTTTTTTGATATTGACGTTCCGTTAAAGGATCGCTCCTTAAAAAATAAAAAGATAATATCTTTTATGGGCTGGGATCTTCCCCTTGAAGAAGGAATAAGAGATCTAACTGAGAAATCGTTAAAAAAATTTGAGGAACTAGGCGCTTATGTTGAAGTTATTGACTTACCTATGGACATGGAAAAAATTTGGGAAGCATGGATTACTTTGCGATCTTGGTCTGTTTCGAACGTGCTTTCAAAGGAATTTGATGATCCAAAAAAACGTAAGGTGATGAAAAAATCACTTATATGGGAAATAAAGCGAGGGCTATCTCTCAAAAGCGACGAAATTGTACGAGCATCTAAAACACGAAGCGAATGGTTTAGCGAAATGGCCTATCTGCTTGGCCAATATGATGCTGCCGTCTTGCCTTCAACACAGGTACAGCCGTTTAATATAGAAAAAGAATATCCAAAATTCATTTCTAACTATCCTATGGACACATATCATAGATGGATGCAAGTCGTAGTGCCGGTTAGTTTAATAGGGCTTCCAGCAATTAATCTTCCAGCTGGTTTCTGCAAAAATAAATTACCATTTGGTATCCAATTAATCGGTAAACAGTTTTCCGATAATAACCTTTTAAATATTGCCGAAAGTTGGCATAGAGCCACAAGTTTTCCAGAAAAATATCCGCCTATTTTTGTAAACTAAAAGGATTGCATGATTTCACTAAGGCAGATATCTGCAATTTAGATATAAGGAGTTATTCGTGGTTAGAGCTTTAGTATGCCCAGGACAGGGTGCTCAGAGTATAGGAATGGGCAAATCACTGGCTAACGAATATTCGGCAGCCAAGGCTATATTTGAAGAGGTGGATGATGCGTTAGGCGAAAATTTATCTACCTTAATATGGGAGGGCGATATTGAAGAATTGACTCTCACCCAAAATGCTCAGCCAGCATTAATGGCGATGAGCTTGGCGGCACTAAAAGGATTAGAAAGCGAAGGTTTTAAAATCGATAGCTGTGCTTACCTAGCCGGCCACTCTTTGGGTGAATATTCTGCGTTAGCTATGAGCAAAGCTATTTCCGTTTCGGATGCGGCAAGACTGCTTCGAGCGCGAGGGCTCGCTATGCAAGACGCGGTTCCCGTTGGAGTCGGGGCTATGGCCGCTATCTTGGGGTTAAACTTTGCAACGGTTCAGTCTTTGGCTACTGAAGCTCAAGCTGCAGGTATTTGTCAGGCGGCAAATGATAATGATCCCTCACAAGTTGTTATATCTGGCGAAAAAACTGCTGTGGAATTAGCTGTTGAGCTGGCCAAAAACAATGGAGCAAAAAGAGCCATTATGCTTCCTGTGAGTGCTCCATTTCACTGTGAATTAATGGCCCCAGCCGCTGAGGAAATGAAGATTGAATTAGAAAATATAAAAATTAAACCGCCAATTGTTCCAATTGTATCAAATGTAAGCGCTCAAGCGATTTCAGATCCCACAGAGATAAAAAAATTATTAGTTAACCAGATTACTGGGTCAGTTAGATGGCGTGAGTCAATCATGTGGATGGCAAAAAATAATGTGGATGAAATTTGGGAAATTGGATCGGGTAAAGCCTTGAGCGGAATGATAAGGCGGATCGATAAAAATATAAATCTCAAGAATATTTCTTCACCCGAGGATATTAGAACAATAAATTTTTAAATTAAAAGGTGTCGCTTAATGTTTGATCTTAATGGTAAAAAAGCTCTTATTACTGGAGCCTCTGGCGGTATAGGCGGTGAAATAGCTAAAACGCTTAATGAAGCTGGTGCTGAGGTTGCAATTAGTGGAACTCGATTAGAAAGTTTGAAGGCTTTATCAGACACATTGAGCGACAACACGCAAATTTTCCAATGTAATTTAAGTGATCCTTTAGCCATCGAGGATCTTTTGAAAGATGCTTCTGAAAAGATGGGTGGTATAGATATTTTGATAAACAACGCTGGTATCACGCGAGATAATTTGTTCATGCGCATGTCAGATGAAGAATGGCAGACGGTTCTGGATGTAAATTTAACGGCAACAATGAAACTCTGTAAAGGCGTTGTGCGTGGTATGATGAAAAATCGTTGGGGTCGCATAATAAATATCAGTTCAGTAGTTGGGTCTACAGGTAATCCTGGGCAAGCCAATTATGCAGCTTCTAAGGCTGGAATGGTGGGAATGTCTAAGTCATTAGCTTTTGAAGTGGCAAGCCGGGGGATTACAGTAAATATCATTGCGCCGGGATTTATTGAAACGCCAATGACGGATAAATTAAATGAAGATCAGAAAACCAATATAATGACCCAGATCCCGGCGGGAAGAATGGGCACTGTCACCGAAATAGCATCTGCTGTACTATATTTGGCCAGCTCAGAGGCAAGTTATTTGACCGGAGCGACGCTTCATATTAATGGCGGCATGGCCATGATCTAAAATTTAAGAGTTTTATTATTTAGAAAACAATTTCAAAATTTAGTATTCTTTTTAATCCAAAACATTTGCTAATTTAAATTCTTATGTTATAGCGCTCGTGAAAAGTTGATGTTGAGTTGTTGTAGTAGAAAGATAAGTTACTCTCTTCACTAGTTATAACCGCCCAATAGGGCAAAAATCCTTGAAAATTCAAGGGAAAATTGGGTTCAATCCCTGCAGAATGAGGAAGATACGATGAGCGATACCGCAGACCGCGTTAAAAAAATTGTTGTAGAACATTTAGGCGTTGATGAAGATAAAGTTGTTGATAATGCATCGTTTATTGACGATTTAGGTGCTGATAGCTTGGATACGGTTGAGTTAGTTATGGCATTTGAAGAAGAATTTGGAATTGAAATACCAGATGATGCTGCGGAAAACATTCAGACTTTCGGAGATGCTGTTAAGTTCATCGGAGAAGCTGCTTAGTCAAAGGCTTTGTTGATTAGAGCCCTCGCACATGCGAGGGTTTTTTATTTGCTTCATGATAGGAGCCTACAAGACTTGCCCTAGAGGGCTCTTACGCGCTATTAGCAAACAAAGCTGGTCAAAAATGAGTAAAACATGCGTCGAGTAGTTATTACGGGATTAGGATTGATATCGCCTCTCGCCAGTGGGGTAGAGGAAACATGGTCGCGTATTCTTAATGGCGACTCTGGTGCAGGTCTAATAACACGGTTTGACGCGGACCGGGTCGCAACAAAGTATGCGTGCGAGGTTCCCCAAGGGGACGGCCTAAATGGAACATTCAATGCCGATGATTGGATGGAGCCAAAGGAACGAAGAAAAGTAGACGACTTTATCTTGTATGGTATTGCTGCTTCTGAAATGGCGGTGAGGGATGCCGATTGGAAGCCTACGGACAAGGCCAGCTTGCTTCGAACCGGTGTAATGATTGGGTCAGGTATTGGCGGCTTAAATTCTATAGCAGAAACCGCAGTAATGATTAATGAGCGCGGACCTAGAAGAATTTCACCATTTTTTATACCGGGTGCATTAATAAATTTGATATCTGGACAGGTTAGTATTCGATTTGGCTTTAAGGGACCTAATCATTCAGTCGTAACTGCGTGTTCAACTGGAGCGCACGCAATTGGTGATGCAGCTAGGCTTATTGCTGCTAATGATGCTGATGTGATGATAGCAGGTGGAGCCGAAGCAGCCATTTCTGAGATAGGAATTGGCGGGTTTAACGCATGTAAAGCACTATCAACTAAAAGAGCTGATGATCCAACGAAGGCGTCTCGCCCATATGATATAGACCGTGATGGATTTGTAATGGGTGAGGGGGCTGGAGTTGTTGTTTTGGAAGAGTATCAGCATGCAAAAAGCCGAGGAGCTAAAATCTACGCAGAAGTTGTTGGATATGGGTTGTCCGGTGATGCTTATCATATAACCGCGCCCTCTGAAGATGGCGAAGGTGGAGAAAGATCTATGCTGGCTGCATTAAAAAAAGCCGGTATCGAACCTGGTCAGATAGATTACATAAACGCGCATGGTACTTCAACCATGGCAGACGTTATTGAATTAGCAGCAGTTGAGCGAATGATGGGAGATAAGGCTGGGCATTTAACGATGTCATCTACTAAGTCATCAACTGGTCACTTACTGGGTGCAGCAGGAGCAATAGAGGCTATTTTTACTATTTTGGCAATTCGTGATCAGGTTGCTCCACCCACAATAAATTTAGATAATCCCGCAATAGAAACAAAAGTGGATTTGGCTCCAAATAAAAAAGTATCAAGAGAAATAAACTACGCTATTTCTAACTCCTTTGGTTTTGGGGGAACGAACGCCAGTTTGCTTTTGGCGAAAGTGTAAAATGTGGCGAAGTGCTGCCTCAAACATAATTTCTTTACTGGTCGTCTTAATACTTCTGGCTGGCGGCATTGGTCTCACGGCAAAGTCGTTTTATATTTCTGCGGGCCCTTTAGAAACCGCAATATGCATTCGGATCCCTAGTGGTAGTTCATTTCGTACAGTTTCTGAAGAATTAGAAAAAAAAGGTGCACTACAGTCAGCTTGGTTTTTTAGGGTAGGCGTTCGGTATCAAGAAAAAGATACTAAGTTGAAAGCTGGCAGTTTTCTTATTCCGGCGTTTTCAACAATGCAGGATATTTCTAATATAGTTACCCAAGGTGGGGCAAATACCTGCGGCACAGAAATTATCTATGGAGTAGGGATTGTCTCAACAACCATCAGAGTTCGAGAGCTAGATCCGAAAACCTCAAAATTAGAAGAAAAGTTTGCTTTTAAATCTAGCGATAAGAGACCGTCAGCATTTAATTCTTTTTTAGATGATAAAAGTACTAGGCACAGAATTGTAATAGCAGAGGGCGCTACTTCATGGAGAATAGTACAGGCCTTAAACGAAATTAGCTATCTTACTGGGGAGATAAATGAAATTCCTCAAGAGGGCAGTTTGGCACCAGATAGTTACGAATTTGGTCAAAAAGATTCCAGGTCAACAATATTGAAGCAAATGTCTTTAAAGCAAGACAGTATTTTACGAAAAGCTTGGCAGTCTAAATTAGATGGTTTGCCATTTAAAACACCGGAAGAAGCATTAATTTTAGCCTCAATTATTGAAAAAGAGACTGGGCTTAAAAGTGAACGGCGGATTATTTCGAGTGTATTTATCAACCGCCTAAAAAGGGGTATGCCACTACAAACTGATCCAACAGTAATATACGGAATAACCAAAGGTAAAAAAATCTTAGGCCGGGGCCTTCGACGAAGTGAGCTTCGCAAGGATACCCCTTGGAATACCTATTTAAGGGCTGGTTTGCCTCTAACACCAATTGCAAATCCTGGCGAAGAAAGTATTTTTGCTGCTTTGAATCCAGAAAATACGGACTTCATATTTTTTGTTGCAGATGGCACTGGCGGGCATTCATTTGCCACAAATTTAACTGATCACAATAAAAATGTTTCTAAGTGGAGAACAATTGAAAAAAATAGCAAAGACTAGATCTCAGCAAAAGAATTTTATGAAAATGTTGAGATTTGAACGTTTGAGCGCTATGTACTTTAACCAATGAAGGGTTCAGTTGATGGTAAATTTTGAAAAAAAATATACTCAATTAGATCCCGTTTGGGATAGATTGCGTAATGAGGCAGAAGATGCTGTGATAGCAGAGCCTGCGATTGGCGGATTTATTCAAACTAGTATCCTTCAACATCCAAGCTTTGAGAACGCTTTAGCCCATCGGGTTGCTTCCAAATTAGCATCGGCTGAAATTTCCGAGCAAACTCTGAGAGATATTTGCAGCAAGGCTATTTCTAACGATCCGCAGATTACAAATGCTGCAAGAGCCGATGTTATGGCGGTGGTGGATAGGGATCCGGCCTGTAACAGGTACATGCAGCCCCTTTTGTATTTCAAGGGCTTCCTTGCGGTCCAAGCGTATAGGGTTTCAAACTGGCTTTGGATTAATAGTGAAAGGGATATGGCATATTTTTTCCAAATGAGAACGTCAGAAGTTTTTGGAATAGACATACATCCAGCAGCAAAAATTGGAAAAGGATTAATGATAGATCATGCGCATTCGATCGTCATTGGTGAAACATCGATTGTTGGCGATAATGTCTCTATGCTTCACTCGGTTACTTTAGGTGGCACTGGTAAGGAAGACGAGGATCGTCATCCTAAAATAGGTGATGGTGTGATGATAGGCGCTGGTGCTAAGGTGCTCGGCAATATTAAGGTTGGAAGTTGTTGTCGTATCGCAGCAGGCTCGGTTGTGTTACAGGAGATACCACCTAAGAAAACCGTCGCGGGGGTTCCGGCTAAAATAGTTGGTGAGGCTGGTTGCAGCACGCCTTCGATCAAAATGGATCAGATACTGTCGTCGGACTGATATTCAGGTTAACATGAGTATTGGGTCTTCAAGGTATTTGGTAATGTTTTGGAGCAATTTGGCACCCAAAGCGCCATCAATCACACGATGATCAACGGAAAGAGTCAGCGACATCAAATTGGCTACTGAAATAGATTCATCTTCATTTACTATTGGTTTTTGAAGACCTCTACCAACTGCTAGTATGGCCCCATGAGGGGGATTTATAACTGCATCAAAATTATCGACTCCAAACATGCCCAGGTTTGAAATTGAAAAACTTCCTCCTTGATATTCATTTGG
>CACDPP010000040.1 GCA_902554705.1 Paracoccaceae bacterium
AATTTGGTGTAAATGTAAAAAAACCTCAACATAATCAATAGTTGACAAATAATAGCGTAAATTTCAGGTATAGAAACCTTAGATCTACAAAACAGACTTTTGGATAAAAATATAACGATGAAATATCGTAGCTCCGCATCAAATCTAAAATTAGTAATACTCGTGGCATTTATTGCGTTCTTAGCTTTAAAATACATGGATGAATTTGAATTTAGTAAAAACAGAGACCCAAATACTGGATTAGATAAACGTGCAGTATCAGCTTTACGAGGTACAATAACCCATGTTCGTGACGGTGATACTATTGAGATAAATCTAATACCCGTCCGTATCTCTGCTTTGGATTGTCCGGAAAACAGTACAAGAGAAGGACAAAAAGCTACACGTTTTGCAAAACATTTCAAAGGCAAGCAATCAGTTTGTGAGCTAACAGGTGCAAAGACTTACGATAGAGAGGTAGGGTATTGTTCAATCAATGGCAAAGACTTTGCCCGGACTATGGTAGAGAATACGTCTTGTAAGTTTTGGTGCAAGTATGATGTCTGGGGTAGGTATTGCTAGTTGAGTGTTGTGACAGATAACCGATCAACAAAGGTCTAAATATAGTTATCAATTTTTTAGTAGAACTCTAAATTTGCAATGGATACATCAGCATTGTGGTCTTTTCCATATGCAACAAGACCTATTGTTTTTATTGTATCTGATCTTAATTTTTTTGGCATAAAAGTGGCTGATTTTTCAAAGTTGTCAAAAGGAATTAGTATCTCTTTCCATTTATCTGTTGTCTTAAAATTTGCTGTGTAGTAATGCCAAGGAAGACGCGCTGAAGCATTGCGAATGTGAAGATAATAAACATCACCGTTCCCCCTTACTTTAATTTTGATGCCTATTTTCCCACTGGACTGAATTGGATCTATTCTTGTTCTAACTTGAATAAAGCCACCATTGTTTTTGGTTGAAACTTGGCCTGTTAATCTTAATGCTCCGGCCGAAAATTCCGCACCGCCTCTAGAAACACCACCCATGACCGTGTCTGCAAGGTATGCCCAGTTATTCTCATAAACCAAATTTTTAGCGATTGCCTGATTTGACATACTAACTGTTAATAAAGCCGCATAAAATAATTGGTAGAAAAAAATTTTACTCATTTTTGTAAGGTAACTGTTCATATGGACAAAGTAGTCTGATTGTTAAATAAGGCCAGTGATCAATCCTTGGAAAACATGTCTTGAAAAATTTGTCTATTATACTTTTTGTTTTGCCTATCATGCTAGTAGGCTGTTCCTTTGGAGCGGTACAAAAAGCGGGACGCGATGCATTAGCTGAAGCAATTTGTTTATATGAGAAAAAAGTTGAATATAATTCTGACGATTTCAACAAGTGTTTAGATAGTCATACCCGTTAGAAATTATTTGATCCAGTTTCCTACTGACTGCGCGTCCATTGCTACGCCCTCCAACACAGCTCCAGTCCCATAAAGTACACCTCTAGCTGTTCCACAAGAAACCGCACTCGATAGGATGCAAATTAATAAAAGGTTTCGTATTCGGGTCATCGTCCGGACTAAAAGATATGTTTAATTTATGGAATATTTCTAGTGGGCCCCTGTTAGGAGCCCACGAAACCTTAATTAGAAGGAGAAACCAATTTTGAGGCCTAATCCAGTCACTTTATTACTAGCATATGTTGCTGTCATTGATGGATGTGGGGCAGTCATTGGGAAAGTAACCGTGACATCGCCAACTTTTGTATAACTGTACCCACCTGTTATGGTCATGTTATCTTTTGTATATCTTACACCCAATCCCAAAGTTTGCGAGCCGTCTGTGAGTGTAAATGGATCTGCACTTGTAGCGCCACCTCCAGCTTCTGTTGAGTACGACCCGAGAGCAGAAAAGCTCTCATTAATTTTTCTTCCAACTCCAACTGAGTAAGCTGTTTTTGTGCTAAAGCTACTCGATACAGCTGAAACAGCTTGGTTTGCGGCGCCTGTAGTGGGGTTTATGCCGTTCGTAATGGCAGGAATTGTAATCTGAGCTGTATCCCAATCTGCTTTGTGTATAGATCCAAAAAGAAGCGTATCTTCAGCAATACCGCTTTGGAAATTTAAGGTCATTGTTTGTGGAATAACCATCTTTGAATTCGGAACTGTTACAGTTGGGACCGCTGAAGCAACAGATGAACCTGCTGTCAACGCCATGTCAGTTTCAGCTTGCACCAACAACTCTACTCGTAACGCAATTTCCTTATTTTCGTACGCTGCTCCGACAACGGGTGCAATTTCGTCACCAGAAACCGCATAATGCGCAGCCATTGTAGTAACCGTAGCGCCAGAAACGCTATACCTATTCACGCCACCTAAAACTGACATATTGTCGTTTATTCTGTATCTTCCCATTAATGCCAATGACTTGGCTTCCACATCGGCGCTTGGCACCACCGAACACAGGGTAAAGTTTAAAAGCGCTTTGTCCACGGCCGTACAGTTTGGTTGAGCAGTTGTGGCCTGGCCATCTAGTTGAATAGCCCCGGACATGTAATTTGAAAGGCCAACATCAAAATCACCAATTTGCGTCTTCACACCAATAGCTGTCCTGCTTTGATTTTTTGCCATTTTGTGTGTGGCAGCGGCCTGAGTTGTCCCATTTATATCGTAGGTGATAGAGGAAGTACCTACTTCAGCATATCCATCATCATTATACATCATAGAGGTATCCAGCCGGCTTGCTTCCCATCCCCCGGAAAAAGCGGGCGTTGCAGCGAACAACCCTATTATCATTGCTTTAAATAAATTTCTCATTAAATGCTCCCTGTTGTTGGAGGGATACTAGTATTAAAATTGACCTATGCAAAGATAAATTATTTTGACCTTTGTGATCAAAATTGGAATTTTGCTGAAAAGTTTGATATCTATCCATTGAGAAAAAATGATAAACGACCTACATCCTAATAAAGTCAAGAACTCAGAGAGGGTCATATGAAAAAATTATTTTTGGCAATTCCGTGCGTTACTTTGTTGGCTTGTGCTCCAAATGTTGAAACAAGTGGTCCATCTGGGCCAAAGCAGACCCTTGGAACATTAAGCGGTATGGTGATCGGTGGTGCTTTAGCTAATGATATGGCTGATGGAAGTAAGAACAAGGGTATAGCAACCGTTTTAGGCGCTTTTATGGGTGGTGTTATTGGTCAAAACATTGGAGCCCAATTAGATGAAAGGGATAGATTATTGGCGGGTGAAGCATATAATACGGCTCTGGAATACAACCCCTTAGACAAGGCTGCGGAATGGAGAAATCCAGATAGTGGGAATTATGGACGGATAGTACCAGTTAGTACTTATCGTCAGAATGGTCGATATTGCCGGGAATTTACGCAAGAAATTTTTATTGGTGGTCAAAAACAAACAGGTTATGGGCGGGCCTGTCGGCAGCCGGATGGTTCTTGGAAAATAATCGGTTAGTCTTTTGTTTTAGGCTAAGACGTTAAGCCATATCCAAACTGTACCAATTGATAATGCCGTTGATAATAAAAGTCCTGTTGAGGCAACGCGTTTGGCTTTCCCATACATGTTTGCGAATACATAAGTATTTATGCCGGGGGCCATCGCTGCTGTAATTACCGCGGACCGCAATTGCACTTCATTTAAATCTAAATTCAATCCGGTAATCCAAACAATTACCGGATGGATTAATAAGGAAACTGTGCAGATCATTGCTATTGGTCCAAGATCACCTTCTGGTCGATATTGATAAAGAACACCGCCCATCCCAAATAATGCCGCTGGCAAGGCTACCGCAGTTATCATATCTATAGACGCCTGTAACGGCCTAGCTAAATTGATCCCAAAAGCATTAACAAGGAAACCGACGATTATGCCTACTACCAAAGCATTGCTGAACATGGCTTTTAATATGATCACAGTTTTAATACTTACTGATTTTTCTGTGCTTTTAATGAATTCCATTACAGTGATGCCAAGAAAATAACAAAATGGCGCGTGGATCGCTACAATGGCAAAATTATGTTGTAAGGCATCTTCGCCATAGGCCCTCTCAGTAATGGGAAGTCCTAACATAACGGTATTTGAAAAAAGGCAGCAAAAACCAATAGCAACGGAGTCTTCAAGTGTTCGATTAAAAAGATAATGAGATCCGAACAAACCTATAAGGAACCCAACCGTCGCGCCAATATAAAAACTCAAAAATAAGGTGATATTGAAAACGTTTACCAAGTCAACTTTTGCAATTGCGTTAAATAATAAAACTGGAATTGCAAAATTTTGGGTAAATTTCATTAGACCGTCGATGGTATCTATTGAAAATAATCTGGCCCAAACTGTACAGTAGCCAAAACCAATTATTAAAAATACTGGAAAAATAACGTCTAAAAGTGCGGACATTTATTCTTTTTCTGTCCTATATAATGACGTTATTTTCATACCGTCATAAGCAGGTTCAATATTATCTGGTAATTCATTCAGAAGCGTCTCATAGTCCATATCTATGTGCATGTTTGTTAATATGCCTTTTTCGACACCAGATTTTTTAATCCATTCTAGACTTTGACTTAGGTGTGTGTGTGATTGGTGGGGAGTGCGTCTCAGGGCATCTAAAATCCAAATCTTTGTTTTTTTTATTTGGTCCCAAGCTACCTCGTTCATTTCGGATATATCCGGTATATAGGCGACATCATTTACTCTAAAACCCAACGAAGTTATTGTACCATGTTGAACTTCAAATGGTTTAAATTTTATTTCTCCACCTAAACCTGTAATGGTAAATTCTCCGTCTATTGTGGACATTTCCAATATGGGAGGGTATGACGATCCTTCGGCTTGAACGAATGTGTATCTAAATTTTTGTACAAGAGCTTTTTGAGTTTTAATATCTGCCCAAACTTTTATTCTCTTTCGCATATTAAAAAAGATCATACGAAGGTCATCTATTCCATGTACATGGTCTGCATGCTCGTGCGTGTACACAACGCCATCTAACTTGCCTACATCAGCTTTTAGCAGTTGGCTCCTCATATCTGGCGATGTATCAATCAAAACACTTGTTACTCCCTCAGCGCTTGCGCGCTCCACCAAAAGTGAGCATCTGGAGCGTTGATTTTTAATATTATTAGGATCACAATCTCCCCAATTGCCTCCCAAGCGTGGTACCCCGCCTGATGATCCACAACCAAGGATGGTGAAAGAAAGCTTAGCCATCACGCAGCTGGCCTTTGGATTCTGGCTTTCGCAAAAAGTCTTTCAAAATTCTTCTCTATTTGGTTTGCAAAATGTTCATATGACAGATTAAATATTTCTGCTCCTTTTTGGGCGGTTAACGTCACATATGCTGGTTCATTTCTTTTACCTCTATATGGAGGAGGTGCTAAATATGGGCTATCTGTTTCCACTAATATCTGATCTATTGGTGCCAAAGAAAAAATATTACGAAGTTCATCACTTTTCGGAAAAGTGATTATTCCAGACATTGATAAGAAAAATCCTAAATCTAGCATTTTTATTGCTAATTCTCTTCCAGATGAGAAACAATGCATAACACAGCTAAAATTAGCATTTTTATATTCGCTCTCTAAAATGTCAGATATGTCCTTATCTGCTGAACGTGCATGGATAATTAAAGGTAGGTTACTTCTCTGTGCTGCCTCTATATGTACCAATAGGCTTTTTTTTTGGTCCCTTTCAGTTTCCTTTGTGTAATAGTAATCTAGTCCTGTTTCCCCAATTCCCACAAATTTTGGATGCTTTGCTATTTCTAAAAGTTCAGACACCTTTATCACGGGTTGTTTGTGTGCATTCATTGGGTGTGTTCCAGCTGCATATAGAACGCATTCAAATTTTTCTGCTATTTTTCTGATCTTTGGCTCATCTTTTAACTGAGTGCAAATTGTCACCATCCGGCCCACACCCGACCGTTGCGCCTTTTCTACCGTTTCCTCTAGATTTTCATCAAAGTCTGCAAAATCTAAATGACAATGACTGTCTGTGATTGATGGTAAACTCATTTTGTTTTTATCTTACTGTTCTGGCGCAATCCTCTATTCGAAAAAACGTATCTAGGATCAGAGAGCCTGGGTCAAGGTTGACTGTTAAGCCATGTTTCAAATTTTCTGATTGAGTTTGAGCCAATTCTGCCCACTTTGTTGCAATATTAGGATTTGGGCATAGTTTTAAAAAAATTGTTTTTTCATCTTCAAGAATTTGGTTTGAAGGACTATGTCCTGTAATTCCAGCTTTCGATAGCCGAGCAATTACTATGTTTAGGAGCTCAATTAAGAGTTCCAGCCGACTCCTGTTTTTATTACCGGAGAATGTTCCAATGAATTTCTCAAGTTCAAAGCCATTAAGATTTGGTAGTTGATTTAGAAATGACAGTACCATGCGATACAAGTCGGCTCCATCATGTTCTAACATTCTGATAGAACTTCCTACAGAGCCAGAACCCAATAATGAGTAAATCTCAATATCATCGTCGGGGATAGTTAAATTTATCTGTTTCAGAGCACTTGTCAGATCTTTTTCGTTAAGGCTGCTAAGCCGTAGTTCACGGCAGCGTGATTTTATAGTTGCAAGTAAACTTTGAGGGCTATGGCTTATAAGCAGAAATACAGTATTTTTTGGTGGTTCCTCCAGAGTTTTCAAGAGTGCATTCGCAGCATTGGTGTTCATATCTTCCACACAGTCAATTATTGCAACCCGACTGCCACCGTCGCTAACTGAAAGAGAAAAGAAAGTTTTTAAGTGCCTAATTTCATCTATTCGAATACTTGATCTAAAAGTTTTTCTTTTTTCGTCAAAGCTTTTTCTAATAATTGCAAGTCTTGGCTCAGCCTCCGCCAAAATTCTGGCTGTGATGGCCTTTTTAAGATTTTCATCTATTTCGCAGTTTTGATTTTCAACAGCATTTTCAAACAATTCATTTGGGCCTGGACTACTTATGGGTTGAGTTAATAAAAACTTTGCTATTTGCCAAGCAAACGTTGCTTTCCCAATTCCCTTTTTACCAGTAATTAGCCAAGCGTGGTGAAGTTTTCCTGATTTGAAACAACTTATAAATTCTTGCCTTGCAAGTTGATGACCAAATAAAGTTTCAGTGAATTTAGGGTGGGGGTATCCTTCAATTTGATCTGATAAAACCAAATTATTCTCGATCATAATAGTTTGACTTTCACTAGTGAACAAATATCTTGTGCAAGTTTATCTACTGATTGTTGACCATTAACCACTTCTATACGATTGCCAAATTCTTTTGCGAGTTCGATAAAGCCTTTTCGCATTTTCAATTGCAAGTCGACGCCGAAGTCCTCAAACCTCTCTTCAACAGTCTTCCTGGATTTTGCTCTTTTGAGGCCAATTTCTGGGTCTATGTCAATTAATATAGTGAGATCCGGATCTAAGTTTATGACCTTTTCATTCAGTGTGTCTACCAAATTCCTTAAATTTGGGACCCGCATACCCTGATACATTCTTGTGCTGTCTGTAAACCTATCACAGATCACAATCTTACCATCATCTATAGCAGGTAAAATAATTTTCTCTAAGTGATCTCGGCGAGCAGCCGTAAAGAGAAGAATCTCTGCCTCTGCCGACCATCTATCCACTTCTCCTTGGAGTAGAAGTTTTCTTATTTCTTCTCCTCCGACAGATCCACCCGGTTCTCTGGTAACAATTACTTCAAAGCCAACACTTTTTAAGAATCCGGCCAACTTTTGGATTTGTGTCGATTTACCTGACCCATCAATTCCTTCAAATGAAATAAAGTAACCTTTGTTCTTCACAAACTTCCCTCTGTTTTTGTGAAGAACACATTTAATAAATATTGGCCTGCTGTTCTAACTCGTACCAAAAAACCACCTGAAGAAACATTGTTTCCTGCGAAGAGAGAGTGACGTGTTTCTGGTAAATCTGGGGAAATTATCACAAGCTCAGCTATTTTATCCCCCTTTTTAATAGGAGCTTTGATTGGTCCAACATACTCTACCGCGAAAGATGGTTCGTTTGAAGATAAGACAGGTTGCATAATATTTAGATCGTTCTCTAAGACCAAACTTACGTATCTCGATTTACCATTCCAAACTTTTGCTTTTGCGACTTCAGAACCACCTGTAGCAAATTTTTTCAACTTAAATTGCCTGAACGCCCAGTTGACTATGGTTTCAGCTTCTTGAGCCCTGTCTTCCAAAGTATTTAAACCGGATAGGACAAAAATTATTCTTCGCCCATCTTGTTTTGCTGATCCAACTAATCCATATCCAGATTCTTTTGTATGGCCAGTTTTTAGCCCGTCTGCTCCGATACCTAGCCCTAAAAGTGGATTTCTATTTCTAGAATTTGCCGGTGCTCGACCGTCAAATTCATACGTCTGTTCGGAAAACATAGGATAGTATTCTGGAAAATCTGTAATTAATTTTTCCGCAAGTATACCAAGATCGCGAACACTCATATTGTGGCCAACAGCTGGCCATCCATTAGAATTTTTAAAAGTAGAGTTTTTAAGCCCTATTTGCTTTCCTCTGAACGTCATAAGTTTAGCAAATCCAGCTTCTGTTCCATCGGGTGAAAGAGCTTCTGCAATTACAGCACAGGCATCATTTCCAGACAGAACAATAATCCCACGTATCAAATCTAAAACTGCAACGCGATCTCTCGGGTTTAAGAACATTGTTGAGCCTGCATAATTTGCTGCATTTTTTGATACTGGTAACTTTTCATCTAATCTCAGCCTTCCTGCTTTAATAAACTCAAATGTCATGTACAAAGTCATAAGTTTGGACATTGAAGCTGGCGGTAGTGGCAAATCAGAATTTTTAGATAGAAGAACAGTACCTGAAGTTTGATCTATTACGTATGCTGCTCGAGCTTTTGTATCAAAAGAATATGCTTGAGAAAGCAGACATGTACTCAGAAATGTCGCACTGATTATAACCTTAATTGCTAACGTAATACGCATCTGAAAATCCAGCTGATTTGATAAGTTTTAACATATTTTTTCTACCATCTGATGTGCTAGCAGGTCCCGCAACTACACGCCAGTATGGTTTTCCTTTAATTTGGAAGTCGAATATATTTACTGGCAGGTCGAGTTTCAGCATTTGATCTTTAGTTTTGTTCGCATTATTTTGTACACCAAATATTCCAACTTGAATGAAGGGCTTTGAAGGTTTTGTTTCGAGCGAAGCATTGCTTGTTGTAATGGGTTCAGCAATAATCTTGATTGGGGCAGTGCTTTCAGACACTCTAACGGCCACTATCTGGACTTGTGTTTGGTCATTTTGAGCGATATCCAATGCTTTGGCAGCATCAGAGGATAAGAGAGCAGGCCCAGTTTTCATTTTGTTTGTTTGTTGGAAAACAGCTCCAAAAATTGATTTTCCATTAGAGATATTTTTAATTAAAACCCGTTCAGGGCTGGCCACATCCGGATGTGAAATCCAATTACCACCGAGTGTTTGGTTGCCATCCCAGATAACAACTGCCGATATATCCAAAATCTCAGGCTTTTCATCTAAAATTACTTTAGCGTTGTTTTCGGCTGAGTTTGACTTTTTTGCTAGAGGACTGCATCCGGCATTAGTAATGACAAAACTCAATACTAAAAAAAACTTTCCGATAAGATTTATGCTAAAAAACAAAATACATTCCGATCACAAATGGTTCTTAAAACATTAAAGTTACAATAAATTAATCAAACCTTCTTAACTGGCCTTTATCTTAGCTGGTTAAACACATTGTTAAAAGATCTTGATAAATAAATGTGAATAATTTTTCAACTAAGATTACAAAGTCTGTATCAGATTAAATCTGAAGTATGGAGGAAAATTTTTTACTTAAACCACTTGATAACATCTAAGAAACCCAATAGTCAGCGTCGTGTCGGAGGAGTGGCAGAGTGGTTGAATGCACCGGTCTTGAAAACCGACGTAGGTGAAAGTCTACCGTGGGTTCGAATCCCACCTCCTCCGCC
Source organism: Paracoccaceae bacterium (assembly GCA_902554705.1). Taxonomy (GTDB): domain Bacteria; phylum Pseudomonadota; class Alphaproteobacteria; order Rhodobacterales; family Rhodobacteraceae; genus Salinivivens. The sequence goes on from CACDPP010000040.1 coordinate 9,975, forward strand.
AAAATTCGTAAATCACCACATATACCGTGCTATATTGGTTGAAAAAACTTATTAAAATTTGAAACTGGTTGTATAGGCGGATGTACGTCTGGGTGTATGGTTTATTTGATCTGGAGACAGGTAATAATCTCCGCCCTAATCGATATTTACTAATCACTTGAAAAATATTTATATACTTAAAAAGATTTTTAAGAACTGCGATTTATATGGAATTCACAGTAGAGCAAGCACTGCAAAAGGGCATTGAGGCCCATAAAGCTGGTAAGGTGCAGGAAGCCGATCAATATTATACTGCTATCCTGAAAGCCAACCCCAAACACCCTGATGCTAATCACAACATGGGTGTTTTAGGTGTTGATGTTGGTCAGATTGAGGCAGCTTTACCGTTTTTCAAAAAAGCTTTAAAGTCTAACCCGAACATAGATCAATTTTGGCTGAGTTATATAGATGCTTTGATCAAACTGGATCGAAAAGCTGATGCAAAAGCAGTATTTAATCAAGCCAAGAGTAATGGTGCTAAGGGGGATGGGCTTGAACAAATAGAGAAACGGCTCGCTTCACCCAACTCCAAAAACTTCAATCGTCAAGAACCAACCCAAGAAGAGCTAAACCCATTAATGAAATTGTACAATCAAAATAGATTGCAACAAGTTTTTAAACAAACTCAAAAACTGACAAAACGATATCCTAAAAGTCTAACCCTTTGGAATTTAATGGGGGCATCAGCAACTCAAATTGGGCAACTAGATGAAGCAGTTACTGCTTTTCAAAAAGCTATTGATATTAAG
>CACDPP010000041.1 GCA_902554705.1 Paracoccaceae bacterium
AAGTTTTTAATGAGATTTGTTTAAAAGAGGGAATTAAAGTTGTAGAAATGCCAGAGGGTCTACGGCGTCGAGCAACTTCAAAAGAAATGTTCTGGTTTAACTATGGTGCAAAAAATGTTGAGGTTGAGGGTCGCTCTTTTCCACCCCAGTCAGTCACGCGAGATGTGATTTAAGGAATAAATTACTACTCGAGTCTAGCCTTTGAAAACGAAGCGCCTTCATCTTGTCTTTTACGGAATTGCTTCATCAGGCTTAAGTGATAATCGAACTGATCCTGAGATCCAGGAGATTCTAATCTCTTCTCTGGTAAAAAATTGTTATATTTATCTTCGCCACGGACGAGGAGTGCGTTTGCCGGTGTATTTCCAATGTCCTTAACGTCTGTGGGTATGTAGCTAATTCCAAAGCCAATTCTTCTTGTATTTCTCATGTTGTTAAAAGATGCATGAAAAAGCTTTGTATGATGAAGGGACATTTGCCCAGCTTGAAGTGGCATTCCCACAGCTGTTTCAGTCTCCACTTCCATTGCTAAGCCTTGACCTCTTGGGATCATATTGTCTGGGTTTGTATCGTCATTATGGTCAAAAAATTCATTGTTATGAGAGCCTGGGATGACCTGCATGCATCCTGCTTCCTCATCGGCAATTGTAAGTGCTACCCACGCTGTTATATGCTTCGCTGGATCGAGAAAAAAATATGTACCGTCTTGGTGCCACCTTACAAATGAGTTGGATTGTTTGGGCTTGACCCAAAGTGTGGCATGATAACATAGAATGTTTGGCCCAATGACATCCTCAACAGCATCAAGAATTTTGGGGTGATGGACTAGGTAGTCTGCCCAAGCAAAAAGTTGGTGACATCGTGACTTATGCGGAAAATCTATTGGGTGCCCGGTTTCTTCTTCGAAATTTTCTATTTCGTTTATGCTCTGTTTAATCTCGTCTTGAGTTAAAACATCTACTGGGCTCACAAATCCAGAATTATGATATTGATTAACTTGTTCTCGAGATAGAAGTTTTGTCATTAAAATCTCTCACACAAAAGTTCATAACATATTTATAACACAAAGAATTAATAGGTTTGAAATAAAAAATGACCCCTAGTTTCCCAGGGGTCATCTCATTTTTTTATTTTTTTTATTTATTCATCTTCAGGAAGAATTTGATTTAATACGATAGCGAGAAGTGCAGTTGGAGCCACGGCAGATGTGGCTAACGTTTTCCATACGCCTGGTAGATACTGAACGGCACTTGGTACGAGGTTCAGCCCCAATCCAACCGTTAAGGAAATGGCTATAATCATCATGTTTCTTCGGGTCATTTTTACATCAGACATCACATTCATGCCTGCGCCTGCAACCATTCCGAACATCACGATCACACCACCACCAAGAACAGGCATCGGCATGGATGCGATGAGTGCTCCAATTTTTGGTAGAAGCCCACATATAACCATGATCAAACCAGCGATTGTAACAACGTGACGGCTCATAACACCTGTCATCCCAACAATACCAACGTTTTGGCTAAACGAGGTATTTGGCAACCCGCCGAAAACACCGGCCACTGCTGTTCCAAGTCCATCCGCATATGTTGCACCAGATATTTCATCGTCTGTTGCATCACGGCCTGCACCGGCCTTGGTCGTTGCAGAGGTGTCACCTACTGTTTCAACTGCAGATACAATGGATATGAGGGTCACTGCTATGACTGCACCTAAATTGAATTCAAATCCAAATGGTAAAACTTGGAGACTTGTAATCCAGCTGGCTTTGGCAACACCACCAAAAGAAACCATACCCAAAATGTAGGCAAGGACATATCCCGCAATCAAGCCAATTAGAATTGCGGCACTTGATAATGTTCCAGAAGTTTTAAACTTCACGATTAAGGCAACAATTATAACTGTCAGTGCGACACCCCAATGCTTCAGTGAACCAAAGCTTTCTGCAGTCATTTGAAATTCTGCGGCACCACCAGCGGCGTATTTTATACCTACTGGGATGAGATATAGACCAATCGCTAGGATCACTAGACCTGTAACCAGTGGTGGGAACCAGGATCGTATACTTATTATAATGGATCCAAGTGCGAAGTGAATTAAGCCAGCTATAATACAGGATGTAAGGGCAACGCTCAAACCTTGTGTGGCTGCTAGTCCGGCTAGAACACCAACGAAGGCAAAACTCGTGCCTTGCATTATAGGTAAGCGGGATCCTACTGGTCCAACACCAATTGTTTGAAATAGAGTTGCTATACCGGCAAAAAGCATAGCCATTTGGATCATGTAGACTTGTTCTGCACCACCAAAAGCTAAACCCGCTGCGCCTGCGACGATGATCGAGGGAGTTACATTTGAGGCGAACATAGCCAAAACATGCTGCAGTCCGAGGGGTACAGCTGTTGCTAGCGGCGGCGTATTATTCGCATCACTATAAATATTGTCAGAAGTAGAGGTCATAAAATTCTCCTGTTGGTTATCTTTCCAATATCTGCCTCTTTTTTGGGCAGTCTAGAGTGTTTTGATACATCTACATATGGTATGTCAAAGAAAATCTTATCTATATTTTCTAAAAATAGTCAAAAAATTGGAATTTCATCCTAATTTCATGCTTCAATTGTATTTGGAGAGTCTACAAGTGTCATAAGTCCGCCCTGACTTTTATTTGCTTGTGCCAAGATGGCGGCAGCATTGTCTTGCATGATTTGCTGTTTGGCGAAGTAAGCAGTATCTGCAAAAAACTCGGGATCACTTATCGCATCCGCTCCCCAGAAAAATTGAGCGCGCATGTCGGTTGATGATTCAATCGCACTTTCTAAAACAGCATAATGAGCTTTTGCTTCAGCTTTTGCCGAACCAATGCGGGTTTGAACTTCTTCAATTTTTGATACGACAACAGTTGGATCTGCAGCACCACTCGGCCCCAAATTATTTGTTGCGCCAAAGCTAACTGGTTTTTCAAGATTGAGCGTAGGGGCGACCATTAATCGGTTATCATACTCAGTATTGAAAATTTTTGAGGTATCGCTTATTTCACTTGTCCCGTCATTTGCTTTTATGGATACCTCCTTTACATATTTTTGATTGTCTGACGAACTTGAATAGGTAGTAGATCTTAACAATTGTTGAATTGCGTCATCAGTGATTTTATATGGATTTTCAGCTCGAATATTATCAATCGACATTGAAGCCCCAGCTTTTTTACCCTGGCTTTCGTCCCAAGTCCCAGTTACAAACACGAACTGATAATTGTCTGATGTAGGGACCTGTATTACAAGATTATTCCAACCATTCGTTGTTTTACCGTATTCGTTTAGTGCCATAGTAATATTATCACTTGAGTCTACTAAATAAGCTGCAACGTGATACCAATCTTCATCTCCTTCAGCTTTGTAGTCTAATTTAAGATAATCACCCTGCGTGGCAGCAAACACATCGCTAACGGCGGCAGGTCCATGTAAGATTCCGCCACCATGTCCATTTTTAAACCAAAAAATACCCGTATCAATATCAAGATAATTTGAAGCAGTAGAGACGTTGCTTAAAGTTACTGTTCTTGGAACGTCAACAACAGCATTATCGTTACCAGGAGGATTTCTACCTGTATTGTTATTTGGTTCATCTATTTTAGTTGCCTGCGCCATGACAGCTTCACTGGGTGTTGGAATAACATGTCCATTGACTGTAAACGAAGATCCAAAATCAACACGATTATTGTAAATATTCCAATTTGAATTACTACCGCCATTAAAATTTCCGTTAAGTAAATTTGATGTTCCAGGTATGGAGAGATTATCAAGGAAATCTATTCGCAAAGCCTGCCCATCTTGCCCATTCTTTGCTGGATCAATTTGACCAATTTGTATGCTGCCATGAGTAGGGTCGACATAGCTAATAGTACTTCCACTTTTAACAATAGACCCAGATAAGCCATTTCCTGAGACAATGTTAAAGTCATCTGAGGGTTCTTTGTCGTTGATTGAGATTTCAATATCTAGGTAACCACTTCCAAAGTCGGCATCACTAGATGCTATTGAAGTAGGATCAAAAAAAACTGTATTATTTCCATCGACATAATATAAATCTCTTGTGTGGATGCCTTCCGAATTAGGATTGGCTGCTTGGGCAATAACCGTAAACTGGGCTCCTACAACTAACTGATCTGCGGTCAATCCAGAAGTTTGGGCTAAAATCGTTTCTTTTTGATCGTCTGTTAGAGGTTTAATAATTTCATACCTAATACCAGGCGTTATGGAACTCACTGGCGAATTAATATGATCATAAAGGTCATCATATTCTAACTTCTTAATACCGATGTCTATGGAAGTATCTTGAACGCCAGTCCCGATTTTCATGTTAGTATTTGTTTCGCTAAATACTGGTTTGCCTTTAAAATTGGCTGTGGTCATGAGTTTATGAAATTCGTCACCTAAAATTTCAGCGCCAACATCGAGAGCGGAAAGTTCATCGGTCGTTTTATTACCATCAGAAGCCTGCACTGCAATATCGTGTAGTTTTTTTAAGATGTAGTCGCCACTATCTAACGCATTCATTGTAGCGAGAAGGTAACCTTGGGCGCTGGTCATGGATCTTATGGCCCCATTTTTCGCGGCGATGTCTAGACGTAACGTATCTTCCATTGCGGAAAATTTTACTTGATCGCCTGAAGAACTTTTTGTCCTGGTCTTTGCTACCCTTTCAACCGCCTTTATTGCTTCTTTTTCGAACTTAGTCGCTGATAGATCAGCATAAATACTTGCTTTCGCAACACCTATGTTTGCCATAATAAATTTTCCAATATAGTCTTCGCACTAAGTATTAACGACCCAAATATTGAATTGTTTAGTTTTTTTGAAAAAAAAATTTAAATTTTTTATTTTAATAAATTAAAATAATAAAAAACAATTAGTTAGTCGATAAAATTATCTTCTCTTTGTCCGGCTCTTTCGTAATGTACGGGCAGAACTCGACCATAAAGTTGTTTTGTTCGCTCCACACTTCCCACCATATTTTCTTTTTCTACATAAGACAAAATGGCAACATATCTCGGCACTGTTCCTTTTAATGGCGCAACTCTATGAAGTGAATAACGACCTTTGAACAATTGGAGATCGCCAGGCTGTAAAACAATACTTTTCACCATTTTAGATTTGTTTTTTAACACTCTGGAGACTTCGGCGAAATTTTCATCTTTTTGGCGGATCATGGGCGCATACTCAAACTCTCCACCTTCCGTGGCGTTCTGAATGGCCAAGGTTACTGTGTAATTGTTGGTATCAAAATGCCATGGAAAACCATTGCCTTCAGATGAAACGTTAACAATTGCATCCGCTAATGGGTCAGCGTATCGAAAAAACTTGTCCTTTGGTTCATTGAGGCACGCTCGTATAAATTCGTCAAAACCCTCTTGATCAAAAATATTACGTAGGGCACCAGACTTTAAGAACTTATCTGCAGGGATAAATGCGTTGGATCTCTCAAAGAATTGCCGCTTTGGGTGTGATTTTGGCAAAGATGGATCATCTTCAGTGAAATAGGCATTTGTTAAAGTGGAAGAATGATGCGCATACTTTGCAGCAGCATCAGCCTCTTTTGTTAATTCTTTAACTCCTTCATTAGATAAAAATCCTCGGAGTATAGCACATCCATCGTTTTTTAATTCTTTTCTTGTCTTGTTAATTATTAAATCCAGTTTTTTACCAGGTTGATTAACTGGATAGTCATTCAGATTGAGTGCTTTTTGCATAGCTTTGCCTCCTCTTCACTACCTGAATAAAAAAACAGATGGGATTCTATATTTTTTACGACATTAGTGTTGATTTTGAGAGGTTAATAAAATCAAAAATTGAAGTTCAGGAAATTAGCCAATGCTCATTTATCCAAGGAGATTTTTTAATATAACGATACCACCTTCCACTTTTCCCTTCTGCAGCGTCAGCTGGTTCAGGCAAACCATGAAAAAGTATAATTTTTGCACCCATAGGAATTTTAGGACTCAAGAAGTAGTTAAGAGGGAAGTTAGGTACGCAATGATATTTAAAACTTGGACACCAGTCCTCCGGCCAATATTGAAAGATTCCTTTTTTCACAATCATATCAGACAGGAATGCTTGTTCATTTCTAAATATGTTTAAGATCTTGGAAGAGTTATTATTGAAATTTTCGTAAATATCGTGATGTGCATCTGCTTCAAACCGGAAAACTGAAGAGTTTCCGATAGAAGATTTTCTTTTGCGTTTATCAAAAGCTATTAAAAACTCACCGCTTAATTCAAATATAGGATCTATATTATCAACTATAACTATATCTAAATCTAGAAATAGGCATGTTCCCGTCAATCCATTCAAGTCTTTCTGTAAGATTGATAGTTTTCTCCATCCTCGCTCTGGTTTATTCTTTGGCATTTTAATCGAGGGCAAAGGAAAAATTTCGATCCTATTATTCAGGCCTTTTTCATTTTCAGTAAAACATATGAAACGAAATTTTTTCGTAAGATTTTTTGAAACCATATTGTAGAGCTTATTGACATAATCGGGCCCATATTTATCGCCCCACTTCATACAGATTATGTTGACGCTCATTTTCTGACCTACAACTAAATTTCACTAAGCGAGATATTTCATTTGTTTTACTTAAGTGCAATAAAGAGTTGTAAATTTAAAAATCGAAATTGAAGTGTGAGCTTTGTTCCAAATGAAAGACTTAGAGAAAACCGACACTGGTTACTATTATCCAGAAAAATGTAATATTAACGAATTTAGGGAAATTATTGGTCAAAAGCTACCTATGGAAGCTACTCCCCATGCGGCAGAAATTGAAGAGAATATACCTATTTATGATATTTCGTTACTAGAAACTACTTTTAATGATGAGGACTCAAAAAGCGTATTAATGGCTGAATGGGCCGGAGTTTTAAAGGATGGCTCGGGCGCTATAGTTCTTCGTAATGCCTATCAAGATACATCCGCAATAGATGAGGCCACCAAACTTTATGAAGACATTATAGTTTCTGAAAGAGTTAATAGCGAAGGTGGTGCAGATCACTTCGCAGCTGATGGTGCAAATGACAGAATTTGGAATTCTCTTCAAAAATTATGCGAAAGCTCACCTGATGTTTTCTTAAGATATTTTGCAAATGAGGCTATTCAAATGGCCTGCCAGGCATGGTTAGGACCAAACTATCAGATGACCGCCCAGGTGAATTTAGTACGTCCAGGTGGGAATGCTCAGCAGGCACATAGAGATTACCATTTAGGTTTCCAAACTGCTGAAGTGAGTTCATTATATCCAGCCCATGTCCATGAATTATCGCCAGCATTAACTCTTCAAGGTGCAATTGCTCACTGTGATATGCCAGTTGAAAGCGGACCCACTAAATTACTTCCCTTTTCTCAATCATACCTGCCTGGGTATGCCGCATGGCGTATAGAAGATTTCCGAGAGGTTTTTGAAAATCATTATGTTCAGCTTCCCTTGAATAAGGGAGATGCTTTATTTTTTAGCCCAGCCATATTTCATGCGGCTGGCTCAAACGTTAGTTCAAATATTCACAGAATGGCAAATTTATTACAAGTTTCCTCAGCTTTTGGTCGAGCTATGGAAACAATCGATCGTGCTAAGATGTGTGTTTTAACGTATCCAAGTGCGGCAAAATACCTTGATGAACAAATACTCTCGATTTCCGAGATAAAGGCAGCAATCGCTGCAACTGCTGAAGGCTATTCTTTCCCAACTAATCTTGATAATGATCCCCCTAAAGGTGGACTTGCCCCCGAAACTCAGCAGGCTTTATTTTTGCGGGCTCTTGAAAGTAAAATGGAAAAGGCTGATTTTGAAAATCAACTCAAATTGATGGAAAGTAAAAAAATAGCGTAGATTTTTGAGAGTTGAGGACTCAGAACTAAATTGAAAGTGGCTCAGGGTGAAAATCAAATAGGCGTTGTCGGTGCTGGTCTGATTGGGATGAGTTGGGCTGGTCTTTTTTCTGCTTTTGGATACGAAACCACAGTCTACGATCCATATTTGAAGAAACAAGATTTAGCCCATCGGGAAATTGATAATATATGGGGATCTTTAGATCTATTGTTTGATGACCTCAAAAATAAAAAAGAAGTAAAATTTTCTGATAAAATAAACGATCTAAAATTTTCTACATTTATTCAAGAAAATTGCCCAGAAAATCTTTCTTTAAAACAAGAAACAATTTCACAGATAGAGAGAATTGTTTCCAAAGATACTATAATTTCCTCGAGTACTTCATCTTTCATGGCGTCAGAGTTGCAGAAAAGTTGCATTAGGCCTGATAGGATCATTGTTGGACACCCCATGAACCCTCCTCATTTGATACCTGTTGTGGAAATAGTTTTGGGGAAAGTTTTCAGTCAAGAAATAAGCAGTCGAGCAAAGTCTTTCTATAATTCTCTGCAGAGAGTACCAGTTCAGATAAAGAAGGAGATGAGAGGGCATTTAGCTAATCGCTTAACATCCGCCTTATACAGAGAGGCTGTATATCTGGTGTCCGAAGGTATCGCAGATGTTGAGGATGTGGATACCGTTATTTCAAATGGCCCTGGATTGCGTCTTGCATTGCTTGGACCCCATATGAATTATCATTTAGGCGGAGGAGAAGGTGGGTATAGATCCTACCTTGAACATTTAGGCCCATCTCAAGAAGAACGATGGAAAACGTTAGGGCAGACAGCTCTGACACCAGAATTAAAGGAAAAACTTATTCACGGTATAGAAAGTCAAAATCCCAGCATATCCGAATTAAAAATAAAGCGTGATAATAGTTTAATTAAAATTTTAAAAACAAAAAAAGAAAACAAGCTGTGAATTTTTTTGTAAAGTATTATAAAAAATTATGCTGACCGACTTTTATGGAAACCATCTAACAACAAGTACTGGGCTTGCTCGGGATAGTTACGATATTGGCTTGCGTGCTTTCTTAAGCGCAAATTATGGTGCTGAGGAGGCATTCTCTCAAGCAATCGAAGCAGATCCAAATTTTGCTCTGGGCTATATGGCTTTAGTCAGAGCGTTTATGAGTTCTGGTAAACTAGCTAACGCTAAAGCAGCCCTAAGTAACGCTAAGAATTTATTGGATGGATTAACTAGTCGTGAAAAATCTCATTTTTTATGTTGTGAACTTATTCTTTCAGGCGAAGTTAAAAAAGCAAGAGTGGCAGTTCAAAAACATGTATCGGAATGGCCAAGAGATGCGATGATTGCCCAGATGAGTACGAGTGTTTTTGGCTTGATTGGTTTTTCAGGGGAAGCAGGCCGTGAAAATGACCTGCTAGAATATACTGCAAAACTTCTGCCGCACTACGGCGATGATTGGTGGATGATGTCTATGCATGCAATTTCGCTTTGTGAGACAGGGCAAACACTAAAGTCGATGCAGCTGATGGAAAAGACTTTAGAATTAAATCCTAGAAATGCTAATGCTGCGCATTTTTTTGCGCACATACTTTATGAAGAAAACGAAGTATTGGCAGGACGAGAATACTTAAATGCGTGGATGCCAACTTATGATCGTCGTTCTTTATTACACGGTCACTTGAGTTGGCATCAAGCATTGTGGGCCTTACAGGACGGTGATGAGACTTCAATGTGGAAGATCGTGGACTCTTCTGTATCGCAGGAAAAAGGGAGTAGCTTGCCAATAAATGCACTAACTGACACAGCCTCGATTTATTACCGTGCAGAGCTTGCAGGATATAATGTCTCTAATGAGCGTTGGCATAAACTAAGTGAATATGCGGCACAAAACTTTCCTAAGATGGGACAAAGTTTTGCAGATATCCATGCAGCATTGGCTCACGCAATGGCGGGAAATGATGAGTACCTCAGCAAACTGA
>CACDPP010000042.1 GCA_902554705.1 Paracoccaceae bacterium
CGGTCCAGCAGGAGCGAATTTTTTAGTTAAAAATTTTTCATTAAAATAATGACCTTGGTTAGGCAGTATTTCGGCAAGCATCTCTTTGATAATCATGATACCTTGATGAGGTCCATAAGTCTTATAACTTGAGAAAAGATATATATCTGCACCTAAATCTTCTACATTTGGCAAGCCATGTGGAGCATAACTGACTCCATCAATGCAGACATAAGCGCCAGCAGAATGCACTCGTGATACAATTTCTTTAACCGGATTAATGTGTGCAACTATATTTGAGCAGTGTGGAAAGCACACTAATTTTACATTTTCGTCTAGCAAGTTTTCCAAATCTTCTATATTTAACTCACCAGTTTCTTTATTAACTTGCCACTCTCTGACATGCACTCCTCGGCTAGAAAGTCTTCGCCAAGAGCCAGTATTTGCTTCATGATCCTGATTTGTAACAACTATTGCGTTACCTGGCACTAACCACTCCGCAAAAGCTTGCGCTAGCACATATGTATTTTGCGTTGTGGATGGTCCAAAGCTCACTTCGCACTCTTTAACACCCAAATAACGTGCAAGCCCACTCCTAGCTTCATCCATTTCATTACCGCCAGAAATACTGGCCTCAAAAGCGCCATAAGGCTGTACTTTTTTTTCATTGTAGAAACGATTAAGGCGATTAATTACTTGCCCACAAGCATATGATCCTCCAGCATTTTCAAAAAACGCTTTATTCTTTAAGCTGTTTTTTGAAAATGCTGGAAACTGATTGCGAACAAAATTAATATCTAGGTCCATACTTGGCCTCATTTATACAATTTTTAATTTATAAGCCCTATTTTGTAGATCATATTTATTTTATGATTTATCTTAAGTATTTTATCATCAAAATAAAATAACTAACTCGTTAAAACATAATAACCTGTTGCAGAAATAAAGGCCCCCAGGGGCCTTTATTAAAAAGCATCAAAATTTACTTTGTTGCGCCCTGTCCTGTTTCTGTAGCATTCACCAAACAAGCCATATTTCCATAAGGGTGTTTATTTTCATACATCAGTTGATGAGCATGACCTATTTCGTCAAAACTATAAGTTCCTGATAAACATGGATCAACTTTCCCCGCCAAAAGCAACTCGTTCACAGCTTCGGACTGTTCATCGTTTGCTAAATGAGACCCTTGAAAACGTTTTTGCATCATCCAATGGTAGCGCAAGTCCATGGTTATATTATATCCCGTGGTACCCGCACAAATAACTACCATCCCGCCTGTGTCGCATATAAAACCAGATGTCGGCAAGGTAGCCTCTCCTGGGTGTTCAAATACAATTTTAGGGTTTTTTCGTTCTCCTAGTATATCCCAGATTGCTTTACCAAAAGCACGTGCTCCTTTAATAAAGTTACCATATTCTTGAGATGCAGTATCTGGCATAGCCCCCCAATGATCAAAATCGTTACGGTTTATAACCCCAACAGCACCCTTATCTAAGCAGAACTGGCGTTTGTCTTCATCTGAAATTACGGCAATAGGTTTACCACCTAAAGCGGAGACAATTTGCAAAGCCATAGCACCTAGTCCACCGGCAGCGCCCCAAACCAAAACAACATCGTCTTTTTCAACAGTATGTGGCGCCCAACCCATTAATTGCCTGTATGCTGTTGACGCACAAAGCATATAACAGCCAGCTTCTTCCCAAGTTAAATGTTTAGGTTTTTTCTTAATTTGATGAGATTGAGCTTTTGCAAACTGACAATAAGAACCATAGTTCGTTTGATAACCCCAGATACGAACGCTAGGTGCAAGCATTGGATCTTTTCCCGAAAGTACCCAAGCGTCATCAGGCTCCCACCATCCAGAATGAACTACAACTTCATCTCCTATTTTCACATCAGAAACTTCCTCACCAACAGCCCAAACAATGCCAGAAGCATCGGAACCGCCGGCATGAAAATCCTCTGGTTCTCCTTTTTTCTGACGATCCTTTATAACATCTATAGGAAAACCAAGCGCCGCCCAAACATTGTTATAGTTCACACCTGTAGCCATCACATAAACCAACACGTCCTTAGGTCCGATTGTTGGCGTGTCGATGACCTCTCTTTGCCATGCATTAATCGGCTCTCCAAACCTGTCCTGTCTAACTAAAAAAGCATGCATCTTTTCGGGAACCTCCCCCAGAGGCGGCATATCACCGAGATCGTAAACCTGTTTGGTAGCCATTTTTCTTCTCCTTTGACTTAAATCCAAAATTTTTCTTGTACTTCCGCTGATCTAATATCAGCGCCAGTATCTACGTTGAGAACTGTTCCAGCGTCCCAGTGGTCCCTCTCAATCATTCCAATTGCAACATTAGTCTGAAAATCAGGAGACCATGCAGCTGAAGCAATTAAGCCGACCTGATTATTTTTGAAAAGAACCTTCCATCCAGTATCATTGTCCGGCAAGTCATCATCACCACTAATGGAAATCGGACAAACTATACGGTCTGGCCCATCTCTTTTTTGTTTTTCAATTGTTGCTTTTCCGAGATAGTCATCAGGAGAATTGCAAAATTTTGCTAGTCCGGCCTCTACAGGCGTGTTTTGCCGTGTCATATCTGAGCCAAAAGATAATAACCCACCTTCAATTCGTTCAATCAAATTTGGACATCCGGCCCTTACATTTAAATCTTTTCCAGCTTCAAAAAAGGCTTCCCAAAGAGGCATACCATATTCTGTGCCATCAACATAAATTTCAAAACCACCCTGCTTAGACCAACCTGAACGCGCCACAACAAATTGCGTATCTAAAAACTGCAACTTTTTGTAACGGAAAAATTTGATATCCCGGACAGAATCGCCTAAAACTCGTGCCGTTAATTCTTCCGCCTTTGGACCTTGGATCGCCAACGGAGAAACATCTGGTTCAGAAATCTCAACTTCGAAATTTGACCCTATTGCGAGGCCAAGAAGAAACTGAAGTAAATCACCGTCTGCAATGGATAGCCAATAATGATCTTCAGCTAATTTTATAGCTACCGGGTCATTTAACATTCCTCCATTATCATCACAAATAGGCATATAGTAACATTGATCTTTGGCCATCTTGTTCATATCGCGCGGGCTAATTATTCTCATTAATTTAGCTGCATCTGGGCCCTTAACACTCACCTGTCTTTCCACAGACACATCCCAAACTTGAACATAATTCTTTAGATGCAAATAGTCTGCCTTGTAGCTTTCAAAATAACTTGGAAGCAGCATATGGTTATATACAGTATAAGCCTTAGCTCCAGCAGCTTGGACGCCAGCAGAAAATGGCGTGCCGCGAACCCTTCTTGAAGGAACTATGCCAGCCATTTAGGCTGAGCCTTTCCAATCAATGGGGCAGACTTCCGCAGATTTACCGCCGAAATCCCAAACTCGCCCATAATCACGAACCTTAGATTTAATACCTTTAGCCGCGATTATATCAGGGCCCATCCAATACTTTGTATTGCTTATTACTACGGATTGGTCTTTTTCTTTACCTTCGATAAGTTCAATTTCGCCCTGTATTTTGCGTCCAATCATAAGTGAGCGTTTTTTACCGTCTCTAACGATATCAACTTTTGTTTTTTCAGCGCCAATGATCTCACTAACAAGCATCGTAAATAATCCAGTGGTTCCTCCAGCCTGACCACTTAATATACGAAGCAAACCATTATATGCCTTTCCACTAGCACTACTGTCTATGTATGCCGCGACTTTCCAATCACCCTCACCCATACGGCCAGGTATATCTACTAAAAGGCCAACATCAATTCCTGCCAAGCTCTCTTCTTCATAGTGGCCCTCATCAATAGCTATTGCCATCCATGCGTGACAATGACCTTCCGTAGGAGGATGAGCACCCAAACTAATAACACAGGGGCAAAAAACCGTACAAGAGCAATTTAAGAATAGTTCTCCTTTAATGGCCCAATCTGTAGGAGTAGCCTGACGTCTTTTGGGATTTTCCATCCTCTGATTAATCCGTTGGCTTATTGGTAATTTGTCTGCCTCAGGTTTTCTGCTTATTGCCATAAAAACCGTTCCTTAAGTTAGATTAAAAATATTATGCTAGGCCCACTGAGAATCAGCAGTATGCCAAGCGGTTTTACAAGAAAGTGACCTAATTGTGGCAATTTTTCTAGTACCATCATAAGTGTAGCGAGCCCCATCCAGAGAAAATTCATGACACCACCTGCAAAGCCTAGAACCATATATAGCCAACAGCAACCAACGCAATAAGCGCCAAGGCTCAACCCCATGCGTAAGCCACCACTGAAACCAGCTCGCCAATAGCCCACAAAATATGACATTGGACTGTGGCAGACGCCGTGACAGACTTCCTTGGCCCGGGTGAATTGAAATGCTCCAGCAACAACTAAAAGAGCGCCAGATAACCACAAAGATTTCGCTTTGCCCATCGTATCAACAACATTCAGAAAAAGTAATGCTAACTGAGTACTGCTGATTATTAACGAGAATAGCACCCACACAATTGAATAACCTAATAGAACGCCCAACCAACCAACCCTGGTTCCGTTGGCACTCACCATCAAATCTTCGTAACTTCCTAAAGTCGGAACCATTGTCGGGAGCATCATCGCTGCCATCATCATTGCCCACATTCCAGCGAGTGGTAAAAAACGTGTTATGTAATTGTCCATTGTCATTTGACCCACCATTTGCCCCATCGATGTCATTTCTTTAGACATACCCATATTGGACGTGGGCTCTTTGGACATATCCATACTAGACATTGCAGAACTCATAGACATACGTCCTAGTAAATCCATATTCATCGACAGGCTCATAGAATAAAGCCACCACCAAGACGCTAATATAGAAGCAAAAAACGCTATCCAAAAAATGTTACGTGAAATAGCCACTTAAAATACAATTAATCCAAACAAACCAATTTAAACACGCATTGGAGATACACTGTTTTGTTTTCCAAACAAGAAAAAACGTTTAATTGACGCACCGTAAAAATATTTTAATTTTTCTGATTTAAATCTTTAAATTTCAGAGTTTTTTGCTTAAACAAAAGATGTTCTTTTGAACTATGGACATAAACGCGCTCATAATAAGCGGATCGGACCAGGGGGCGGTACCCTGCGGCTCCACCAAAATTTATCTTTGGGGCCGAAATAGGATCGACGGACGTCTAAAAGGGTTAGCTTTGTTTCGGCGGGAAGCCACCGTTATCGGCGCAAAATGTACAATTGCAAATGACAATCGTGCTCCAGTAGCGATGGCTGCGTAAGCAGTCGGAGATACTGAAATCTAAGTCCAAACCTCTTGCTTGGTTTGGCGGGGTTCGTAGGCACCTGGCAACAGAAGCCTACACTTAAAAAATTTATTCAGGTAAGCCCCTTAAAACTCTATAAGTTTTACTGATGGGTAAGAGGAGTTAAACGTGGCAGACGAAATCGATTACGGCAATTTAATGCACAATGCCATGAGATCACTTATTCAAGATGTGCTAGCAGAAGTGAAAAATAACGGCTTGCCTGGCGAGCATCACTTTTTTATAACTTTTGATACCAATCATACAGAAGTTGAAATGGCCCCTTGGCTAAAGGAAAGATATCCAACAGAAATAACAGTTGTGATGCAACACTGGTATGATGATCTGGAAGTAAGGGATGATGGTTTCTCAGTCACCTTAAACTTTGGAGATACTCCCGAGCATCTAGTTATACCTTATGAAGCTATACTTACTTTTGTAGACCCTTCAGTTGAATTTGGCTTGAGATTTGAGTCCAGTGAAGATGAAGATAATTCAGAAGAACCAGCTGTCTTTAACTCTGATAAGGCCAATACCGCCAAAACAGAAAAAGAAACTGGGCAAATTGTAAGTCTTGATAGTTTTCGCAAGTAAAAACTTATGTTTTGAATAGGGTCATTAACAAAATAAATGTCTACAAAACCTAAAAAACGTTCTGTTACTCTAAAAGGCCATCGGACCTCAGTCAGTATAGAGGATAAATTCTGGGAGGAGTTTTGCAAAATAGCTTATAGAAAAAGGGTTAGCGTCAACGAGTTGGCTTCTCAATTGGACGCAACTCGCGAGTTAAACTCGGTAAGCCTAGCATCTTTAATCAGAAACCTCGTGTTGGCTGAATTGCTCAAAAGAGTTGAGAATATATAATATTATCCAAGAACACCAAGGCTGGGAAATGTTTCTAATAACCAAAATGAGATAGAAGAAAAGCCTCCTGTTAACATCAATAATCCTACTGTCCAAAGTAATAAACCCATTATGCGTTCAATTATTTTAAAGTATCGTTTTACCACCTTAAATAATCCCTCTACCCTTCTGATAAAAATAGCAAAAATTATAAAAGGTATTCCAAGTCCAAATGCATAAAAGGCTAATAAAAATGTACCTTTTGCAATTGAACCATTGGAAGCCGCCAAACTCAAAATAGCTCCCAACTGTGGGCCTATGCAAGGCGTCCAACCGAAGGCAAAAGCAAGTCCTAGAACATAAGAACCAAAAGCCGTGCCTTGATAGTTTACAACCTCAAATCTCGCCTCTCTGTCCAAGATTTTTAGACGCATAATATCCAAAAAATGCAGCCCAAATAACATTATCACAAGGCCAGCAATTGTATTTAATACACTTTGATATTCAAAAAAAACTGTACCTATAGCTGATGCTGAAAATCCAAGAAAAATAAATACGGTTGATAGTCCTAAAACAAAAAATAGTGCAGTAAAAACAATTTTTTGACTTCCTTTTTTATTCTCCAAATCATTCAAAGCAACGCCACTCATATAGGCTAGATAGGGTGGAACAATAGGGAGAACGCATGGGCTTAAAAAAGAAATTAAACCAGCAAAAAGAGCCACAAAGAGCGCTGGTAATAAACTTGCATCGATAATTTCGATTCCGAACATTGTGCCTTCTTAATTTAGAATTTATAAAAGGTCACGTTGTACATATCTATCAAGCCTAAATAGGGTGAATTTAGTTTCGTTATTTTTTTTGGGGAGAAGCACTTTGATAGAGCTAGATACTAGAGGGTTGCTTTGTCCTCTCCCGGTTTTGAAATTACGAAAATTAATTAACAGTACTAAGCAAAAAGATAAAATTAAGTTAATGACCGATGATCCTGCCGCGATTGTTGATGTACCACACTTTTGTAATGAACAAGGGCACCAAATATTAGAAAGCTTTAAAGAAAATGGTTATGACCTGTTTATAATAGAAAGTTTTACGAACTAACCTTTTAAAGACCACCATCCCTGACGCTTTTGATTTGAACTTTCTTCGTTATCTTCTTTGTCTTTAGTGTCAGTGTTTTCTACTGCTTTCTTTTGCGTTCGTTTTTTAGGTGATCGTTTCTTTTCTTCTTTAATATTTCTTGGTTCGACTTCGGTGGTCTCTTTATCAGTAGCGTCTTGTTGTTTCAATTCACCATCTTCCAGCCCTAATATTTCTTCAGATGAAGTTGTGGAATTAGTTTCTCGATTATTAGCCTTTTTACTAAGTCTCCTTTGATTTTCTCTTTTTGAAGTATCACTCTTCTCGTTTGAAACGTTTTCGTTTAAAGAAAACTTTTCGGTTAAATTGCTTTCTGAAGCAGCCTGTTCATCCATATTTGCAAAGTTCGAACTTACATCTTCTTCATTTGAAAAAGGCTTCCTTTTACGTCGGCGCTTCCGACGTTTTTTTGGCTTTTCATCTTCATCTTTCAAATCCTCAATCACATCTTCTTCTGAAATTTCCATTAACCCATCAGCTGTAACAAGAACTGGTTCACTTTCAGTCAATATGCGAGTTGCAGACTTTAATTTCTCAATTGAATATTCAGGAGTAACTAAATTTAGATCCCCTTCGACTCTAACAGATAAGCCATAATTCTTTTCGATAGATGCTACATAGTCACGCTTTTGGTTCATAATAAAATTGGCGATGCCTACTGGGCATTTAACCAGCACTTCTTCTGAGCGTTTTCGAACACCCTCTTCTTCAATTTGGCGTAGAATGGATAAAGCTAAATTATCGTCCGAACGAATTAATCCTGTTCCATGACATGACGGACAGCTTTGGGTTGTAGTCTCTAACATCCCAGGCCTCAAACGTTGCCTACTCATTTCAAGTAACCCAAATCCTGAAATGCGCCCCACTTGGATCCTGGCTCTGTCAGTTTTTAATCTATCCTTAATTCTTTTCTCGACACTTGCGTTATTTTTTCGCTCATCCATATCGATAAAATCAATAACAATTAGCCCAGCTAAATCTCTTAATCTTAGCTGGCGAGATATTTCATCAGAAGCTTCTAGATTTGTTTTAAGCGCAGTATCCTCGATAGAGCCTTCCTTAGTTGCACGACCAGAATTCACATCAATAGCAACAAGTGCTTCGGTTATACCAATTACAATGTATCCTCCAGACCTTAGCTGAACGACAGGGTTAAACATTGCACTTAAAAAACTTTCAACCTGATATCTTGCAAAAAGAGGCAAACCGTCGTTGTAGTGTTTAACATTCTTGGAATGACTAGGCATTATCATTTTCATGAAGTCGTTTGCGTTTTTGTAACCACGCTCACCTTCGACAAGAACTTCATCAATATCACGATTATAAAGATCCCTAATGGATCTTTTTATAAGATCTCCTTCTTCGTATATTTTACTCGGAGCTATCGACTTTAGTGTTAATTCTCTAATTTGCTCCCAAAGACGTTGTAAATATTCATAATCTCTTTTTATCTCAGTTTTAGTTCTCTTTGCGCCCGCAGTTCTAACGATTAATCCAGCACCCAAAGGAACATCTATTTCATTTGCAATTTCTTTTAATTTTTTTCTGTCAGATAAATTTGTAATTTTTCTACTTATTCCGCCTCCACGAGCAGTATTTGGCATCAAGACACAATACCGGCCTGCAAGAGATAAATAGGTTGTGAGTGCGGCACCTTTATTTCCTCGCTCCTCTTTGACAACTTGAACCAACATTATTTGTCGGACTTTAATTACTTCTTGAATTTTATATCTACGCTGGCGAGGCTTTCGAATGCGGCGAATATCTTGTTCATCATCAATTTCAGAAACAGCCTCTATCTCCTTTTTTGGATCATCTTCCAGTGCAAGCTCATTATTTGAAGGATCCAAATCATGTTTTTCATCTAAAGAATCCGAACTATTTGTCGACTTATCCTCAATTTTTTTACGAGAGCGCTTTCTATATCGACGCCTTTTATCATCCAGATTATCACTTTCAGAAACTTCTGAGTTAGATTTAACTTCGCTATCTACGCTATCTAAATCATCTGATTGTACTACTTCATCGTTTGAATCGGTTGCGATATTTGCAGCAATTGGCTTGGAAACCTTCTTTGGACGGCCACGAGGTTTTTTTTCAACTTTTTCTTCGTTAGAACCGATATCTTCACTGATCAAGTTTTCTCGTTTAGTCTTATTTTTACCTTTAGGTTTATCTTTATATGCAACAGTTTTAGATTTGCCCTTTGACGGTTTCTTTTTGCTTTTTTCGCTCTCTTCTATGTTTACTTTACTATCGTCTGTTGTTTCATTTTCAAAAGTTTTCGATTCTATTGCATTAGGATTTTCGCTCTCTTCAGCTAGTAAATCACTTACAACAACTTCATCCGATTCTTCCTCTTCATCTTTCCTACGCATAGCTTCAGAATAAGCTCGTTC
>CACDPP010000043.1 GCA_902554705.1 Paracoccaceae bacterium
GGTCCCAATAGTTTTGGTCGCCTAAACTATGTTCGCCGCATGACCAATTAGGAAGTATTTTAGGAAATTTGGCTAAGCTACCGCTATTAAATAAAATCGGCGGATGTCGCCTACATTCTATTTGAACTTCGTCACGGCGATCTTTTTCCATATAGGCGAATTTACAAGTGCCACACTCCAGCTGAGACATTTTGTTCTCCAAGATTTAATTTATAATTTTTTAAATTATACTTAGATACATAAGTGTATCGTAAATTTTATCAAATAATTTAGACTAGGAACTCACTCTTAGAGTGAGATATTTTTATTCTTCGACCGAGTTGTCGAACTCTATTTGATGATGCAGTTTAAGAACTTCTATCTGGTCGGTGGTCAAAGAATAGGGATCTTTATCGAACTGATGCTTAAGCAACATTATTGCCCACTCAAAGTGGTTTGTTATGTCTTCATTTTCCATGATTTTAGTAACGACTTTAATTTAACTAAATTTAGTTCCTTTTTTATTAATATTTAGTTTTCACCCGCATTAATTTTTTTTGGGTTTTAGATTTCTGAGAGCAAATGAGATTGGCACTTAAATTGCTCTTATACTCTCATGATATCTAGGAAAAATCTATCTCGAAGAACCTTTGCAATTGGTCTCCTTACTGCTGGTGTTTGTGAGTCAGCGACACCAATTATTAATTTGAAGGCACGTAAGTCGCCTTTGGTTAATACAGGCTCAAACTTAAATTTTTTCCAAAATAGCCCTCGTAAAGAGTTTGGTGAACTGGATAGCCTATACTTTGACCCAGAGCCTGAGTTAAGCGGAACAACAGATAAATTTATAAATTATAAGGAAAATTCTTTTTTTAGGCCCAAGAAACGCTTTAGTTTAAAACTGAGAAACGTAAATACCTCAGAAACCTACTCATATCGTATAAAAGCAGCATTTTTTGATAATGAATTAAATTATGATGTGCTTGATTACTTCTTTCGTGATTGGCGAGAAAATGAAACCATAAAAATGGATCGCGGTGTGATTAAAAATTTTTTAAAAATTTGTGAATCTTTGCTTGGTTCTGAAAGAGAGTTAGAGGTTGATGTTACTTCTGGTTATAGAACAACAAAAACAAATGAAAAATTGCGAAAGAATAACTCAAAAGTGGCAAAAAATTCTATGCATTTGGTTGGAAGAGCAATAGACTTTAAAGTTAGGAACAGATCAATTGAAAAACTAGAGATGGTTGCTAAAAAACTCACGCCTGGAGGTCTTGGCATTTATTCAGGCTTTATTCACATCGATACGGGTCCATATCGACGCTGGAAAGCGTAGGCTAGATACAAGTTTAATAAATAAAAACTAGTATATTTGATTAAAATATCTGATCATATAGTATGAGCAGTCAATATAATACTATACAGGCCAACGTTCTGAGAATTTTGGAGCCTGCCGCTTTAGGAGATCGTGCCTCAAGAATTTGGGATCTAAGCCTTTTTGGCCTCGTCGTTTTAAATTTAGTGGCTGTTGCTCTGGAATCAGTTCCTGCGTTCCAAATGAGTTATGGAAACTGGTTATATAATTTCGAACTATTTTCGGTGGTTGTATTCTCAATAGAGTATATTGCCCGTGTTTGGTCAGCACCTGCCAAGAGAGATATTGATTTGACGGATTCTCCACTTAAGGCCCGGTTTCGTTACATTTTTAGTTTTTATGGACTGATTGATCTGGTTGCTATTTTGCCATTTTACATTCAGGCGTTATTTCCTGGCTTAGATTTGCGCGTCCTGAGAGCTCTCCGTTTGCTTCGGATATTAAAATTAAACCATTACAATTCAGCTTTAGATGATCTTTTTGGAGCTATTTTAGAAGAAAAAAAATCGTTTATGACGACACTCTATATCTTTTCAGTAGCATTTGTACTGTCTTCTTCTCTGATTTATTATGCAGAACATAGAGTGCAGCCAGAGGCTTTCCGATCAATTCCTGATGCCATGTATTGGGCGATTATAACGTTAACTACAGTGGGTTATGGTGACGTAAGTCCGATTACCGTTTTCGGTAAAACCATTGCTGCGATTACCGCCATCTTTGGTGTCGTGGTTGTCGCTCTCTTAACGGGTATTGTGGCTAATGCCTTCAATAAGCAGATGGAAAGAAGAAAGATTATTTTTGAAGATCAGGTGCGAGATGCATTATTAGATGGAGTATTGGATAGTGATGAGGAGGCATCTCTAGATGCGCTCCGGAAAAAATTTGGTATGTCAAAATCGCAAGCTGATGCGCTTATTGAACATGTCAAAAAGTTGAGGGACGAACGAAAATAAACGCCAGTTAATGAGGTCCTTTTGCGCTTAGAAAATTCAGTTGCTGTTATCAAATATTTAATTGCTTCTATTTTAGTTGGGGTAATTTTGGGTATCGGTGGCGCCTTTGCCGCACAGGGTTTTCGCTCAGGTATTGTTATAATTTCAAACTATGCAGAAAAATTATTTGCGCAGGATTCAAACTTCTTTTTCTATTTAATCACACTTTCAGTGGCATTGGTTCTTGTTCATTATTCAAGAATTTTAGTTAATGGTAAACCATTCCAAAGCGTATCTGATAGTATTTATTTGGCGCACAAGTCAAATAACGAAACAGATTTAAAAGTAGGTTTCATAAGTACTTTAGCAGCATTTTTCTCAGCAAGTGGTGGCGCAAGTATCGGTCAATATGGGCCACTTGTTCATTTTGGAACAACACTTGGAGCTTGGTTAAAGAAAACAATACCTTTTAATTTTACCCCCGATTTATATATTGGAGCAGGGGTTGCAGCTTCCATTTCTTCAGGTTTTGGCGCTCCTCTTGCCGGTCTAATTTTTGCACACGAAGCGATTTTGAGGCATTACTCGCATAAGTCCATCCTTGCCATTGCAACGGCTTCCGGCATTTCTTATGCCGTTTCAACCGGAATATGGGGCGATACAAATATAATTAAGGTATCCTCCGACCAATTTAATTTATTATTGATTTTAGTAGTTTCATTTTTGGCGGGCCCTATTTTTGGCTTAATCGCTATCATTTATATGAAAAGCCTTTTATTCTTTGCTGAACTCGCAAATTCCCTTAAGCTTAAAGTTTTCTATAAATATAGTTTATGCATTTTATCTCTAAGTATTATTGGCCATTTCATGCCTGAGGTCATGGGGCTCGGAACTGAAACTGTATCAGGAATATTATATTCAAGTTATACACTGATTTTCCTGATTATAATTTTATTTGGTAAAATTTTAGCTACATCGATTTCGCTTAACTTTGGCTTTTTTGGAGGCGTATTTTCGCCTGCTATTCTTATTGGAGCAGCTGCTGGAGCAGTTGTTTCAAGCTTTCTGGTGACATTTGGTATTTTTGAAGACTTCCAACAAGCCCTTGTTATCAGTGGTATAGCAGCCGTAGCCGGTGCGGTGATTGGAGCACCAATTTGTATGGTAATTATTGTTTTAGAGCTGACTAATTCTTACGCCTTTGCACTTTCGTCATTGGTGGGCTTAGCAATCTCTGTTGGTTATGTCCAAGTCAGATTTGGCTCCTCGTATTTTGATGTACAGTTACTAAATCGCGGGATAGATATCTCAGATGGCCGGACCGGCTTATTTATGACCGAAACTGATATATTGCGTTTTGCCGAGTCAAATTTTTACACTATCAACGAAAATGAAACTGTTGCAAATGCGGTCTCGTTAATGTCCAAAGTCGATCAATCAGAATTGATAGTCGTAAACCAAAGCGGTGAATTTGTTGGGAAGACTAACTCTCTTTCATTATTTAATAAAAAGGGTTCATTATTAACTGCAGACGTTATTGATAAAAATTGCGTTTTTATTGAGCATGACGCTTCACTTCATACCGCGATGGAAATTGCATCTAACTTTGTAGGTGAGATTATTCCAATCGTTCAAACTGATCAAAATAAAGCAGTGGCAATAATTACTGAGGGCGCCATTTTCCAAGCATACTTATCAATACAAAATCAAACGGTTGAAATGGAAAAGAGATAATGATGTATTTTCTGTTGGTAAATGATAACACTAGGTGGTGAGTAATATGGATGCTTTGAAGCTAATGCGATATTTAATCTTTTCGATATTATTTCTTTTAACTACTAGTTTAAATTATGCTCAGGCAAAAACAGATTATCGCTGTGGTGTAAGATTAATTTTTGATAGTGATGGTTCGGGATCTGTAGCTAATTATGTCTTGAGTTTGCAGGTAAAAAATACAACTGGGCGTGCGATTAATGGCGTTTCAGTAATTTATAAGGATCAAGAAAATAACGTTATTGGTAATACTTTTCTTAATTGTTCAATAAACGCTCAAGACGTAAAGCCAGGTAGCTATGGAGAGTGCATAAGAACATTGCAGCGTGTTGACGGAGCCTACATCAATTCATTCGGTGTCGAAAAATGGACTGAAATCGTAAATACTCAATTAAAGTCTTTAAATTCTATACAATATTGTCAAACTTTGGGGTTTTCTTATTAAGTTTCTTCGAAAATTAATTCGTTGATACTGATTTTTATTTCAGAAATATCAGCATTTAAATAAATTTCATTCAAACGCTCGTATAATGGAACTGAAATAGGAACATCCGATCGAATTAAGTACGATTTTTTAGTTGTTGAGGTGGCTCGGTAAATTATTTTTTCTGAAATTAATACATCTAGAACTTGCCCTACCTTTTCACCGAATGAAACTCGCACTCTTGCTCCCGATAAATTATAACCAGTAATGTTTTCTAAAGTAGCCATAACTCTAAATGCGTGGACACCATTTGATAAAACAATAGGCTCTAGCAAAGGTAAACGAATAATTAAATGTGGATCACTAATATCTTGATCCGTACAAAACACTACTGCCTTTTCTTCAACTAGACATCCGTATTTTATTACTTTTAAAAATTCAGGTCTTAAGTAACTATTCGCAAATGTACTTGATGCAACTAGAGTGAAAATTAAAAAAAAATTTGAAATTTTAGATTTCAACATGAAAGTTCTTTTTTACTCTCCTAATAAGACCTTGATGAACATCTTTGGCTTCCTGGGAGTCGTATCTAAACAGCTTTCCACCAATTTTTTTCTCAGCTTCTAACCGAGAGTATATTAGAACGGCAGTGAATTTTTCTTCAACTTTTTCAATATTAGTAATTGCAAATTTCACGTCTTTTGCTTCCAAATATTCATTTTTTAGAGCTGCTTGAAGTCGTTGAATGGAGTCGGCCTTAACTTGCGACAGAGAGTTTTTTGCAGTATTTGCCAAAACTTTAATTTTCTGCACAGCTATTTCGATATCTTGATCACTGGGACGAGGTGTTTTGCATACTATGATATTATTGTCAGTAGACATTATTTTTAAACGGTGCTCTTTTAAAACCTCTTTGATATGGGGTATGTACTCAGCGCTACTAAATCGAATAGTAATAGAATCTGCAGTAGACCTTTCTTTAATGATTTCCACATATTGCCCTAGCTTTCTTGGCCTAAATTTTATCCAAACCGTCACAGACTTAAAAATTAGTGAAAAGTCATTTAAAGCTACAGAATTCTCAGCATTGATTAAAAATGTATCGATAACATCATTCATCCGCTCTTTAGCGCTGTTAATGTAAGAATTCTCGTCTTCCACAATGTGGACAATGTTTTTTACAGCTGAATTTTTTTCTTCTGCTTCTGCTTCTGCTTCTGTTTTTTCCTCGGTAGCCACCGTACTTCCTTTCAGAATAACTGGTTTAGCGCTTAGGCTTGTATTTTTCTAACATTATAATCCTATTGTAACTTAGCCTGCCATTAAAATAAAATCTAAATAATTTATACAGTCTTTTTGGGAAGGAGACTGCATGAATAACTTTTTAATGGGGCTTATTTCTTTTTTTGATGAACTTGTAAGAGTTTCCAGGGTCTCCAACTCTTGGTTTAATCCTGAAAAATGCCTTTCGCGGGTTTTGTTATTCAATTTCTCAAGACATCGATCTAAGTGCATAGATCCTTTTTCATCAAGAACTTTCACAACATCAAACAGATGAAATTTTTTACTAGGTTTTACCTTAGCTCGCAATGGGCGCTTAATCTCCGCGGGTTTTGTACTTTTCTTAATTGCTTGCAGATTAGACGGAGCCTCAATCGTGACTTTAGGCGTTATGATTAATGGTGGTTGGCTAATTGCCGTTACGTTGCCAATAGAGTAAACGGATTGGAAATCATTGTTTATTTCATTTAAAATTTCAGACGTGCTGATACAAAATCCTTTATCACTTTCAAAACCTGCTTTTGAACAACGTTGGTCGATGTCTGCTTGCAGCTGTTTAGTAGATAAAGCTACTAAAACTAAAAATGGAAATAATTTTTGTATTCGATTAGCAATCTTCCAAGTCATTTTTTTATCCCTTGTAAATTAACTTAATTTTATAACCCTAATTAGTTACAGCAAATGATATGCCAGACCAAAAAAATATAAGTAAAATCAACGTTATTTAATTTTTTTTGACACCTGAGTTTTATAAAAATAAACTAGAGGCATCTAGCGAGGATTTAACATGCAGATAGTTGCTAAAGTTACTATAAGTAATTCAAACTTTGAAGATTGGTCAGCATTTTTCAATAGTTACAAAGACAAGCGGAGTGAATTTGTCCAAAATGAGACGGTAGAAAAAATTAACGAAAATGAAGCAAAAGTAACTTTTGAAATTACTGATTTGGAAGGATTGACTAACCTTTCATCATCAAAAGAGATAACCTCTAAAGAAGCAGAATTAGGTGTAGTTACAGAAATTTTATAAAATTCTGCAATGCTTGGTATATTTTGTGCTTCTGAATGGTGTGAGGTGAACCATGATATTGTTGCAGATTATACTTCCGGCAGTTTTTGTATTTGTCGTATTTGTAGCCGGGCATTTTTTTGTCTCAAGTAATGGCTCAGGCCTATATGTAGCCGAAATAAATTTTGATCCTGAAACTATTCTCGATGAACCCGTAGAAGTAGACCCTATGAATATTGATCCAGATACTGGTTTGATATTACCTGATAAATATAATTATCTAAAAAATTGAAAATGTATTTTCTGGTAAAATACTAGGCTCAGATAAGCTTTTTAGTATTGAGGTCGCCTTACTGACCAGACAGCCAACAATTGCGTCAGATTTGTTTATTTCGGCGCTTTATGAAATGGAAGGTGATCTTATCGCCGAGATAACAACAGTTATTCTAGAAGTTTCCGCTGATCAGCTTTTAGCTTATGATGGGCGCGAAAATCTAAGTATAGCAATTCAAAAACACATTAATGAATATCTTGTAGGGAAAGATATGTTTCCAGGGATTACTGAAGTATTTATTACTAACTTTAACGTTGTATAAGCTTGGCATTGTTTTTGCAGAATATCCTTAACTTTTGGAGATAGTTATGAAACATGAAGTCATAAGCACACCATCAACTCATAATGTTTTGCGCATGATGTTTGAGTGCAAAACCTTTGATGCGCAAAATGAAGAAAAAACCACCAGGAGATTTGAAACCAAAGTTAAACTAAAAGGATCAAAGGTCCAAGCTCCTTTATTCCAAAAAGAACCGTTAAAAGCCGTTTCTATTTAACTTTTCGCTTACTAAAAAACAAAACAAAAACAGAAAACATCAATATCAGCGAGCTTGGAAGCAGCAGTAGATCGTAAACTGTTTTTGTATCAAAATTTAATACGGATCTTACCAAGAAATTTATTAAAATCAGCACTCCAAATATCAATGTTATTTGATACCTAATTCGCCTGCAGCGTTCACACGGCTTTGCCATTATATACACTTTCATTGATTTTAATTAATTTTTGAATTAGTACGGACGTATGCAAACTTCGTACCAAGAGCATAGCATACTGAGCAAAAGTCGACCAGTGGTATTAAACTCACCATCGACTAACGATGTTAGAAATACTTATCTTCAGCCAAATTTATCTTCAGAAGTGGGAAAACTGGACAAAACATTTGGTGAAAATTATAACTTTAAACGGGTTTATAGCCCTTATCTCTCGCCTTCTCACGTCGCTGTAGAACAGATGACTGCCAGCCAAAATTTTGCGCCGTTATATGTTCATAACATTGCTCGCACCAAATATTTTAATGTTTCTCGACCAGCAATGCCCTCAGAGCACAATAAAGTTAATCTTTATGCCTGATCCATTATATCAAAAGGGCTAAACTCCATTGCACCTAGCGACTTAATAAAGTCGTTATGTTCAAAGTCTTTTATTTCCCAATCCGTAGGCACTCTTTTTGTAGATCTTTGTTTGTTCCTAAAAATAAAGGCCTGAAAGTGTCTTCGAACAAGCTTCAAATCTAATTCAAATGACTTCAGCCCCTTCATTGGATCCCACATCAAAGAGGTCCAACCTCTTACTTTCCCATTACGTCTGAAATTTAACCTTTCAAAAGCATAGTTTTTTAAGATTAAGTCAACATCGTCAGCATTAGCGTCAGCCAAACATCGCAAATAAGTTTCAGCAACATCTCGCAGATCTTCAAGCGCTAGTTCTTTGTACTGTTTATTTACATGATCACAGATTTTTTTACATATCAAATCTAGGGGAAGGGTCCCTGTTAAAAAATTGATGCATGCAAACGAAGCTGCGCATTCCAAAATAAATACGGGACAGTGTCTATCCATTTTCCACTAAACTGAGTTTTCGATTCCATTCCAACCGTCAACAATTAAAGTAACGTATTCTATAGATTTGTCCATATTCTCGTGGCCTTTTTCTCTAAGAACAAAATCAAGAACAGCTTGTCTGGAAAATTCGTAAACCCTAAACAAATTTTTGGCTAATTCTCCGCCGGCCTCAAAATCAAGGCACTTTTGCAAAAAATAAATACTCGTCAAAGATTTTTCGAACAAAGGTTCTCTTTCGTCTGGAGTTTCAGCATTTTTAAGGGCTTTCATAGATTCTATAAGATGTCTGAGAGCTATACTCACAGCTTCG
>CACDPP010000044.1 GCA_902554705.1 Paracoccaceae bacterium
GAGCTGGAGCGTCTATGGTAAATGACGTATCTGGCTTTACTTTTGACCCTAACCTGCTTTGTTATTGTTCCAAATACAAATTGCCGGTTTGTGTTATGCACATGCAAGGATCACCAGAAAATATGCAAAATAACCCAAAATATGAAAATATTTTGATCGAAATATTCGACTTTCTAGAAAATCAAATAGCGATATTGGTTCAGGCAGGCATATCCAAAGATCACATTATAGCTGATGTAGGTATAGGTTTTGGTAAAAATTTAGGGCATAATCTTACTCTTATAAAAAACATTTCTCTTTTCCACGGTCTTGGTGTTCCATTACTTCTTGGTGTATCAAGAAAAAGTATTATTAGTAATGTAGCGAAGGTGGATAAACTAAGTGATCGTGTACATGGCTCTGTTTCACTTGCCATCAGTGCACTTGGGCAGGGCGTACAATTATTCAGGGTACATGATGTTGCAGAAACTAAACAAGCTTTTGATCTTTGGGTGGCTGTAAATTTTGGAGAGTAGTGTGCAGAAAAAATATTTTGGAACGGATGGTATTCGTGGGCAGGTAAATGAATTCCCAATGACTGCTGAAAATGCCCTTAAAATAGGTATGGCGGCTGGGCAATTTTTTAAAAATAATAGAAAAAAAGTACATCGTGTTGTCATCGGTAAGGACACAAGGCTGTCAGGTTATATGTTTGAAAATGCGTTAACTGCGGGTTTGACTTCGATGGGTATGAACGTTTTGCTTCTTGGCCCAGTTCCTACTCCTGCGGTCGGTATATTAACGCCTTCTATGCGTGCAGATCTTGGCATAATGATTTCAGCAAGTCATAATTCTCACGAAGATAATGGAATAAAATTTTTTGGTCCTGATGGTTTTAAATTATCAGATGAGGCCGAACAAAACATAGAAGAACTGATTGGCAAAGAACCTGGAAATGTTGGGCTTGTCGATATTGGTCAGGCAAAACGCATTGAAGATGGATTGTTCCGGTATGTTGAACGGGTAAAATCAAGTTTTCCAAGTGGTATGAGGCTCGATGGTATGAAAGTTGTCATAGACTGTGCAAATGGAGCGGGTTATCGCGCCGCGCCAGAAGTTTTATGGGAGCTTGGGGCAGATGTTATTCCTATTGGTGTAAATCCAAATGGCTTGAATATTAATAAAAACTGTGGGTCAACAAATCCGCAAAGAGCAGCTGAAGCTGTAGTCTCTCACGGTGCGGACATAGGAATTTGTCTTGATGGTGATGCTGATAGGATCATTTTAATTGACTCCGATGGGAGTATTGCTGATGGAGATCAAATTATGGCTGTAATAGCGTCCAGGTGGTCTCAAGATGGAATGCTAACTGGAAGCGGAATAGCAACGACCGTAATGTCGAATTTAGGACTAGAGCGTTTTCTAAGTCAACGCGGTATTTCAATGGAAAGAACCCAAGTTGGTGATCGCTATGTTGTTGAGCTTATGCGCAAATCTGGATTTAATCTCGGTGGGGAGCAATCAGGTCATATAATTTTGAGTGATTTTTCCACAACTGGTGATGGTCTTATTGCAGGGTTGCAATTTTTGGCAGAGATCATTCGATCAGAGCGCAGCTCCAAGGAGCTCGCTCGCGTGTTTGAGCCAGTTCCGCAGCTATTAAAAAATGCATCTTATAAAGCAGGATCTGATCCTCTCGCTAAGCCCAATGTGATAAAAGCTATAAAGGCGGCCGAGTCAAAACTAAAAAACAATGGTAGATTGTTGATACGAAAATCAGGTACAGAGCCCTTAATTAGAGTGATGGCAGAGTGTGAAGATGAAGAAAAAATGACTAGAGCGGTTGATAGTGTGGTTGCTGAAATTACTGCTTAAATGACCTAACTAACGTAGCCAATGCTTTCATTTGACTTATATAGATGCCTGCTATTGTAATCGTTGCGGCTAAGTAAAATTCAATGGGTAAAGCTTCTTTTAAAACTAATGCTCCAACCATTGCAGCCCAAAGTGGTACAATGTAATTCGTTATGCCCAGGAAAACTGGACCCGCTTCGCGTATCAATAATACCCTTATGAAATTTGCCATGGCTGTGGGTAATAATCCAAGTAAAATCAAAATTAATAATGTTTCAGTACTTATATTTGGTGGTGGTCCTTCAATGGCGATGGCCCATAAAACTACCCATACAGACCCAATTAAAAGGGACATGGCTGCTAATCCTACAGGGTCTATACTTGGCAGCTTGCGCATTAAGACAGAGTTACTTGCGTAGCAAAAAGCAGCTAGAATACATGCTAATTTGCCAAGAGTTATTAAAGTAGATGTGTTATCGCCTAAAGTAAAATCGGGAGAAAATAGGATAACGATACCTAAAAATCCTATTATCAAACCTATAAACTTACTCCTATCTAAAGTTTCGTTAGTATTAAAAAAATAGGCAAGAGGCAAAACAAACAAAGGCATACTAGCCATAGCTAACCCCGCGAAGCTAGATGTTACATATTGCTGTCCCCAGCTGATAAGTTGGAAGGGTAGTGCTGTGCTTATGATCCCAATAATTCCTAATCGTAGCCAAGCCGTTTCTTTGGTGGTGAAAAGCTCTCCGCCACGCATTAGCCAAATTATGGAAGTTATAATTGTTGCAAATACTATTCTTGCTGAAGTTAGCCAAAGGGGAGTTATACCTTGAAGGGCTAATTCTATGAATAGAAAGGTCGAACCCCATACAATACCTAACGTAGATATCATTATCCAATGTCTTGTATGAATAGAATTTTTCAAAAAATTGCCTTTCGCAGAAATTGCAAAATCTACTAATTAAAATCAGATTTATCTTTTTTTACCATTATTGGCCAACCTGGTTGGCCAATAATGTTTGAAAGAAGTTTAATTAGTTTTTGTCTTTATCGACCATTTTTCCAGCAGATATCCAAGGCATCATTCCACGAAGTTTTTCTCCAACTTCTTCAATCATATGTTCATCGTTTGCACGACGCGCAGCTTTAATTGTAGGCTGACCCACAGCATTCTCTAGCATGAAGTCGCGAACAAAGTTACCTTTTTGAATATCGGAAAGAACTCCCTTCATTACCTTTTTAGTCTGCTCATAGGGTAGAATACGCGGACCTGTAACATACTGACCGTATTCGGCAGTATTCGAAATGGAGTAATCCATATTAGCAATGCCTCCTTCGTATATTAAATCTACAATTAATTTGACCTCATGTAGACACTCAAAATAGGCCATTTCTGGCGCATAGCCAGCCTCAACAAGTGTTTCGAACCCGCAACGAATTAGCTCAATTAACCCACCACACAGTACTGCTTGTTCTCCAAATAGGTCAGTTTCACACTCTTCTCGGAAATTTGTTTCGATTATTCCTGAGCGTCCTCCGCCAATCGCAGAGCAATAAGATAAGCCTATTTCAAGTGCTTTACCAGACTCGTCTTTATCAACAGCAACAAGGCAAGGTACGCCTCCGCCCTTTGTGTATTCTCCGCGAACAGTATGACCTGGACCCTTTGGAGCCATCATCAGTACGTCGATACCCTTTTTAGGCTCAATTAATCCAAAGTGAACATTAAGGCCATGTGCAAAAGCAATCGCAGCGCCTTCTTTAATGTTGTCGTGCACATATTTTTTGTACGTTTCGGCTTGAAGCTCATCAGGCATTGTAAACATTATTAAGTCACACCAAGCCGCGGCCTCCGAAATGCCCATAACATTTAGACCTTCAACTTCAGCTTTTTTTGCTGATGGTGATCTCTCTCTCAGGGCGACAACCAAATTCTTTGCACCTGAGTCTCTTAGGTTTAGTGCATGAGCATGACCTTGGGATCCATATCCCAAGATTGCCACTTTCTTATCCTTAATTAAGTTAACATCGCAATCTCTATCGTAATAAACTCGCATTTTTTTTCCTTTAATAAATCTGCGTTTGTTATATTACTAAACTTGGAATTAAACGTTCTAATATTGACAAAATATAAAATATATAATCAAATTTATTCTAATAATTGATAAATATAAGTAATTTTATGTTAGATGATTTAGATAATAGTATACTGCGATATCTGCAGAATGATCCGGAAAGCTCAATAGCTAAACTTGCTGAAAAAGCAGCGACAACATCTCCAGTTGTCTCTAGACGCCTTGCTAAGCTCCAGCAAACTGGCTGTATCCTAGGGCATGAACTAATTCTAGACTGGAGTGCTCTTGGTTTCGAAGTTCAAGTATCGTTAAGAGTTACCTTAGATAAAACCGAGCCTTCTGCTTTTGATGAATTTCTTAAGGCCGCTAGAAAAATAAAAGAAGTTTTAGAAATACAAACATTTTTAGGCATGGTTGATGTACGATTATCCGTTGTCGCTCGGGATATGAAACATTATCAACAGGTATACAAGGACTCTATTTTGGTACTTCCCCATATATCTGATATTGAGGCTTTAATGCACATATCAACAATTAAAATGGATAGGAGACTACCAATATAAGATGCTCAGCATACTGGATAAGCAGCTTTTAAAAAAGCTTTCTCTAGAGCCAAAATTAACCACCTCAGCTCTCGCTACTTCCTTATCAACTTCTCAGCCAGTAATTTGGCGGAGAATAAAAAGGTTGGAAAGCCTTGGTGTGATTAAAGGTAAAAGATTGCTCTTGAACCAGGAATTGCTTGGTTTTGGTGTAAAAGTTTTTCTTGGTATTAAATTGGCTACAAAGGGTACGATAAGTTTAGACGATTTTGAGCGAGTAGCTTCGGCAATTCCAGAGGTGCAGTCAATCGAACACGTTTTAGGTCTTTATGATTATCGGTTAAGAGTTGTCGCGCGTGACATAGCTGACTTTGAAAGAATCCTCAGAAGGAGAATAATGACCTTGCCAGGCGTCGGTCAAGTAGAGGCTAATGTTTTATTAAGTGAAGAAGTTTTAACAGGTCCAATTTAGTGTGTGACAATTTAAAGGTTTGTTTTTTTTGAAATTTGAAATTAGCATATTCATATTGGGGAGTACAAAATGCCAGCTTTATTAGATCATATCGATCCTAACGGATTAGAGGAGTTTTCAGTAGTTTTCACGGACCGCTCATTAAACCATATGAGTAAAGAATTTCAACAGGTGATGTGTGATTTGTCATCGAATTTGAAAGAGGTTTACAACGCAAATGCAGTTGTTTTGGTGCCTGGTGGTGGAACATTTGCTATGGAAGCAGTTGCGCGTCAATTTGGTATTGACGCAAGTGTTTTGGTTATTCGAAACGGATGGTTTTCTTATAGATGGAGCCAGATATTCGAGTCGTCAGCAAACGCTCGAGCAACAACAGTAGTCAAAGCCAGGATGGTTGGAAATGAAGCGGTAGCTCCATTTAGGCCGGCCGATGTAGATGATGTGGTTGAAAAAATAAAAGAAGAGAAGCCTAACATAGTTTTTGCCCCACACGTGGAAACCTCGGCTGGTGTAATTTTGCCAGATGATTACATAAAGAAAATTTCAACCGCTGCTCATGAAGTTGGAGCTTTGATGGTCCTTGATTGCATCGCTTCGGGTTGCGTCTGGATAGATATGGACGAGTGTGGTGTTGATGTTTTAATTTCTGCACCTCAGAAGGGTTGGTCGGCTTCACCCTCTGCTGGATTGGTTATGTTATCTAAAAGAGCTGTGGGTCAAATTGAAAAAACTAAGTCAGATAGCTTTGCAATAGATTTGAAAAAATGGTTTTCTATTATGCAAACTTATGAAAATGGTGGACATGCTTACCATGCAACCATGCCTACAGATGCTCTTAGAGCATTTAGAGATACAGTATTAGAAACTCGTGAACATGGTTACGAAAAATTAAAATTAGCTCAGTGGGAGCTTGGTAATAAAGTTCGCAAGTACTTGTCAGATAAAGGTATAAAATCCGTGGCTGCTAAAGGGTTCACAGCGCCCGGCGTCGTCGTAAGCTATACTCAGGATAGTGAAATTCAAAATGGATCAAAATTTGCCGCAAAAGGGATGCAGATTGCTGCAGGTGTTCCACTTGCTTGTGATGAACCAGAAGATTTCAAAACCTTCAGGCTAGGACTATTTGGACTGGATAAATTGTATAATGTTGAGGGCACATTCAAGCGATTAACCATGGTTTTAGACCAAGTTCTTTAGGTTTATCTATTTCCCATCCCTAATTTCATGGTTGTGTGTTTTATCGCAGTTACCTGAAAAAAATTCTCTAGGCCAAAGGCTCTAATATTTTGTATAACTTTATTACTAGAAATAGATATTTGGTTTAGAGCGCTAACCCCAGCAACTCGCTGTCTTATATCGAAAATTCTATTTTTTTGATACTCCTTTAATGTATCCATTGATCCCAGTTGATCAGGGTATTTTTGATCTAGATCATTCAAACATTTAATATCTGCTAAGCTCATATTTAAACCTTGTGCACCTATAGGGGGTACAACGTGCGCTGCCTCACCAATTAAAGCTAATCTTTGAGAATATAATCTATCCGTAATTTGGGATATAATCGGCCACAAGCTTCTCTTACTGGCGAGCTTTAACGGTCCAAGTATATTGCAGGATCTGATAGTCATCTCACGTTCAAAATTCTTTGTTTCCATTTCCATTAGGTTCTTTGCTTTTTCCCCATTCTCCATCCAAACAATAGCAGAAGAAGGCTTGCCCTTATAATTCGGTAATGGAACAAGGGTAAAAGGACCACCTGAATTATGTATTTCTGTTGAAATATTTTTGTGCGGAACAGAATGGGTAACAGCAAAAGCTAGAGCTTTTTGCCCAAACCTATGGGTTTTGATAGAAATACCAGCTTTTTCCCGGAGAATAGAGTTTCTTCCGTCGGCTGCTATAACCAATTTTGCTTTTACTGTATTACCAGAAGAAAGTTTCAAATAAGCCATCGAGTCTCGGCATACCAAGTCAATTGCGCTAGAATCAGTAATTAATTTACAGTTACTCTGTTGATCAATAAGGCTTTTTAGCCCTGCTCTCATCAATGAATTTTTTACATTCCACCCAAATGGTAAATCTGAAATTTCAGCAGATTTAAAATCTTTCTGGCTTTTAATTTTGTCTCCATTTTTAACACTGGAGGAATCTATTATTTTCATCACCTCTAAGGGCATTGCACTATCTTCAATAGCTTCCCAAATGCCGAGCTTTTCGAGAAATAATTTTGAGGGCTGCAGATAGGCAGTAGTCCTATAGTCTACTTGGGGATTATCACCATAAATAAATGGATCAGCGACAATAACATTTCTTCCAGCTTTAGAATAGCTTAGGGCGGCAATTGACCCGGCAAGTCCAGCTCCTGAAATAAAAACATCAGTTTCTACCATTCAAACCTCATCCAATTGCTTTTGA
Organism: Paracoccaceae bacterium; assembly: GCA_902554705.1. Classification (GTDB taxonomy): domain Bacteria; phylum Pseudomonadota; class Alphaproteobacteria; order Rhodobacterales; family Rhodobacteraceae; genus Salinivivens. The sequence goes on from CACDPP010000044.1 coordinate 7,341, forward strand.
TATTAGATTAAATTTTTTTATTTAAAAGGATTTGAGGTAATCTGTCGCAGAAAATCTGATAAATGCTTTATTGTATAATTTACATATTTTTCATTTGATTGGATATCACTAACAAGAATAGTTTCGAGGCCTAACTTAAATGGGACCTCCAAATTTCTTTCTTCGTCTTCAAACATGGCTGATCTGTTGGGAACGATTTTGGCTTTCGAAAAAATAATTTCATATGCTTCTGGGAAAGGTTTGGGAATATAAGTGGCATCTTCGATGCCGTAAATTTCATTGAAGACATTAAGTAAACCTCGGTATTTTAATACCTCTTTGGCATAAGGCACGGTCCCATTTGTGTAGACGAGTTTCCTTCCCGGTAAATTATTCAACGCCTCTAATAAATCTAGGTCTTTGGGAAGCGTAGAAAAATCAATATCATGTACAACTTTTAGGAAATCGTCTGGGTCGATTTTATAATTTTGCATTAATCCAGCTAAAGAGGTGCCATATTTTTTCCAATACTCCGCCCTCATTTTTTCGGCAGTTGCCTCGTCAACATCTAAAAGCTTTATAATGTAATTTGACATCTTTATATTTATTTGGCTGAACAAATCCACCGAAGCTGGATATAAGGTATTATCTAGATCAAAGATCCAGCAATCAATTTCAGATAAATTTTTCAACTTTCAATATTCATTGTGTAATTTGTTAATTTTATTTGTTTTTCTTGCTTTTAGGTTGGAAGCTTGCTTATTTGTATCAATGCATAGGATCGTTTAATGTCATTAATTCGCCAACAAAACAAGGATGCCTATAGTTTAATATTGGAAGCAATAGATATAGGCATTTATAAACCAGGAGATCGCCTCGTTGAGAGTGACTTGGCGGATAGTTTTGGTGTCTCACGGACACCAATTCGTGAAGCTTTGCAGAGATTGGAGACCCAATCTTTATTAACGAGAGATGGTAGAAGCTTAATAGTTTCTTCACTAGATCATAGTCAAATGGCTGAACTTTATATTGTCAGAGCCGAATTGGAGGGATTAGCAGCTAGTTTGGCAGCTAAACATGCAACAGGCGAAGAAGTGAAAGTACTCCAAGATATGGTGAATTCTGATCGCAAAATTATCGCTGATCCGTCGGCTTTAGCGAAATCAAATCGACGCTTTCACAAACAAATTCACTTAGCTTCGCACAATAGATTTTTAATCAAGCAGTTAGATTTAGTGCATCGCTCTATGGCTCTTATGGCTACAACCTCGTTAGCTGCCGATGGTAGAAGTCCCGTAGCTGTCGAAGAACACCAGGCAATAGTAACCGCGATATCTAAAGGCGACTCT
>CACDPP010000045.1 GCA_902554705.1 Paracoccaceae bacterium
AACAAGTCGTTGCTGCTTCTGAAGCTGGAGCAGATCTCGTCAGGGTTTCAGTACCTGATCTTGAGAGTAGCAAAGCACTGAGAGAGATTGTCAAAGAAAGCCCAGTGCCAATCGTTGCTGACATTCACTTCCATTATAAAAGAGGCATAGAGGCTGCGGAGGCTGGAGCAGCCTGCTTGAGAATAAATCCAGGGAATATTGGTTCCGAGGAAAGGGTCAAAGAGGTTATTCGCGCAGCCAAAGATAATAATTGCTCTATGCGAATTGGTGTAAATGCTGGATCATTAGAAAAAGACCTACTTGAAAAGTATGGTGAACCTTGTCCAGAGGCAATGGTAGAAAGCGGATTGGATCATATTAAAATTTTAGAAGACAATGATTTCCACGAATTTAAAATAAGCGTCAAAGCATCTGATGTTTTTTTATCTGCAGCAGCTTATCAGGCTCTTGCAGACGCTACTGATGCGCCGTTACATCTGGGGATTACTGAAGCAGGGGGCTTAATGAGCGGTACTATAAAGTCTTCTATTGGTTTAGGCAGCCTTCTTTGGTTAGGCATTGGTGATACTATTAGAGTTTCTTTGTCCGCCGATCCTGTGGAAGAGGTAAAAGTTGGTTATGATATATTGAAATCCCTTGGGCTAAGGCATCGGGGCGTGAATATAATTTCATGTCCATCCTGCGCGAGGCAAGGCTTTAACGTTATAGAAACGGTTCAAATTTTAGAAGACCGTCTTGCCCACGTTAAAACACCAATGAGCCTATCAATAATCGGATGCGTTGTTAATGGCCCAGGAGAAGCTCTAATGACAGATATAGGGTTTACCGGAGGTGGTGCAGGAAATGGTATGATTTATTGGGCGGGGAAACAAGACCACCGGATTGGCAATGATGAGATGGTCGACCATATTGTTGATCTTGTTGAAAAGCGTGCGAAAGAAATTGATGCAGAAAAGGTTCAAGAACCTGCGGAGTAAATCATACCAACTTGAGCATTTAAAAGTAAAATTTTCATGCGATTAATACTACGAGAACTCATCAAAATAAAAAATAGAACTGTTTGGTCCTGGTATGGTTTCCACCATGTTGCCAAAACCGAAGGAAGCTTATGGCAGTGGATAATCGCAAATATCATTTCTGGTTCTTTAACTTTTTTCTTACCCATAACTTTTACCCAGCAGGCGATAATACTAGCTGGTGGTATTTTGATATTGGCAGCTGAGTGTCTCAACACAGCTATAGAACGCATTGTAGATGATATAAGCATTAAACAAAGACCAGCAGCAAAACATGCAAAAGATGCTGGTAGTGCAGCTGTAGCTATTACTGCAATCGCTACAGGCGTAGCCTGGCTTGTGATTATTGTTGATTTACTATCACGCTGAGGTCTTAAATTACTCTTTTTATTATTTTCCAATTTGATGGCGCGGTTGACGGGGCTCGAACCCATTAAATTAACTTCGGCTATGTACGAAAATCTTTGTTTATATACGTATATTTACGTCTGAGCGGAGCTAAACGGAGGTCTAAAACGGTATCGTCTGTGATCCATTTGTGATCCTGATCACAAAAATACGAATGAAATTTAGGTACGATAACTATGGGTCTTGGCACAGCTTCTATTCTTTGACCATTGCTGACAGCGTACTTCATTTGCGTACAATAACTAACACCAGGAACCTTTCAATCTTAGACAGTGATGGGAACTAAGGCTAAAGAAAAAGGCGTTGCCGTCCTTGTAGATCCAAATGCTACTATTTTTTATTACAAGGATAGATTATATACGATCATCCCAACGCCCTCTAAAATGGAATGTCGGATCACAAAATTTGAAAAAGGAATATTGAAATGAAGACAAAAATACCGCCCCCTATTCTAGCGTTAATAATGATCGCTTTAATTTATCTATCTTCTTTATTTATTGAACCAACCACATTTAATTATCAAGGCTCATTGAGTATCCTGTTTCTTATTTTGGGTTTCGCATGTTTGTTACCTTCTTTTAAATTGTTTGCGAAATTCAAAACAACTATTACCCCTTTAAAGCCTTCCACTTCTACTGCGCTAGTAACTGAAGGTATGTATCGGTATTCAAGAAACCCAATGTACCTAGGGTTGCTATTAATAACTATCGCTTCAACAATTTGGTTTGGAACTTGGTTAGGTATAATTATAAATATTGTATTTATTTTTCTTATTAATTTTTTACAAATCATTCCTGAAGAGGAAGCCCTTCTGGAAATTTTTGGTGAGGAATATGAAGAGTACAAAAAGAATGTGAGAAGGTGGATTTGATAAGAAGAAAAGTGATCCAACTAAACGTTCAGGCTGTATAAAAGGTATACAAACTGACCATCCATGTCGGTTAGCGTACCATCAACAGTTCAAAGCCCTTACATTAGTTTGTGGGGGTTTTTATTTTGACAGATATGTGGAGTCATCTTGAGACATTAAGCCCACTCTTGAAAATTTCATAAGCAACCTTACGTCAGAATTATGAAATCGATTTACTTTATTGCAAACTACATCATCCAGTTGTTCTTCACCTGTGTGTTTGGAATACAGGTAAAAGAGTTCTATATTACGCCTAAGAAGACTTAGTTTACAGGCTCAAAAATGCCGTTTGGTTTTGGGGTGCGTCACAAAAATCCCTAACCTGAATGTGAATGTTTATATAAGGGGTGACGGGGTCAGTACCCGCGACCCTTTTTTAATTTTTATGGTTTAGAATCAATGATATATTCAGATCATATTTAAAAAAGAGTTTTTAAAATTTTGATTTATTCTGTAGCAAGAAATTTTATAAATGAAATCAATACTTTAGCTGCTTTTGGCTATCGTAATTGGGGGCTAAGCCCCGTCACTCTACGTTTTTCTTTGTGACCCATTTGTGACCCAAAGCACCCTTTTTTGGGTTAAGTAGTTGTTTTTTATGGAAATAAATGGCGCGGTTGACGGGACTCGAACCCGCGACCCCCGGCGTGACAGGCCGGTACTCTAACCAGCTGAGCTACAACCGCGCTTCGCACATGGCGTAGCTAGCGGTGTAAACTTGGGGCATTCAATCGTCAAGGACTCTCGCTAAAATTTTAGGTATTTTTTTACTAATTATTAAAAAACAATAAATATTCTTTAATTCTTAACGTAAGTTAAAAATTAAGTTGTATGGTAGACTTGAAAAACAATCTACTGAGAACCAAATACACTTATATAAAAGCACGAATAGTTACCGACATAAAAATGTCGGCAATAAAAAGGAGCGAGCATGCTAGATGAAGAAAATACAACTTTCCCCGTTCTTCCATTAAGAGATATCGTTGTTTTCCCGCATATGATTGTTCCGTTGTTTGTAGGTAGGGAAAAATCAGTTAAGGCGCTCGAGGAAGTAATGAAAGACAACAAACAAATTTTGTTGTCCAGTCAAATAGATCCTTCTGAAGACCAACCAACAGAGGAAAGCATATTCAAAACTGGAGTGCTCGCCAATGTTCTTCAACTTCTAAAATTACCAGACGGTACAGTTAAGGTGCTAGTTGAGGGCCAAACTAGAGTTTTGATAACCAATTTTTTAGAAAACAGTTCATTTTTTGAAGCAAGCTGCGAGGAAATTGAGGAAACGCTCGGAGACGAAAAGGCTAATATTGCACTTGTTAAAACTGTATCCCAAGAATTTGATCGGTATGCAAAAGTTAAGAAAAATATTCCAGACGATGCTATTACGACAATAGCAGATACTAGTGATCCAGCTAAATTATCAGACTTAGTCTCCGGTCATCTTGGGATAGAAGTTGACCAAAAACAAGATCTGCTAGAGACACTTTCAGTAAGTGACAGACTAGAAAAAGTTTTTTCACTAATGCAGGGCGAAATGGGTGTTTTAAAAGTAGAGAAAAAAATTAAAACACGCGTAAAATCTCAAATGGAACGCACCCAGAGAGAGTATTATTTAAATGAACAAATGAAGGCCATACAAAAAGAGCTAGGAGACGGCGAGGATGGTCAAAATGAAGCTGCGGAGCTTGAAGAGCGTATAAATAATACCAAATTTACGGCAGAAGCTCGCGAAAAAGCAGACACGGAAATCAAAAAACTTAAAAATATGAGCCCTATGTCGGCCGAAGCAACAGTTGTAAGAAATTACTTAGATTGGCTGCTTTCTATCCCATGGGGAACAAAATCTCGGGTTAAAAAAGATCTGACTAAAGCTCAAACAGTTTTAGATAGAGATCATTACAGCCTCGAAAAGGTTAAAGAACGAATAGTTGAATATCTAGCAGTGCAAAAACGCAGTTCTAAACTTAAAGGGCCTATTATGTGTCTCGTTGGCCCACCAGGGGTTGGGAAAACATCACTTGGTAAATCAGTAGCTAAAGCCACTGGTCGCGAATTTATAAGAATTTCTCTCGGAGGCGTGAGAGACGAAAGCGAGATTAGAGGACATAGAAGAACATATATTGGTTCAATGCCAGGAAAAATAGTTCAAGCACTTAAAAAGGCCAAAACAACTAATCCGCTGATTTTACTAGATGAAATTGACAAAATGGGGCAAGATTTTCGTGGAGATCCAGCTAGCGCAATGCTTGAAGTTCTCGACCCAGAGCAAAATAATACATTCACAGATCACTATTTAGAAGTTGAGTACGATCTATCTAATGTGATGTTTATTACAACGGCTAATAGTTACAACATGCCAGCTCCCTTGTTAGACAGAATGGAAATTATACCGTTAGCGGGCTACACGGAAGATGAAAAAATAGAAATTGCAAAGCGTCATTTAGTCGACAAAGCAATTAAAAACCACGGGCTACGAAAGGGAGAGTTCGAATTAACCGATAGCGCTTTAAAGGGTATTGTTCGTTACTATACCCGAGAAGCTGGTGTAAGAAATTTAGAGCGAGAAATTTCCAAATTATCCCGGAAGTCAGTTACAAAAATTGTCAAAAATGAGCAAAAGCACATTAAGGTTACAATGGAAAACCTTGAAGACTTTCTTGGTGTCCAAAAATTTAGGTTCGGCCTAGCCGAGCAAGACGACCAAATAGGTGTTGTAACAGGATTGGCCTGGACTTCGGTTGGTGGTGATTTGCTTCATATAGAAGCTCTTAAGTTGCCTGGAAAAGGCAGAATGAAAACTACTGGAAAACTTGGTGATGTAATGAAAGAAAGCATTGATGCGGCAAATTCATATGTTCGATCTATCAGTGCAGAAGTTGGCATCAAACCGCCCAAGTTTGATAAAACTGATATTCACGTTCATGTTCCAGAAGGAGCGACACCCAAAGATGGACCTAGTGCTGGGCTAGCAATGGTTACTTCTATTGTTTCTGTATTGACCGGTATTCCTGTTAGAAAAGACTTAGCAATGACAGGAGAGGTTACCCTACGTGGCAATGCCCTTCCGATAGGTGGTCTAAAGGAGAAGTTACTCGCTGCCCTGAGGGGTGGGATTAAAACGGTACTTATTCCAGAGGAAAATGAAAAGGATCTTGCAGATATACCAGAAAATGTAAAATCTTCCTTGGAAATTATTGCTGTGAAAAATGTTTCTGAAGTTTTGAAAATTGCTCTTACGGAGGCTCCAGTACCGATTGAATGGGACGAAGCAGCCGAAGAGGCAGCAGCTGCAAAAGCTCTTAAGGAACAAAACGATAGCCAGACAACTAAACATTAAGGGTTAGTAAAAAAAGTTGGGTAAATACTATTGCTTAAAATAAAAGGTTTAAGTAGACAGTGAAAATAGGGTGATTAGCTCAGTTGGTAGAGCGCTTCGTTTACACCGAAGATGTCGGGAGTTCGAGTCTCTCATCACCCACCATTGACCCCCTAACATATTGATATTAAAGAAAAACCATTAAAACATGGGTTTATATTAGTCGTATGCCTAGCACTGCACCTAAGACTGCACCTAAAAATGTTATGAAGATGGTGGTAGGTTGGCAACCTCAACAGCCAAACACTTCTCACAAAGGTTATTACGGTTGTTGATACCTGATTGTTCCAGAGTATGCTTTGCATACGTTCTCTTCATCAAAACGCTCACATAAATGTTCTATAAGCTCAATCATATTGTGAGGACCATTCACATAGTTCATAAAATCATCCATAGAAGCCCACTCATTCACAACAAGTAATTGTTCTTCATGTGTATGTACAATATTGTAACTGTCCAGCCCTTCAACACCGTCTTTTCTACTCTCAACAATCAAGTCCGTAATTTCATCCGCTACTCCTTCTTTAGGGGTAACAGCTATTACACTCATCATTTTCATAGGCACTTGTTTTACTAACCTAGTCAGAACCGTGATCTATTCTAATCCTTAATAACCTAAAAAAGAGAACCCTATCGCTAGAAATATACCTACAACAATATGACTAGAGGTGGATAGCAATTTGGTTAAAGTTGGATTTGGTGTTTTATTTCCCATCAAACCCTTTCCCGTTGCGGGAAGATAAAAAAACCAAGGAACAATTACTGATATTAATCCAAAAATTAATCCCGATAAAATTGAAGTATCTAAAATATCAACTGCCAGTAGAAAATAGAAAGTATACCCATAAACGATAGCGACCCAATAGTGAAATATCCATCCAATCTGCAATTCATATTTTACTGGATTTTCATTATCTAAATTTTGATTAAAGATTATTTTATTGTTGATCAACATTATGAACCATCTACCAGTAGTAGACCAGTTCGTAGGAGGAATTTTAAATACTAAAAATAAAACCCTTTGCCATATATCCATCGCAACACAACAAAAAATACCTACAATAATTGAGTGAAATATAAAGTGTTCCATCTATTCAAAGTACCAAGTCTTGAGCAAAAGCCCAACGACTATTTATATCTTTTAAAAACCCTACCGTATCAGGCTGCTCTATGGATGTGTGCATGAAGAAGCGGCGTTTATTGGGCAAAATGGCATAATGTAGACCATTACTCTAACGATAGGAACATTTCTTACAGGCCTATATTTTTAAATGAGCGACTCTAACGGGTCAACATCTTAAGAAGACCATGCTGACCATTATTGGCTTGAGCCATTAGGGCCTTAGCAGCCTCCTGCAAGATTTGTTTTCTAGTTAATTCTGCTGTCTCATTCGAGAAGTCCAAATCATGAACCATGTCGTATCCCATTTGATATTGAGTTCTGAGGTCTGTAGCAGAAACTAACGCATGCTCGAGAGCCATATATTGCGAACCTGCTTGCACTCGAGCATTATTTAAAAGCTTCTGAACCGACTCAATTTTTGACGTAAGTACGCTCGTATTTATCTCTTCAAATTGGGTGGCCAAATCACTCTCATCACTCTCACTGGATACTAAGTTAAGTGTTGGTAATACCTGGTTGGCATTAAACCCTTCAAGATTTTTAATTATTTCATCGGTTATAACACTGCTGCCATTATTTCGAAGAGTTGAAGTAACAATTTTTGACTCACCCACAACAGTATCAGTGTTACTATAATTCACTGTCTTTAAAAGAGAAGCAATAGCTTCATCGCTCATCGTAAAGCCTTCTTCACAAACAATGTTATCAATAATCATATCAGCGCCCGCAAGCTTACCGCCAGTTAAATCATGGGTTCCAACAATAAATACAAAACGATAATTTCCGGTTTCCGGCACCCTGACGCTTGCGCGACCAGTAGTAGAAGTACCTGTCTCATTTAAGGCCATTATTGGGCCTGATTTTGCACTTCCATCGGCATTTACTTCATAAATATATCCAGCAACATGGTAATCATCGTTAACGCCTTGCGCGGTGTAATCCAACTTTAAAAAATCATTTTTATCGGCTGCAAACACATCACTTACCGTAGCTGGACCGTGGAATATACCAAAACCTTTTGAAAAATTGAACTTTCCTGTATCTAACTTTAGAGCACCACCTTCAACAGTTATATCCATGTCAGTTGTTCTGGAAGCAACGGCCGTATCGTCATTTCCCTTGACTGCATCTTCTGCAACGCGCCCAAAAGCATCCGCATAAGTTGGCTTAACCATCTGTGCCTCGGAAGGAGTGGGAACAGAAAATTCAACTCTAGGAGCCGTATTAACAGTTCCATTAGTTGCATTCACAATGTCTTTAGTTTGATTTGCAAATTCACTAATAGTGAAATTTGATCCAAAATCTATTCGGTCTGTATACCTCGTCCAATTGGTAGGAACTTTTTTAGTATTTGGTCGAAAATAATCAGTGACCTGCTCCTGTAAAATTGTCTCTCCATCATATCGAGGACCAGTAGATCCATAAACATTTGCAAGCGAGTATACATTTTGATTAACCATAACATCTGCAATAGAATAAGTTGGTACTGGCCCAGTAACATTTGCAAGAGAGTATGTCGTTACCGGAGAATCGCCTACGATC
>CACDPP010000046.1 GCA_902554705.1 Paracoccaceae bacterium
AGCCGGGCATGCCCGCGTCCTTTCAAATATTTATGACTTTGAAATGGATATCCAGACCGCTCTCGACGCACCACGTAGTTTCTTTGAAAATGGCTCTCTTAGAATTGAACGCGGTTATGATGAAAGCACCGTTCAAAAGCTATCCAGCTTAGGTCATAACATTGACCAGAGAATAGGTCCTATAGGCGGCGCACAAGCGATCAAAATATATGAAAATGGCGTCTTGGAAGGAGCTTCTGATCCTCGAAAAGATGGAATTGCGATAGGGTACTAGGCCTAAAACTAGTTCATTTGAAAATGAATTGAGTAATGACCGTCCTGAAATGGTCCAAAAAGGTCCTGCACGTCCGGATGTCCAACAGGCTCACCAGAATAGTCTTTGATAAGATTTTGCTCTGACACATATGCAACATAAAAGCTATGGTCATTCTCTGCCAGCAAATGATAGTACGGCTGTTCTTTATGAGGCCTACTGTCTTCAGGAATAGCTTCATACCACTCATCAGTATTACTAAATTCTGGGTCAACATCAAAAACAACGCCTCTGAAAGGATGCTTTTTATGTCGAACTATCTGTCCCAGGTGATATTTTGCACTTTTAGTAAACATGATAACGTTATATTTAATTGTTCATTTCAAAATTGTCTAGGCCAGCACCTTCTAAAAATAGAGAAATTTCAAATAATATTTCAAAACAACTCTTTAATACTTTAGAAAAGTTAATCTTTCAGTTATTTGTTAAAAAAAGAGAAATAAATGAGCAGTTACTTAAAGATTTTTTTTCTGTGCTTTGCGGTTGGCTCATGCAGCTTTATCGATTTTGATGCTCCACAAAATATGGATAACGCGTGCTCAATTTTACAACAACGCCCCTCATTTGATCGCGCATTTCAAAAAACAAAACGTAAATGGGGGGCGCCCATTCACGTTCAGATGGCGATATTGCACCAAGAGAGTAAGTTTATCCCAAATGCAAAAACGCCAAGAAAATACCTTTTGGGCATTATTCCTTGGGGTCGTCAAAGTTCAGCCTATGGCTATGCCCAGGCTTTAGATGGAACATGGGCTGATTATAAGAAATCTTCAGGAAGACGCTTTGCTAGTCGTTCAAATATTCATGATGCTACTGATTTTATGGGCTGGTATATGCGGGAATCCAGAAGACGTCTCAGGATCGAAATGTCAGACACGAAAAAACAATATCTAGCCTATCACGAGGGGCACGGTGGATATGAAAGAGGTTCCCACAGAAAAAAAATGTGGCTATTAAATGTCTCAGATAAAGTAGCCCAACGTGGTAATACCTATAAAAAGCAACTCAAAAGGTGTGGGCGAGCTTAGTAACAGAGCTATTTGACCCTAGTGCGTTTATCAGTTTCGAGTGAAATTGAAAACAGAGTTTCACTTATTGTTTGGGGGTACTCAACGTCTTTCAAGTAAATCGACGTAAACGAACCATTTTCATTTTTTATAGTGAATTCTTCTAGCTCAGGTTTTACTCCAGAAAACACCAATTCCACACTACCAAGCTCAGGCTTCTTAGGATCTCTGATCGTTAAAAATGCCTCGCCAATACTAACTTTATAATCTTCAACTATTCCCGAATTTAACAAATCTACTTCACCTTTAAGTATTAATGAAATCGGATTATTCCTTATGGGGTAAGTTATTGGCTCTTCATCGCCCTTGGGGTCAAAAATAGCCAAAGCGCCAGCGGAAACCAAAACCAAAGTCTTATCTGGTTTATAATATTCAAACCGCATACGGCCTGGGCGTTTTATTAAAATGGTACCCGATGACATAGTACCATCAGCGTTGATTTGTGAAAAATCAGCCTTTAAAAATTTTAAATTTGTTAGGTAGTAAGATACATTTGCTAAAGAATATGGATCTGCCTTCAAAATTGATCCAATTACAAAAAGAGCAACAAAGAGTTGCGATTTTAAAATAATTCTAATCATATCAACCTGCATATTTAGGCTCTAATAAAAGTTTAAATTACAATTTTAAAAATCAAGTTGGTTTTAAATTTAAACTATTCAGGAATCAAAATTTCTCTCTTACCCACATGATTAGCAGGACTTACCAGCCCTTGATCTTCCATTTGCTCTACTAATCGCGCTGCCTTATTATACCCTATTGCTAATTTGCGCTGGATATAACTGGTAGAACATTTACGATCCTGGATCACAATTGCTACTGCTTGATCATAAATTGCATCTTCACCATCGGTATTTCCACCCAAACCAAGAACTTGGTCTATCCCGTCTACCTTATCATCTGTAGGGCCATCAACTACACCACTTTTATATTCTGGTGGTCCAAAGGCTTTTAGATGATTAACGATTTCCTCAACTTCTTCATCAGAAACAAAAGGGCCGTGACAGCGGGTTATTTTAGACCCACCGGCCATATAGAGCATGTCTCCCATACCAAGCAGTTGTTCAGCTCCCATCTCGCCTAAAATCGTTCGGCTGTCTATTTTCGATGTGACTTGGAATGATATTCTAGTTGGAAAGTTAGCCTTGATAGTTCCAGTAATCACATCCACTGAAGGCCTTTGTGTGGCCATTATCAAATGTATGCCCGATGCCCTAGCCATTTGCGCCAGCCGTTGAATACATGCTTCAATTTCTTTACCAGCAACCATCATCAGGTCTGCCATTTCATCCACAATTACAACAATGTAAGGCATTGTCTCTGGCTTAAATTCTTCAGTTTCAAAAACAGGGTCACCTGTTTGATCATCGAAGCCAGTTTGGATAGTCCGACTAAACATTTCGCCTTTCTTTTTAGCGTCAACTACTCTGCTGTTAAATCCATCAATATTTCTAACACCCATTTTTGACATTTTTCGGTAGCGTTCTTCCATTTCGCCTACAACCCATTTCAGCGCAACAACCGCCTTTTTGGGGTCAGTCACAACAGGCGAAAGCAGATGAGGTATTCCATCATAAACACTCAGTTCCAGCATTTTTGGATCAATCATAATTAATCGGCATTCTTCAGGAGTAAGCTTATAAAGAAGAGAAAGGATCATAGTGTTAATCGCTACGGACTTTCCAGAACCAGTTGTACCAGCGATCAGTAAATGGGGCATTTTTGCTAAGTTTGCGACAATTGGCTCGCCTCCAATATCTTTTCCCAAAGCAAGCGGAAGTTTCTGTTTGCCATCCCCAAAATACCGACTTGACAAAATCTCCCTGAGAACAACCTTCTCTCGATTTTCATTCGGTAATTCTATTCCTATCACCGAACGCCCTGGCACTGTAGATACCCTTGTAGAAAGCGCCGACATAGACCTTGCTATATCGTCCGCCAATCCTATTACCCTACTTGCTTTTAGACCTGGAGCGGGCTCCAACTCATACATAGTTACCACCGGTCCCGGCCTTACAGAAACAATTTCACCTTTGACGCCGTAGTCATCTAAAACTGACTCCAAAAGTCTTGCATTTTCTTCCAGCGCTTCATCGGATAACGTATGTCTTTGAATATTGGTGGGATTGGTTAATAAGCTCAATGGTGGAAGCTCAAACTCCTGACTAACACCATCGAAATCAAGTCCAGGCTGTGCTTCATTTTTGGCGCGAGTACTCTTAGCGAATATTTTGCGTGAAGGCGGTTGAACAACCTTTTTATGGCTTATAGCAGGAATTATTTGGCTTTCTTCGTCATCGTAGAGGTCATTTGAAAACTCACCTTCAGCAATCTCCGAAAAGCTTGCTTGGTCATAATTATCAGTGTCTAAGTTTTCTGTGTTTAAAGTCGTTAAAGGGGGTTCAATTCGAGCCTCATATTCAACAAAATCTGGATCATTCTTTTCTTTAATTAATAGGTTCGAGCTTGCTATACTTTCATCTGTTTCTAATTCCTGCGTCAGGTCTGTTTGATCCAACTGAAATCGTGAATTTATAGCAGCGGAAATTTTTGAACTCAAACGCGGATTGGAAAATATATTTCCACTACCACTTTCTTCAGAGTAATTATCACCATTCTTGATTATTCTTGGTGTTTCGGCGGAGGTATTGTGATCACTGCCGTCATTATAAAAATTTAGACCACTAGCTTGAGTAAAGTTAGGAGCCCTTGGCACAAATGTCTCTCCGTCAACATCTGTCAAATTTCCACTTAGGTCCACTTGGATATTTTTGCTAAACGCTTTTTGATTTATGAAAGAAATTATCTTTACAATTAATAATAACAATAAAGAATAAGTTATCTTTGAGCTCCTATATAGAAACTCAACAATTTTTTTGATTTCTGAACCTATAAAGCCAGAACAGAATACATTTAACGCAGCAGTCAAAAATAGAGAAGTGACCGTTATTACTAAAATGCCATCAGAGGCCGAAATAGGAATAAAGGTTAAAAGTGATCCAACAATTGTGTCACCAAATAATCCGCCCATACCAAAGCTATGTACCCAAGTCTTGATTGGCACAATTGATGCTGCGTAAACAGAAGATAAGGCAATGGCAATGGGTGTAAATATCAACCTCCCAATAGCCCTTTCAGGCCCAATATGAAAAAGAAAACGTAAACCCCAAATTAAAAGAATTGGAGCTAACGACCAGGAACCCCAACCTATGACTAGAATTAAAGGAGACGCAATTACAGCACCTGTGCTACCGAGCAAATTTTTGACTGGTAAGTCCGAGGCAGATAGGGGCCCGGGGTCCGTCGGAGAATATGTAAAAATTATAAGTGAAAAAAGCGCAGCACAGGCAATCATCACAACTCCCAAAAATTCAGTTAATCGCCGCTCCAAGGCTCTTTGAGTTTCTTTATCTATTAAAGGATCTCGTTCTCTAACACTATTATATGCCATCTCTGCCTCTTATTGTTTTTCTAAGAAGAAACGTATTTTAGTTAACGCTTCTGCTGTTATTTTCTGTTGAGCAACTAAAGCTACTCTAATAAAATCCTGCCCTGGATTTTTTCCATTTTTTTCTTGGGCTAAATAGGTCCCAGGCAAAACACTAACTCCAGTTTCTCGCCACAAATTCAAAGTAGTTTTTTCACTATCTTGTACTTTAATCCAAAGAAAAAATCCCGCCTCAGGACTGGAGTAGCCCTCCAAACCTGACAAAATATCATCGGCGAGCTTATATTTTGCGGCGTATAATTTCCGATTTTCTTTTACGTGTTCTTCGTCACTCCAAACAGCAGCTGCAGCATACTGCAAAGGCTTGGGTAGTGGTGCTCCGCCATAGCTCTTTAATTGGGTCAGTCGCTTGAGATTTTCCGGTCCTGTTGCCAAAAACCCCGATCGTAAACCAGGTAGGTTTGATCTCTTTGAAAGAGAGTGAAATATTACCAACCGCTCCGGGTTTGCTGTAATTTTATTTAATACCTCTAAGGCCCCAGGCGGCGCCTGTTCGCGGTAAATTTCCGAGTAACATTCATCAGCAAAAATTGTAAAATCATACTGCTCAGCAAGATTTAATAATTCTACCCAATATTCGCTTGTCGCTACTGCACCCTGAGGATTTGAGGGAGAGCAAAGATAAACACCCGTCGTCCTTCGCAAAATATCCTTGGGTACAGCCAAAAAATCTGGCAGGTGATTATTTTGTGGCAAAGCTTCGACAAAATAAGGTTCAGCGTTTACTGTGAGGCTCGATGCCATATAAACCTGATAGAACGGGTTTGGAATCAGAATGACAGGGCGAGAATTATTTTTTTGCTCGGGACATAAGGCTATCAAAGAATTATAGAGACCTTCACGTGTTCCATTCAGAGCCAATATGTTCTTTTGAGGATCAAGGTATACCGAATAGCGCCTTTGGAGCCAATCAACTATTTGGTTTTTAAGCTCAGGAATTCCTTCATTGGCAGGGTAATCATTAAAACCCCCTGCATTTTGAACAATTATATCCGTTACCCATTCAGGAAAAGAATGCCTAGGTTCTCCAATTGTCATTGATATTTCACGGTCACCCGGCTCGACGCCGTCGAGGAGCTCTCGAAGTCGCGAAAACGCATAAAGCGGTAGGTTTTCAAACCGCTCAGGATAATCCATATTTCTGCCTCAGTTACGGGATCGTTAATGCCCCGTTTTAACCAGAATAGCTAAAGAAACGGCTTTCGTCTAGTTAAACAACAAAAATAAAAAATATGTATCTTCAAATCTGGATTTTACACAATTCTATAAAATTTATCAATTTCTTGCCAAAGCTAATTCGCACGCTTGCGCTAATCTCAGAAGTCTCTCCTCCTCATTCGGCCTTCCCATAATGAGAAGGCCACAACTAGGGGTATGCGTTGGGAGTGTAATCGAGCAACCACCCATCAAGTTACCAATCCGCGTATTCCTAAGTGCTAGAAGGTTTTGCGAATTGTAAAAATCTCCATCGTCCATTAAACGGCCTATTTCAGGTGGAATTATGGGTGAGGCAGGAATCAAAACAGCATCGTACGTTTCTATCTCCGAGTGATATTGTTGCCGGAGATCTATTAATTTGTCCCAGGCCTGAATAAAATCTGAAGCGAGAACATTTGCTCCACTCCTAAACCTCTCGAGAATTTTTGCAAACATTAAATCTGGTGATTTTTCTATTTTATGTTTCCACGTTGCGTATGCCTCTGGAGAATAAAGAAGACCCGTTAAATCCATCGCTTCATCAACGCTCGAAACTGATATTTCTGAAATACTTGCTCCCGCTTCCTTAAGTTTTTCAATCGAATTTTGAAAAGCTTTTTTAGGCAAATCTACGACGTTTTCCATAGCCACAGTTTTTAGTATAGCAAAAGTTAAACCTTTTACGGGCTTGGTTGCCGGAAGTTTTATTTCCCTCCCTGCCATTATTCCAAATAATCTAGCAGCATCTTCAACACTTTTAGTCAATGGCCCAACAGTATCAAAACGACTGCATAAAGGAACAACACCATCAAGAGAAAGTTTGCCTGCTGTTGTTTTAAAACCAACCAAATCATTCCAGGCTGCTGGTATCCGTACCGAACCCCCTGTATCCGAACCTATCCCCGCCGCAGCCAAGCCGAATGCGACTGATGTTGCCGCACCCGATGAAGATCCACCAGGAACAGACTCTGGATAATTCACACATGGTGGGGTCTCTCTAACAGGATTTAAACCTAAACCAGAAAACGCAAGTTCAGACATATGCGTTTTCCCCAAACAAATCAGTCCATGCGCTTCTGCAAAATTATAAACTTTCGAGTTTTTAATTGCTAGTCTACCAGCTAACAATTCGCTACCCGCTTCACAGGGATAGCCTGATATATCAAATAGGTCCTTCCAACTGATAGGCACACCATCTAACGACGAAAGTCTAAGCCCCAAATCAGCTCGCTTCTTTGAGTCTTTCGCTTGCTCTAAGGCCAGCTTGGAAGTAACGGTGCTATAAATTTTTGTTCCGATCGGACTTAACTCAATCTGCGATAGAAAATGTTCTGTCAACTCAACGGGATCAATTTTATATTGTCCAATCATATCCCCTAGTTCAGAGGCAGTTAAAGAATTAAAATCTGACATTTTTACCTCAACAAATTTGAATTCAGTATATTTCTTTCTCTGGACAATACAAATAAGGAATACATATTAGATCTATGAAAAAAGATTTTGATATCGCCGTAATTGGTGCAGGAATTAATGGACAAATCATGTCTCTCGCCGCTTCTCATGTCGGTTTTTCAGTAGCCTTAATTGATCAGAACAGATTTATTGAAGATAGCCTTAGAGACTTCGATGGAAGAGCTTATGCAGTAGCATTTTCATCAGTTCAAATGATGAAAAACCTTAACTTGTGGAAAAAAATTGAAGGCACTGCCCAGCCTATATC
>CACDPP010000047.1 GCA_902554705.1 Paracoccaceae bacterium
TCGTGGATCAAGCAGTATTGCGTGATCTTAGTTCCCCTAAGTTGGAAAATATAGAGAGAATATGGGAGCAATTTCCAGCAGCAAAAGGAAAGGGGCATTTTTCCCATAGAATAGCATTTGGTCCGAAAGGATCAGCGCATGAAAATAAAATATTTATAACCTCTGGCGATCGGCAAATGCAGCATCCAGCCCAAATGTGGGAGACAAATTTTGGGAAAATTGTTCGATTAAATGATGACGGATCTGTTCCCAGGGACAACCCTTTTAAAAATAGAGGTGAATTAGCAAAGACATTTTGGACCACTGGGCATAGAAATGCACTTGGCATAGCATTTGATCAGGAAAATAATTTATGGGCCAATGAAATGGGACCGAGACATGGAGATGAGCTGAACCTTATCGTGCCTGGATTTAACTATGGTTGGCCATTAGTTTCGGAGGGCAATCATTACAGTGGTGCTGTAATCCCATCTCACGATACAAGGCCGGAATTTACTGCACCAGTAGCATATTGGGTTCCAACGTTGGCTCCTTCAGGGTTAACTTTCTACAAGGGAAATGAATTTAAAGACTGGCAGGGACAAGCACTTTTAGGAGGATTAAAAGGTAAGTCGCTAGTCAGGCTGAAATTCAAAGATGAAAAAGTCGTTGATGAAGAAAGGTTTTCATGGCGAGTACGAGTCAGAGATGTTGAAGTTCAAAAGAACGGTTTCATTTGGGTAATTGAAGATGGATCCAATGCTCGTTTAATAAAATTTTCTTCACCAAATTAGCATTGAGAAAAGACTTGCTGTGTAAATTGTTGCTCAAATTTTCTCATTTTTTTAATTTCTTCAATCTTAACAAAATAAGTTATTGATTAATTCTGCAAACGAAAGCACAATTCTCTGGTGTAATGACAAGGGGGAAAAATATGACTCTTACGCACCAAATAAGTCGTAGGCTAGCACTCGCTTTAGTGGCAAGCGCAAGCCTATTCTCATCAGTTGGCATTGCTGCTGCTGATAAAATTAAAGTTGCGGCAATTTATACGTTGCCGGTTGAACAGCAGTGGATAAGCCGCATTCACAAAGCTTTGAATACGGCAGCTGATCGTGGCGATATAGAATACACATACTCTGAAAATGTGGCCAACACAGACTATGAGCGTGTTATGCGTGAATACGCAGAGCAGGGACAACAACTCATAGTGGGGGAAGTCTTTGGTTTGGAAAGAGCTGCTAGAAAAGTTGCAAAAGATTATCAAAACACTGCATTTTTAATGGGCTCTTCATTTGGAGGAGTTGGACCAAATTTTGCGGTATTCGATAACTGGATTCACGAGCCATCATACCTGTCTGGAATGATTGCTGGTTCAATGACTAAGTCGAATAAAATCGGCATGGTTGGTGGATATGCTATTCCGGAAGTTAACCGTTTAATGCATGCATTTATGGATGGCGCTAGAGACGTAAATCCAGATGTTAAGTTTATGGTGAACTTTATAGATAGCTGGTATGACCCACCCAAAGCAAAAGAGAGTGCATTTGCCATGATGGATGCTGGAGCCGACATAATGTATGCGGAACGCTTTGGTGTATCAGATGCTGCTGTTGAAAGAGGCATTAAGGCCATTGGCAATGTTATAGATACTTCTGGTGATTACCCAGGAACTATTTTGGCCTCTGCTTTATGGCATATGGAAGCAACAATAGATAAAGCGATATCAAATGTTGTATCAGGCAACTTCGAAGCAGCGGACTATGGACAATACAGCTTTATGGCCTATGGTGGCGGATCTCTGGTAATGGATGAAAGCCTTGTTCCAGCTGATGTGGCAACTTCGGTGAAAGCAAAACAGCAAGAAATACTAGACGGTTTATTCCGAGTAAACGTGAATGATGCTCGGCCTCAATCTGACGGTTAATTTTTATTGGTCGGCACTTATCTGTGCCGACCAATTATAGTATGACTTCTTCACCTGTATTAATTCTTGACGGTTTATCAAAGAGCTTTGGTTCTGTCCGAGCGGCTGACGCAATTAGTTTAAAACTTTTTAGAGGTGAAGTACTTGCGCTACTCGGCGAAAATGGAGCCGGTAAAACAACATTAATGAACATGTTGTTTGGCCACTACATGCCAGATAGCGGCAAAATAGATATAATTGATGGGTCAGGGCATGCTAAGCCGTTACAACTAGGTAACCCTCAAGCTTCTATTGCTGCTGGGATTGGTATGGTTCACCAACATTTTACCTTAGCGGAAAATTTGGACGCCCTCGATAATATAATGCTTGGTTCAGAGAGCTTTCTTCATTTAAGACGCAACAAGTCGCAAGCGATCCAAAAAATTCAAAAAATAATGAATGATAGTGGATTGGTCGCTCCAATGGATATTGCCGTTGGAAGGTTGACGGTGGGTGAAAGACAACGTGTTGAAATTTTAAAAGCTCTATATCAGGACGTAAAAATCCTTGTTCTTGATGAACCAACAGCGGTTCTTACGCCACAAGAAGCTGATAAGTTATTTGAG
Organism: Paracoccaceae bacterium; assembly: GCA_902554705.1. GTDB lineage: Bacteria > Pseudomonadota > Alphaproteobacteria > Rhodobacterales > Rhodobacteraceae > Salinivivens. The sequence goes on from CACDPP010000047.1 coordinate 2,512, forward strand.
AATATTACGGCCATGACTAAAAATGGTCTCTCAGTGATTTTTATTTCTCATAAATTGCGTGAAGTTTTGGCTTTTTCAAATCGAATAGCAGTCCTTCGCCATGGTCGAAAGGTGGGCGAAATTTCAAGCAAGGAAGCTGACGAGCGAAAAATAGCGCGGTTGATGGTCGGAGAAGAAACAAAAGTATTCTCAAAAAAAGAACTACAGGTTGGAGAAACAGTATTAGAAGTGGATAATTTGACTATTTCTGGTTCTTCAAAGAGAGAAAGTCTTTCTAACATAAGTCTATCAGTGAATAAGCATGAAATCTTAGGAATTGCTGGAATTTCAGGGAACGGTCAGACGGTACTGGCAAATGCTATCTCTGGTTTGGTAAAGTCGTCTTCGGGTCAAATTAAGATTGATGGTAAAAATATTCTCATAAATGATCCCTCTAATATAATCCAGGCCGGAGCCGGAAGAATACCAGAAGATAGGCATAAAGATGGTATCGTTGGCCAAATGAGCGTCGCCGAAAATATGATAATAGAAGATTTAAATAATAGTAAAATTCAAAGCCGTGGTTTGCTTAATAACGAGGCTATAATGAGGCATTGCTCAGATTTAAGCTCAAAATATGATGTTAGAGGTCCGGGTCCAAACGCCTCGGCACGCTTACTATCAGGTGGTAATATTCAAAAATTAATTTTGGCTCGAGTTTTTGAAGCTTCCCCAAAACTGATACTAGCAAATCAACCAACTAGGGGTTTAGATATGGGTGCTGCTGCAGATGTAGCTAATCGTCTATTAGAGGCTCGCCAAAGGGGTTCTGGTGTTATCCTGATTTCTGAAGATTTGGATGAAATTTTAAGTTTGTCAGACCGTATTATGGTGATTTATGATGGCAAGCTTAGAATGGCTGAAACGCATGATAGGGAAACTCTTGGCTTAATGATGGCGGGTGAGGCGGCATGATAAGAATTGAGCCAAGAAATACAAATTTTGCTGTTTTTACTTATGGAGTACCTATCCTATCTGCGTTTGTAGCGCTAATTTTAGCCTCGATTCCGCTTTGGCTAGCTGGGGCGCCCATTTTAATATCATACGTTGAAATGGCCAAAGGAGTATTTGGGTCCAAATTTGCTTTTTCAGAGATGCTAACGAGAGCTACACCTTTAATGTTTACAGGTTTGGCAGCTGCATTGGCTTTCCGAGCTAAACTTTGGAACATCGGTGCAGAGGGGCAGTTATATCTTGGAGCAATGGCAGCTGTTGCCATTGGAACGGGTTACATAGAAGCACCAGCATTTATTTTACTCCCCTTAATTATAGCATTCGGTTGTGCTGCCGGTTCAGTGGGAATGGTGGTTCCAGCCATATTGAAAACAAGATATGGCGCAGATGAGGTCGTGACCACCTTATTACTAAACTTTATTATTATTATTTTTTTACAGTACATGCTGGAAGGTCCTCTGAAAGATCCAATGGGTTTGGGTTGGCCTCAAAGTTCTCCAATTCTTGATCAGGGAATGTTACCTCCTTTAATGGAAAGAATGCGCGTTCACTCAGGTTTAGTAATTGCAATTGTGTGTGCTTTAATAGCGCAATTTATGTTGGCAAGATCTGTTTGGGGTTTTAAGTTGCGTGCGGTTGGGGAGAATGTATTTGCCGCTCGGCACGCTGGTATAAAGGTCAATCACACAATACTTGGCGCAGCTGCGATTTCTGGAGCTCTCGCAGGTATGGCGGGCGTGAGTGAGGTTGCCGGTTTGAAGGGTTACCTAACATCAGATTTGTCTCCGGGATTTGGCTACGCAGGGATAATTGTGGCGATGCTTGCGGGATTATCACCTATCGGTGTCGTAATATCAGCTTTGTTTATAGCATCGGTTTTTGTTGGTGCTGATAGTATGAGCCGTGCTATGGGTGTATCTTCTTATCTGGCAGATTTAGTTGTTTCCACTTCACTTCTGTGTGTCCTTATTGGTGGGTTTTTTGGCCGCTTCAAATTAGTGAGAACAAACTTGGAAGGTAAAAATTAAGTGATTGAAATTTTTCAAATCCTTTTGAGTGAAAGCTTTTGGGCTGCTTCTCTGAGGATCGCCACGCCTCTTATTTTTGGTGTTTTAGGCGCTTTGATTTGTGAGAAATCTGGGGTTCTTAATTTAGGAATTGAAGGAATATTCGTGGCAGGTGCTATGGCGGGTTGGATGGCTGTTTGGCTAGGTGCCGGTCTGTGGGGTGGTGTAGTAGTTGCCGCAATAGCTGGTGGATTTTTTGGGTTAATTCATGCTATTTTAACAGTCCCTTTAGGTTTATCGCAGCACGTATCAGGGCTTGGGGTTACATTGTTTGCAACGTCCGTGAGTTACTTTTCTTATAGGACTGCATTACCAAACGTTTCTTCCCCTCCAAGAATTGAACCATTTAGACCATTGGAAATCCCAATATTATCAGAACTTCCGTTCATTGGGTCAGTTTTATTTCAACAAACGGCTTTAACGTGGTTAGCATTATTAATGGTTGGTGTTGTTTGGTACCTTATGAACCGAACTGGTTTAGGCGTTGCGATTAAGGCTGTTGGTGACAATCCAAATAGTGTGGATGCGCAAGGTTTAAGCGTTTATGGTCTAAGGATTGGAGCAATAGTAGCAGGTTCGGCGCTAATGGCCTTGGGCGGTGCTTTTCTTACTATGTCAGCTTTTGATGCTTTTTTCTTTGGAATGGTCAATGGAAGGGGCTGGATTTGTATAGCCTTGGTTATCTTTGCTAGTTGGAAACCGGGAAAAGCTTTATTAGGTGCATTATTATTTGGGGCATTTGATGCATTGCAAGTTCGAATGCAGACCGAGGTGGGAGCAAAAGTTCCTTCCCAGGTTTTTCTTGCAGCGCCATACATCCTTTCGATAGTGGCTCTGGTTATAGTCGCCCGACGAGCGGAATATCCAAGAGCTCTACTCACACCTTGGTTTAAAGGGCAAAGATAGGAATATATCATGTTTGATTTTTTGGTGAAAAACGCTTCCCTACCTGATGGAAGGGAAGGTATTGATATAGCCTGTAAAAATGGCCTCATTACCAATGTAGAAAAGAATATTTCCGCTGAAGCAAAAGAAACTATTGATGCAAATGGTTGGCTTTTGGCTCCCCCTTTTATAGACCCCCATTTTCATATGGATGCAACTTTATCTCTTGGCACACCACGATTAAATAAATCTGGAACGCTGTTGGAAGGAATATCACTTTGGGGAGAGTTGAAACCAGTCCAGACTGTAGATGACATAATCGCAAGATCGTTAAAATATTGTGATTTAGCTGTTTCAATGGGCATTGGAGCGATAAGAAGTCATGTAGATACATGCGATAACGAATTGAAAGGTGTCCAAGCCCTTTTAGAAGTAAGAAATCAAGTTAAAGACTATTTGGAACTTCAATTGGTGGCTTTTCCTCAAGATGGACTTTACCGCGACCCGACAGCACTCGAAAATACCATTCGTGCTTTGGAGATGGGGGTGGATATTGTTGGGGGCATACCTCACTTCGAGCGAACCATGTCGGAAGGAGCCCAATCAATTAAAACTCTCTGTGAAATAGCATCTGAACGAGGTTTGTTGGTTGATATGCATTGTGATGAAACTGATGATCCAATGAGTCGTCATATTGAAACTCTTGCATATGAAACTCAGCGGCTTGGCTTGCATGGAAGAGTAGCGGGTTCTCACCTTACCTCGATGCACTCGATGGATAATTATTATGTATCTAAGCTCATACCACTTATCGCGGAAGCAGAAGTCCACGCGATACCTAACCCCCTTATAAACATAATGCTCCAGGGAAGACATGACACCTATCCAAAACGTAGAGGGCAGACTAGAGTGCGCGAATTGCGCGATTCAGGTGTTTTGCTTGGATTTGGCTCAGATTGCGTTATGGATCCTTGGTACTCGCTTGGTCGTGCCGATATGCTGGATGTTGCATTTATGGGATTGCATGTTGGCCAATTATCTAGTCGTGAAGATATGGCATGGTGTTTTGATGCAATTACATCGAATTCCGCCAGAATAATGCATCTTGAAGGCTATGGATTAAGTGAAGGATCAAAGGCAAATTTTAATTTGCTTCAAGCAAGGGATACTATCGAGGCGATAAGATTACGTGCGCACCGGCTCGCTGTTGTGCGAAGCGGAAAATTGATTGCAAAAAATAATCACTTGAATACAAATTTATTTATTGATGGTCGTCCTGATATCGTAGATCCGGCTTCGTATGCGCCTTCGTGAAAATTTTGTGTTGCCAATAAAAATTGAAAATCTAACCGGTTTTAGATGATTAACGTTTTAAATGAAAAAATAAAAAGCCATTTGGTGATGCTGCTATTTTCCTTGTTTGTGGCGGGATCCTTTGTTTTCGGAAAAATATATGCTGAGCTTATTGAGCCAGAGCTTTTAACCTTTTATCGTTTTTTATTAGGGGCTGTCATTCTTGGATCCTATTTGATTTTAAGAAAAAAACTATCAAGTGATCTTTTTTTTAAACCATGGCGCTACTTAATTCTTGGAGGAATATATTCGGTATATTTTGTTTTTATGTTTATCGCCCTTAGATATACTTCGACAATTTCAACGGCAGCAATTTTTGCGCTTATGCCTTTTGCAACGCTTATTTTAGATTCATTGATTTTTAACAAAAAGTCTCAATCTTTGATTTGGTTGGCACTTTGCATAAGTTCGATGGGCGCCCTTTATATAATTTTTGATGGATCATTATTTGACGCTTTAAACTTTAGATTGGACTTTGGTGAGCTAGTTTTTTTAATAGGAACAATTGTTTATTCTAGTTATGCTTTAGTTCAGCCGCGATTAAATTTTGGCGAAAATATATTAATTACTACCTTTGGAGTTTTGACAGCTGGAACAGTTATTTTAGCTTTTTCTATACTTATTCAAGATTTGGAATTTATCCCAAAAAACACATCTATTGGTTTAGTTTTTTTAATCATTTACCTAGCTATTTTTGCCTCAATAGGAACAATCGTTTGCCTAAATTTTGCCTCATCAAGAATCCCCGCGACTAATGTCATGGCATATAGCCTCTTAATTCCTTTTTGGGTTTTAATGGTTGAAACCATAACAAAAGATAATCTGGCTCCAAGCTATACTTACATAGGTATCATTCCGATAGGTTTGGGGCTTTTGATCCTATATCGCAATTCATAGATATTCTTTGCTGTCAGTATTTGTTTGGGTGCGGAGCTTAATAG
>CACDPP010000048.1 GCA_902554705.1 Paracoccaceae bacterium
TGTCTCTACGGTTGAGCATTTAATGGCAGCTATTGCCGGATGTGGAATAAATAATGCTTTAATAGAGATAGATGGTCCAGAAGTTCCAATTCTGGACGGCAGCGCAGTAGCATTTGTTAAAGAAATTTTAAGAACTGGAATTAAACTTCAAAACCATCCGGTAAAGGCTGTTCGAATTCTTAAAACAGTCGATTATAAGAAAGAGTTGGCTTGGGCTAAGTTTGAACCTAGTGAAAACCCCATAATCAGTTTTTCTATCGAATTTTCGGATGAAGCAATAGGGGCGCAAAGTAAAACGCTTGATATGTCTAATGGTTCTTTTGTCCGTGAACTTTGTGACAGTAGGACTTTTTGCAGTTATTCTACGGTTGAAGCAATGAGATCAAAAGGATTGGCTCTAGGTGGAAGTTATAAGAATGCTTTGGTAGTAGAAGGCAGGAATGTTTTATCTCCAGGTGGGCTACGTTATTCTGATGAGCCTGTGAGGCATAAGATGCTGGATGCATTGGGCGATATTGCTCTTGCTGGGTATCCTATTATTGGGCATTATTCAGGTTACAGAGCGGGTCATGGAATAACTCATGGACTTCTTAGAAAGTTATTTTCTGACCCACAAAATTTTGAAATTATTTTATGTGACAAAGAGACAGTTGATAATTTGCCTGGTAGTGGTGTAAAATTATCGGAAGTTTGTAAAGTGGCTTAAAAGCATAATTTTAATCTTTACAGCTGGGTATTTTTTTTAAAATAACCTATATATTACTAAATAGTGCGTACCGTACAAGTCGGGATCTTTATTGGAGTAGATTAATATGCTTAGGGTGAAGTTAACCTTATCATCAATGTTATTTTTAACTTCATTTCTAGTGCTTTCAAATTGCACAGAGACTCCAATAAATGAAAATTCTTCTATTTCTGAAAGCGTAGCCGCGGAACAAATTTTCGAAGCTGGAGAAAAAGCAATACTTAAGAAAAGGTATTCAGACGCAGCAGATCAATTCAGAGAAATTGAAAGACTTTATCCTTATTCTGACTGGGCGAGGCGTGCCTTGATTATGCAAGCTTATTCATATTATAAAGACAAATCATATGAAAATGTAAGAAGTGCTGCAAATCGTTTTATTGAGTTCAACCCTAATGACGATGATGTTCCATATGCTTATTACTTGATAGGGTTAAGTTACAACGATCAAGTACAGGAAATTGGTCGAGACCAAAAACTTACAGCAGAAGCTTTAAAAATATTTAAATTAATTAAAGATGAATTTCCTGATAGTGAGTATTCAATAAAATCCAAACTTCGATATGATTTTTTAAAAAATCTATTGGCTAGTAAAGAGATGGAAATTGGGAGATATTATTTGAAAAGGTCACACTATGCTCCTGCAATTAATAGGTTCAGAGGAGTGATTGAAGATTTTTCAACGACGCCTCAAGTTCCTGAAGCACTTCATAGACTTGTAGAATCTTATTTAAGTCTAGGGTTGGTAAATGAAGCTCAAACCGCCGGAGCAATCTTAGGATACAATTATAAATCAACTTCTTGGTACCAGAGAACCTATGAACTTTTAAAAAGTGAGGGTTTGAAACCAATATCGTCAGGAAACAGCTGGTTAAACCAAATATATCGACAGGTTGTGAAAGGTCAGTGGCTTTAAAATACCATGCTTCTTGAGCTAGAAATTAAAGATATACTATTGGTAGAGGAATTGTCTTTAGGATTTTCTCCAGGCTTGAATGTTTTTACAGGAGAAACTGGTACAGGAAAGTCCATTTTGCTTGATTGTTTAGGCTTTGTTTTAGGAGCGAGAGGCCAAGCTGAACTGGTGCGCAGTGGAGCATCTAGGGGAGAAGTTATAGCTATTTTCTCTATAGAAAAAGAAAGTAGAACTAATTTTATACTTAACGAAGCGGACATTCCAAAATCAGACGAATTAATACTTCGTCGAGTGAACTTTTCTGATGGCCGCAAAGCAGCGTGGGTAAATGATAAACGAGTTTCTTCTGAATTTTTGAGATATTTAGGTGAAAATCTTATTGAGTTTCATGGGCAACACGACGAGCGTGGACTTTTGGATGCTAAAGGCCATTTGCAACTTTTGGATCAATTTGCCCAAACGGCCTCATTCGTGAATTCAGTAAAAAAAGCTTTCTTTATCTTAAAAGAAAATCAAAAGGCTTTAGAGGCTTATACAAAAAAAAATCAAGAACTTGCGGAAGAAGAGGATCTTATTAGGCACAATTTGGAGGAAATTTCTAATTTAGGGACTTATTCAGGTGAGGAGGCAGAGCTAGATAAAAAACGAAGATTAATGCAAAACGCTCAAAGTATTCGCGAGAATATTACTAAAGCTAATGATCTAGTCGATAGAGGTGGTGCCGAAGGTCAGTTGAGCGATGCACTAAAATTTTTAGAGAAAGCTGCTAAAAATGTCGAGCATGTTTTAGATGAACCAATTGACGCGCTGAGAAGAGCTCAATTGGAATTGCAAGAAGCGCAGTCAGTTATCTTCGATGTGCTATCTAGTTTGAGTTTTAATCCGGAAGAATTGGAAATACTTGAGGATCGTTTGTTTTCTATAAGGGGTCTTTTCCGAAAGCATAAATTAGTAGCAGATCAGCTTCCAGAATTCGAACATAAACTGAAAGAAAAATTAACTTTTTTAGAAAATGGCGCAAAAAATATTGAAGATTTAAAAATTAATTATGCCGAGGCTCTCAAAGAATTTAGTGATTTGTCAAATAGGTTATCAGAAGAACGGAAAAAAGCTGCGGCTGTTTTGGACAAAATGATTGAAAAAGAACTGAAACCCTTAAGGATGGAAAGAGCAAGATTCAAAACTGAAATTAAACAAGTAAGTCCAAATGAGTTAGGTCAAGACTCAGTCGTTTTTACTGTTTCTACAAACTCTGGAAGTAAGTTTGGCTCACTCATGAAGATAGCATCAGGAGGAGAATTGAGTAGGTTTCTTCTTGCTTTAAAGGTATGCCTATCTAGTGACCAAAAGGGAGTATCCATGGTTTTTGATGAGATAGATCGTGGTGTAGGTGGAGCGACTGCTGATGCAGTTGGTCGACGTCTTTTGAAGCTAGCCCAAAAAGACGCTCAAGTTCTGGTGGTTACACATTCACCGCAAGTTGCAGCTTTAGCGGAGAGACATTTCGTAGTCTCAAAAGCCATTGAAGATAAAAAAACTTTGTCCCGAGTAAACCAGATTAAAGGTGAAGATTGCGTAGAAGAAATAGCCCGTATGATTTCTGGAGATAGAATTACGGATGAGGCCAGAGAGGCATCACGTGTTTTGATTTCTGGGGCATCCAATGCATAGTTAATTTCTTTTAATTAGTTTACCAGGGTTCATTATATTTGACGGATCTAACGCTTCTTTTATGTTACCCATAACATTCCAAGCATGGCCAAGTTGAACGGGCATAAAGTCAAGTTTTCCCATACCTATTCCATGTTCTCCAGTACATGTTCCACCTAAACTAATTGCTAAATTTGCCATTTTGTTGGCAACAGATTTTGCAGCTTTCATTTCCTTAGGATCTTCAGGGTCAACTAATAAAATTGCATGAAAGTTTCCATCTCCAACGTGCCCCAAAATTGGTCCAGATATTCCACTTCTGGAAATATCTTTTTGAGTTTCTAATACCGCTCTACCCAATTCGGTCCGAGGAACGCATATATCTGTTACTATGGCTCTTTTACCGGGTGCTGAAGCTAAAATTGCGTAGTAACCTTTGTGACGTAAGGCCCATAGTTCCTTTCTCTCCTCTTCTTTAGAAGACCACTGAAATTGCAATCCGCCATGCTCAGAGCATACTATTTTAAAGTTTTCAATATCACTGCGCGACGATTTTTCTGAACTATGCAGCTCAAAAAGAAGGTGCGGCTTTAAAGGTAAATTTAATTGGGAATACGCATTGAAAGCTTCAACTGATCTTTCGTCCAAGAATTCAAGCCTCGCCACAGGGATACCAGTAAAAGTTATATCTTGTACTGCTTCAACAGCGTCATTAATCGTGTCAAAAGCAACTACTCCTGAGGTTACTAATTCTGGGATAGGGTGAAGTTTAACTGTAATTTTTGTAATAAGTCCCAGCGTGCCTTCTGCTCCTATAAATAGAGAGGTAAGATCATATCCCGCCGCTGACTTCTTAGCTTTTGTGTTAGTACTGATGCATTCACCATTTGCTAATACTATTTCTAGACTTTGAATATTTTCTCTCATGGTGCCATAGCGAATAGTGGTCGTTCCGGAAGCCCTAGTTGATGCCATTCCTCCGAGGGTTGCATTTGCGCCAGGATCTACAGAAAAGAATAGTCCTGAATCCCTTAACTCAGTATTTAACTGCTCTCTGGTCACACCCGGCTCTAATGTTGCTGACATATTATAGGGGTCGATTTCTAAGACTTTGCACATTTTTGAAAAATCCACGCAGATACCGCCGTTTATTGCTGACGTATGCCCCTCTAAAGATGTACCAATTCCATAACCAATCAAAGGGATACTAGCTTCCTGACAAATATTCACGAGAAAAACTACATCTTCAGTGGTGATTGGATATACTACTGCATCGGGTGCGTGAATTGGGAAGTATGACTCACTGCGCCCATGATTTTCGGTATCTGAACGTGATACCGACCATCGTTCGCCGAAATGATTTTGTAATTTTTCAAAAGATTTTTTTTTGTGCATTTAATGATAACTTACCGAATAATAATGACTTTTTACGTTTATTACAGCTCTCACTTTAAATTCCCTCAGTTTTAATATTTTAGAGTGGTCTAGTCATAGTTTTCAACCAAGCCTTTGTTGAAGCTGTCAAAAAGTCTTTTGTGCGTTCCCAACACTGATTATGATAATTGTTTATCCATTCAAGCTCATAATTATCTAATAAACTTGTGGATATTAAGCGCCTATCTATGGGAACAAAGGTAAGGGTTTCAAATTCTAAAAAAGAGACGTCAGTTTTTAATTCAGAGTTTTTTACCAAAATAAGATTTTCAATTCTTATTCCAAATTTTCCTTCTTTGTAAAAGCCTGGTTCATTTGAGACAATCATACCTTCTTTGAATTCGACATCTGAAAATTTTGAAATCCGGTGTGGGCCTTCATGGACGCTAAGATAATGCCCCACGCCATGACCTGTTCCATGAGCATAATCTTGTCCAATTTGCCATAGAGGTGCTCGCGCGAAAGCATCAATATCTCTGCCACTTGTGCCATATGGGAATTTTAATTTTGATATTGCAATTAAGCCTTTTAAAACCCGGGTAAAAGCATTTTTAACCTCCTTACTTTGTATCCCAATTGCTATTGTCCTGGTTATGTCTGTTGTACCATCAAGATATTGACCTCCGCTATCTACAAGCAGCACATCACCTGTTTTTATTGTTCTATTACTTGAGTAATTAACGCGATAATGGGGCAATGCAGCGTTTGGGCCTGAAGCTGCTATAGTATCGAAACTAATTTCTTTAAGATTTTTATCTTTTCTTCGAATATTTTCTAGCTCTATTACAGCATCAATTTCGTCAAATTTATTCTCACTTTGCCTGTCTACCCAGGACAGAAATTCACACATATGAACGGCGTCACGCTTGTGGCATATTCTTGCATGTTTCAGTTCAACATGATTTTTGCATGCCTTTGGTAAGATTATGGGATCTTCACCCAAAATAAGCTTGCAACCGTTGCTTTGAAGTATTTTGACTGCCGCGAAGGGAACCGTTGTTTCATCCACAAGTACAGATCCGTTTAGTTTAGTTAGAGTGGTCTCAAAACTTTCTAAAGGAAAAACTTTAACAAAGCTTTCCAGACCACTGATAGAATTTGATATATTTTTATTTTCGCAAAATAATTTAATCTTTTCTTTGCCGTTGATTATCAAAAATGCATGCAATATTGGATTATGGATTACGTCGTTCCCGCGCAAATTAAGAAGCCAAGCTATACTGTCTGGCAATGTGATTACTGCCGCATCAGCTCTTTTGAATTTAATATTTTCTGCAATCTGCTGACATTTATCTTTTGCAGTAAGTCCGGCCAACTTAACGGGGTAACTCATTGCTTGGTTGGATACTTTAATGGGACGGGTCAACCAGACTTTATCAATGAGATTATCAGACGGCGAAAAACTAATATCTGTGTCCGCAAAAGCTTCAATTAGCGCAACAATTTCTTTGTGTGAGTGAAGCCAAGGATCAAATCCAATTTCTCCCTTGACAATATTTTTTTCAATCCACTGTAAAAAATTCCTTTTATTCCATTGAATCACTTCAAATGGTGATTTTGTTTGCTTTTTAGCTTGGATACTGTAGCGGCCGTCCACGAATACTCCAGCCCTGTCATTTCCAACAATGCAAATGCCAGCTGAACCTGTAAAACCTGTAAGCCATGACAATCTCTCATCACATGCAGCAACATATTCCCCCTGATGGACATCAGAACGAGGAACAAGGTAGCCTGATAAACTATTTTTTTTCAGTTCTGCTTGGACCATAGATAATCTGAAAGGGGTTTCTTCCCTATCGGATGAATCTTCAAAAGATTGAAAGAAAGCTGTTTTCATGTTTAGCCAATCTTTTTTAACCCCATTGCCCTGGCTCTTACCCTCGGATCTGTATCAAACAAAGCTGCTAACTGCTCTGTCATTGCTCCAGCCAATTGTTCGACGTCGGTAATTGTAACAGCTCTTTCATAATATCTTGTAACATCGTGACCAATTCCGATAGCAAGCAACTCTACTGCATTTCTACGTTCCACCATGTCTATCACATCTCTAAGATGTTTTTCTAAATAATTTGCAGGATTAACCGATAATGTACTATCGTCTACCGGTGCACCATCTGAAATAACCATTAATATTTTTCGCTGTTCAGCTCGCGCTGTCATCCTCCGATGAGCCCATTCCAGGGCTTCTCCATCAATATTTTCCTTTAGAAGGCCTTCTTTCATCATAAGGCCTAAATTGGGGCGAGAACGTCGCCATGGTGCGTCGGCCCCTTTATAAATAATATGCCTAAGATCATTTAAACGACCTGGTTGCTGAGGTCTCCCCTCGTTCAACCAACGCTCTCTAGATTGGCCTCCTTTCCAAGCCCTGGTTGTAAAACCAAGTATTTCAACTTTAACGTTGCATCTCTCCAGTGTTCTTGCAAGGACATCAGCACAAATTGCAGCAATTGATATTGGTCGCCCCCTCATTGATCCCGAGTTGTCCAATAGGAGCGTTACGACGGTATCGCGGAATTCTGTATCTTGCTCCATTTTAAAGCTAAGGGGAGTGGTAGGGTTCGCAACAATACGAGCCAGCCTACCAGCGTCAAGAATACCCTCTTCTAGATCAAACAGCCAGCTCCGGTTCTGTTGGGCTTGAAGTCGTCTTTGCAGTTTGTTTGCTAATCTGCTCACTGCACCCTTCAATGGCTCTAGCTGTTGATCTAAATATGCTCTTAAGCGCTCCAGCTCTACAGGTTCAGCCAGTTCCTCTGCGTGAACCTCTTCATCATACTCTCTAGCAAAAACTTTATAATTAGGATCAGCTTCAGAAATCGGCTGAGGTGCCGGAGGTTCGACTGGTGACTCTCCTTCAGGTAATTCTGTTTCCTCAGACATATCATCGGAAGCATCATCATCAAGGGAAACACTGGCTTGTCCAGCATCTTGTTGCTCCTCTTGAGATTGTTCTGGATTAGCGTCACTTTCTTCGT
>CACDPP010000049.1 GCA_902554705.1 Paracoccaceae bacterium
ATGGAGTTGGCAGATAAGTTTGGTTTGCCAGTGATTACTTTGGTTGACACCCCTGGTGCTTACCCAGGAAAAGGTGCAGAGGAAAGGGGCCAATCTGAGGCGATTGCTCGATCAACCGAAAAATGTCTTCAGATTGGTGTGCCGCTGATAAGTATTATTATTGGAGAAGGTGGGTCTGGTGGAGCAGTTGCTTTTGCAACCGCAAACAAATTAGCAATGCTGGAACATTCCATATACTCTGTTATTAGCCCTGAAGGTTGTGCCTCCATCTTATGGAAAGATGCGGAAAAAATGCGGGAAGCAGCTGAAGCGCTACGATTAACGGCTGAGGATTTATATGCTCTGGGGATTAGTGATCAAATTATAGAAGAGCCAGTAGGCGGTGCACACAGAGACCCCGAACGGGCTATGGAGTCAGTCAAAGCAGCTATTGGTTCAATGCTTTCTGCGTTGAACTCCAAGAAACCAAAAGACCTTATAAATGAACGGCGTAAAAAGTTCTTGAAATTGGGTAGCAAAGGGCTGGCGGCTTAGCTTATTTTAGTAAATGGCGCAAACCATGTGTTACATCCGATCGAACCGCGAGTCGAAGTCCGGGTTCATCTCCGGCTATAAGCGCTGCTATAATTGATGTATGGGTATGTGGAGGTTCCTTACGATTCACTTTATCGTATAGTGAACGCATCGTTGGGCCCAATTGAAGCCAAACTGTTTCAGCTATTGCTAACATTGCAGGAGCCTGAGCCCTTAAATATAGCATTCTGTGAAATTCCAAATTTGTTCTTATATAAACAACAGGATCATGAGCCGTAATTGCTTGTGATACTGATGCATTGATGGTTTTTAATCTATCTATAAGCGCTATATGAGCTCTGGGTAATGCTCTACTAGCAAGCTCCACCTCTATTAAGGATCGCATCACTGCTAGTTCCTCAATCCTATCATGGGTTAGCTCTGCTGTTGATACTCGACCAGATGGAGATAACATCAAAGCACCCTCAGCAATTAATCGACGCACGGCTTCTCGTGCCGGGGTCATTGAAACGGAATAATCTTTTCCTATTCCTCTTAAAGTTATAGATGTGGCTGGTAGAATTTCGCCATGCATTATCCTGGTGCGTAAGCCTCTATATACATACTCGTGAGCTGCCTGATTAGATTCTTTAAATCTTGCTACATTCATATGCCATTCGTGATCACAAAATTAGCGCCGCGTCAATTGTCAAATTTATAACGATGCAACGATGAACCATTTTGTTTGAGCCAAGTCCTTTCCTTTTTGTAAGGTCCAAAAAGATATTCAACAGTTGCCCAAAAATCTTTAGAGTGGTTCATGTGCTTTAAGTGTGCAACTTCATGAGCCACGACGTAGGCTAAAATATCTTCTGGGGCCATTACTAGACGCCAAGAAAACATCAGGTTAGCATCATTTGAACAAGAGCCCCAACGAGACCGTGTATCACGCAAAGTTATTTTATGGACTTGTGATCCTAGCCTTTCCGCAAACTCCTTACACATGTACGCTATGTGAATTCTGCCAATTTCCTGTAAATATTTTTTTACTTGAGTTGAAACAGGTTTTTCTTTGCTTACAAATAAAATACCACCAATTTTCTTCGGCTCTCGAACGTTGCTGAATGAAATTTCAGTATAGGTTCCCATGATTGGAATTTTAATTTCTTCAGATACGAAGATTGGGGGCTCAAAAGCTTTCCTTTTAGACTTTAACCAAGATTTTTTACTTTCGGCAAATTTTCTAAATTCTGTGAAATCTAGATAATTTGGGCCTGTAATTGTAATTTTTCCATCTAAAGCACTGATGCGTAGAGTTATGCGGCGCGAATTACTATTTTGCCGAAGAAAAATTTCTAAATCGGGTTCATCTTCCAGAAAAATTTTCTTCATTAAATCACTTCCTGAGCATTTAACTACCTTATCAATATAATTTAAGCAAAGCCTTTGACATATGCGCCGTGATGTGGCAGTTGGCGCAGACTATATTAAAGATTTTTTAATGAAGGAAAAAAAGATGCCCAAAGAAGAATGGGGTGTTAAGCGAGTTTGCCCTACAACAGGTAAAAGATTCTATGACTTAAATAGAAGTCCTATAGTGAGCCCTTATACTGGTGAAGTTGTTGAATTGGATAGTTCAAAAACAAGGATGATTGCAGCTGATGCTGAAGATATGTCATCTAAAGGAAATAAAGCCGAGGACTTAGATTCAGAAGATGTCGTGTTAGATGACGAGGATGTAGATGTAGATCTCGGAGACGATTTACTTGAAGAGGACGACGAAGACGATAACGTGTCATTAGAAGAAATTGCGGATATGCCTTCCGAAGATGACAGCTAAACTTTATAAGTTTATTGGTTTTCTTTTTTAATGTTTATGTTTTAAATTCATTATAAAATGGGGCCTTAGCTCAGCTGGGAGAGCGCTACAATGGCATTGTAGAGGTCAGGGGTTCGATCCCCCTAGGCTCCACCAAACATCCAAAAATCCCATGAAAATCATATATTACTCAAGTTAAAATGGGTAGTTTGGTGTTTACTTAAAAATAAGATTTTATTTGGTTTATAGGCTTCTCTTCAAACATGAGACCAACGCTTGCTTCATCAAGGCCCAGAAGTTCAAATATCTGACTAAAAACATCATCCTTATTCTTTGATTTGACAATGATAGATAACAATGCGGCTTCACCATACTCACCAAATTGACGATCGGAAAATAAATCTTTTGATCGACCAGTTTCAAGTAAAACGTATTCCACGCCATCTAGCTTGTATATTTTTTCATATACTTCATCACCGATGCCTTTTGCTACATGGGCACCTATTTCAACAAATTTATCCATAATCAAAACCTAACTTACGTTAAATGGATTCAGGAATGTAAGTTGCTATCCTGTCGAGCCTGCTCATGTACATAATACCTCTACCAGGTTTGTCTAATTGTCCTGCCAGGTAAATAGTTTCAAAAATCAGCTCAGATTGCTCCTCAGAAACAATAATTCTGATGACCTCTTTTTGTTCGTCGATTGTCACGCCGATTAAACCCATTCTCTCTCGGATACCGGTGCCTTGAGCGTAACTTATTGTTGCCCCCTGAGCCCCTGCGTTCTTTGCGGCTTCAAGCACTTGCTCAGCTTGATCTTTTTGAATGACACACGTTATCAACAATGCATCCGTCAAATAGGTTATATTACGCTTAGCCATCTATTTCTCCTTAAGATGATTGCTTATTCACTGAACGCTTGTTCATGATTTGGATAATTAGCCCCATTGATAGTACAGCAACAATTGGGCAAATACTCGCAAGTGATAGGATGCCGAACCCCTCAACAGCAGATACTGCATTACCTACGCCGAGACCCATGGCAAGAACAAGAGGTACAGTAACCGGCCCAGTTGTGACACCCGCACTATCCCAGGCCACATTAACAAATTCCTCTGTCGAAAATACAGTCAGCGTTACACCCACCAAGTATAGAGGTAGCAACACTTTCATTAGGTCAAAACCCATAACAACTTTTGCTACGCCTAGCGCTATACCAACTGCAACCCCACCGGCAACACTATACATCAACATTGACTTTTTGAACGCTCCATTCGTGAGGTTTTGTACAGTCATACCGAGAGCATTGAGAGCCGGTTCTGCCAAAGTTGCCCCGAAGCCGAGTATGAAAGCGAAACCGATCACAACAGCTAATCCGGTTTTCACATCAAAGATCGGGGAGGTTTCACTGATGGGAAGTTGCATAAAAGCTGCTGGCAGGACACCGCCTGTTTGAGAGCCCATCGCCCCCAAACCGTAAGTAAGACCAATATTAAAGATGCACATGCCAACGATTGATAGCACTAGACCATAAATGGTAACCATTTTATTAGGCAAACTTGATTTAAGAACCACAAAAAGCACAAACATCAAAAAGATCACAAGAGGTAAAATAGCTCTCACCCCAAGGATGGTCTCTACTATGGGAGTTTGATCCCAAATAGATGGCACCTCTGCAGCAGCTGAACCCGCTGCGTTTTGGGCAAGCAAAATTATTTCCTCTGGTGTGATGGAGAATGAAACAAATAGTGCTAAAAGGAGTACAGCCAAAATCGGGAAAAGCGACGCCATCGTAACCACACCGAACCCAGATAGCGATGAGCCACCCTTGCCAGCTGCATTAGCTATACCGATACCGAGAGAAAGGACCAGAGGAACTGTCACTGGACCAGTCGTTACGGCTCCACAGTCCCAAGCGAGCCCAAGAATGCTTCTCAAATTGGGGTCGAACCAGGCGTATATGGTGAGCAAAATGACGGGGAAAAGGGCTGCATAAATCATTGGCTTTAAGGACCAACCGCGCACAAAACGTATCGTACCTAATATAGCTGCTAAGCCGACACCACCCCCAACCATTAACACCAGAGGCATTGTCCAATTATTCAAAATTTCATAGAGGTACGGAGCTTTATTCACATCCACCGAGGCTCCAAAGGCCTGCAGGGCACCAATCGCAGGTTCTGCGAAAGTCACACCGACACCCAAAATTCCTATGATCAAAAGAACCACGAACATAGATGCCTTTTTAGGTAGATTATCGCCTATTATATTTCCGAATGGCATTAGTCCAGTGCTCAAGCCTTCCATAAACACTGCCAGGCCTATAACCACCGCAACCAAACCAAAACCAAGTGTAATTGCGGCTTCTACTGGATGCCTTAGAACCAGAAGCTGGAACAGCATTAAATAAGCCGCAAGGGGCACAACAGCCTTCAATTGTTCGAGTACACGGACCCCACAATAAGGCCCAAGTAATTCGATGACCTGAGCAAAGCTTAAGTCAATTCGCGGTAATGCACCAGTAATCGCCTTCGGAGCTAAGTCATTGTAACTCAATGTGCGATATTTGATTGCTACTGCATCTAGATATTCGGAGTACTTAATAGACATTATAATAATCCTATCATTTGGCTCGACACTTTACACCATATAGTGTTTGGATCAATTTACCAGACTTAATGTAGTATTTGGATCAGTTTATCAGACTTAACGTCGAAAAGCCAAATCACCCACATCAAAAAGATTGAATGATTTTCATCGTTGGTTATTTTATCACAGATAAATGGAGTTATAATGCGTTTAATATCTTTTGTTATAATGATTTCAGTCGGGACCACCGCTAATTCTGAGGGTTTGTTTTCTTGGATATTCAGTTCAGGTAAGGAAATAACTGCTGAAATTAAATTAGTTAATAAGTGCCAACTTGATTCCAAATATTTTATTGTTCGTGATTTAGAGAGTGGGGAGAGTGCATCGTTCACGAACGGTTTTGCAAAGCTTGCAACTAAAACTAAATCTTCGGTACAATTACAGCTATCGCCGTCTGTTAAAAATGTCACTTTCGCAGGTAATGCGGTTGCAGCTAAAAAGAAAATGAAGCTTGTAGCGGATTGTAGTAAAAGAAATTTAAACGACGTTTCGAAAAATTAACTTTGACATAAAAAATTGGAAAAGCTTGTATACTTTTTGATCGATTTTTTTTGATCGTATCTAAATCATATTAATTTGGCTTATTATTAATTTAATTGAGTTAGTTGTGCCTGTCCAAAACAGAACCCTAGTCTAGTCCTTTCTTTTGACTAGGTTTCTATCTCTTCCGCAATAACCGCCAGAGCAAAATACCAGTCGAAGAAACAAGCCAAACCAACCACCAATATTTGATGGCTATTGGTGGCAAAAAGAAAAGACTAAATAAGCCAATTAAAGAACCACCTATGACAACGTTTACAAATTCCCTAATCCAATTTGATTTGTTTTTCTTAAAATTTGTCATGCTCTAATTCAGCTAGACCCTAGCTTCAATTACCATATTTGAAGCTGTCTTATAAGTCATTTCAACCTTTGAAAAGCCACCATTATTTAAAACATTTGTCAACTTTTTAAGACCTGCTTGAGCTCCTAAAGCCATCCCCCCTTTTTGAGATTTTGATGCAGGTACACACGCTATAGTAGAAAATGAGTAATACATTTGTCCGATAATATTAAAGTTTTCTGAAACCTCATCATTTGCATAGGGTTCAATGATCATCAAAGCCCCGCCACTTTTTAATTTTGTTTTCGCGTAACTTACTGCTGCCACGGGATCTCCCATATCGTGTAGACAATCAAAGAATGAGATTATGTCATACTCGCCAGAATAATTTTCGGCTGAAGCAATTTCGTAAGTTAAATTATTTAGGTTCTTCTGCTCCGCTATTTTTTGTGCTTCATGTATTGATTGCTCGTGTGGGTCTATACCTCTGATTGAAGACTGAGAAAATTGCTCTGCGATCATTGTTGTAGAATGGCCAAATCCACATCCAATATCGGCGAAACTACCCCCTTTGGTGAGGGTTGTAACTGCGCCTTTTATACTCGGGAGCCATTTACTAATAAGAAATATAGAATATGCAGGCTTAAAAAAGCGGGCAGAACCTGACAAACAACATGGGTGAAGTGAGCCCCATTCTGTACCTTCACCCGATTTAAAATTTTGCTTAATTAGATGGTAATTATGAACTGCTCCAACCAAATTTTCGAAGCCGCCAATCATTAATGAGGGGCTATTTTCGTCACCTAGGACACTATATTGCTCATCGGAAAGTGAGAAAAATTTGGTTTTACTATCATAGCTGACATAGCCAGCGGCACTTAACGCTAGTAACCATTCACGCAAATAGCGATGGTCCATTTCTGTCTTTTTTGCGAAATCTTTGCATGAACATGGACCAACTTCATACAATTTTTCAAATAAGCCTAATTCGTCTCCGATCATCATTATAGGAATTATTGCCCCAGCAGCTATATCCCTCATGACCTTTGACTGTAACTCACGGACCTTCTCAATGTCTGGCATGAATATCCCCCAAAAAAGATTTTTTTGTAAAAAAAATAATAGTGGCTAGGTTTTAACCCTTATAATACTTGTCTTAAAGTTTATTAAATTTGAGATGTTGAATAGTTTCTTCTAAGGTCTGTGGCTGATCTTAAAAATCAGCCACTCTAGAGTTTTAGGCATATATTTTTTCACTCAGGCCGGTTATTAACACAACATTAGCTACAACAAAAACTATTGAAATTATGGTATCCTGAGTTTTATTTACAACCGTATACTCTTTATCGATCATGCCAAACCTGGTACCCAAATCATAAAGTAGCTGATATAATGATGTTAAAAAAAGTAAAATAAAATAAATCCAAGCTCCTTCAATAGAAGTAAACAGTAAGTAAATCCCAAGGAAAACTAGGGGGAGAATGAAAGAACCAATTAGTCTTATGGGTGCAATCGCACCTTCACCCACTTGATAGTCAGTTATAATTTGTTTTGGATTAAGAATTACTAGATAGCTATAAAAACTTAGGCCTAGAAGCTGAATTAAAAAAAGTATCAAGTATAAAATACTGCCACCAAAATTTTCTACCATACGTACCTCCGTGATTTAAAATTTCGTACTGTAATTTTTAATAATAAAAGCTTAGCGATGCATTTATTTTGAATAAAGAAGTATCGTTGCGTCACATTTTCACAAGAGCGAAGAGGTTAAAAGTCAATTTAAGATTTACGATGATTTTATTATTTAATCTCTTATTTGGCTTAATATTCTTATTATTGCGTCAAAGATGTTATCTGAAGGATGTTTCTC
>CACDPP010000050.1 GCA_902554705.1 Paracoccaceae bacterium
TATGCACTTGCGTTATGGAAATAACCAAGTCATCGCTAGGAATATTGTTTCGACTAACGATAGTCTGAAAAGCCTGTGCAATGGATAATGCTGCAACTATTGGATCCTTTACTTCATTTGGATAGGCAGCGTGACCACCTTTCCCTTTGATTTCAACACTGAAGTTATCCGCACCTGCCATTATTGGGCCAGAACGCGTGTACATTACTCCTACATCATGGCCAGGGATGTTATGGAGTGCGTAAACTTCCTCTATCTGAAATTGTTCTATAATGCCTTCTTCAACCATTGCTTTAGCCCCACCGGTCGCTTCCTCATCAGGCTGAAAAATAAGCGCAACTCGCCCACTAAAATTTCTAGTTTCGGAAAGATAACGTGCCGCTCCAAGTAACATGGTTGTATGGCCATCATGTCCACAAGCATGCATCACGCCTTCATTTACTGAAGAATAAGATAATCCAGTATTCTCCGTTATAGGCAGAGCATCCATATCAGCTCTTAAACCAATAGTACGACCCGGAGCCTTACCCTCTATTATCGCCACAAGTCCACTAGAAGCGTATCCCGTATGAATTTCCGTAATACCAAATTCTTTTAAACGTTCACTTACATATTGAGCAGTTTTATAACATTCTCGGCCAAGCTCTGGATTTTGATGCAAATGTTGGCGCCACTTTGCCATATCTTTCTCAAAACCGGCTATGCTATTCAATATTGCCATAAGTATGACTCGCTCGTATATTTTGGTGTTTGATCATTCAATCTGAGAAAAAGGGACGTTGCAATGTCTTTTGATGAAAATCTAATTAATAATACCTCAAAAGGAATGCCTCGATTATTAGAAATAATGAGAGCGCTTAGAGATCCTGATGGCGGATGCCCCTGGGATATTGAACAGAATTTCAAGACGATTGCGCCTTATACTGTAGAAGAAGCTTACGAAGTTGCTGATGCCATTGAGCGTGAAAACTGGGAGGACCTAAAAAATGAATTAGGGGATTTACTGCTTCAAACTGTATATCACACGCAAATGGCAGAAGAAGAGAACCTCTTTAGTTTTAGTGATGTAGTAAACCATATATCGGAAAAAATGATACAAAGGCATCCTCATGTTTTTGGTAATGAAAATAGAAACAAAACAGCATCCCAACAGGTAAACGATTGGGAGTCAATCAAAGCAGAAGAAAGAGCAAAAAAAAATCAGACAGGAATTTTGGACGATGTGGCTCTCAGCCTCCCTGCACTAGTAAGGTCTCTCAAATTGCAAAAAAGGGCTGCCAGAGTTGGGTTTGACTGGCCTAATATTTTACAAGTTTTGGAAAAAATAGAGGAAGAAACAAAAGAGCTAATCGAAGCAAAAGAACTCGAATCTCAAGAAAAGATTAATGAAGAATTTGGAGATCTAATGTTTTCAATCGTAAACTTAGGCCGCCACCTCGGTGTTGATTCAGAAGAAGCTCTTAAACAAACCAATAGAAAATTCATCAAGCGATTTAAGTTCGTTGAGGACACAATACGCTCCCAAGGAGGAAAAATAGAAAATACAACTTTGGAAGAAATGGAAACCCTCTGGCAACAAGCAAAAAATTCTTAATAAGAGAAGCTTAAATCACTTTTAAAACATGCCCGATAAAAAAGACTTCGGTAGTTTACGGTTTAGTGCGGTAAAGTTTGCCAAGTCAGTTTCTTTTCACGCAAGTGAAAAACATGGGCTAATAATCGAGCAGATGCATTAGTCTTTGCCCACACTACGCACCAAAAATTTCAATGAATTAGATAGCAATATAAGTTTTTTGCCACTATTTTTTAACAGTCGATAAACGTCGATAAAAGGCCTGAGATATATCTGAACTATATTTGTGGAACTAGCCTCAGTCGGACGCAAACCAAACTTAAGCTTTTCACCCGTTTCCGAGAAATGGAGCGAACCAAACAGCCAATCCCAAACCGCTAGCATTGCCCCATAATTTTTATTGAAATGCTTATTCTCGATAGAATGATGCAACTGATGCTGTGCTGGAGATATAAATATTTTTTCCAGCCAAGGCCAATAAGCTATTTCTATATGTGAATGTCTTAAATTAGCGCCAGCCACGTTAAATATAAAAGAAAACAAATTAACTCCCAGAAGAGTAGCTAAAGAAAAATTGTCTATCCCAAAGCAATAAGCAAAAGTTCCAATCACTGCTCCAATAACAATGGAACCCCGCAAACCATAGATTATGCTTTCTACCGGATGAACACGGTAAACTGTGATTGGTGTCATTGTTTCAGCTGAATGGTGAACTTTATGAAAAGCCCATAAAAACTGCCAACTATGCATACACCGATGTACGATGTATTTTGACAGGTCATCCATAAAAAAATAAGCTAGGGTATAAAATGTTATAATTAGTAAGCTAGGCCAATGATCTAGAGACTGAAAGCCTACAACATTTTGCTTACTCAATTGAAAAAATAAGAAAGTTGTAACTACCCCCTGAGCGATAAGATAAGGCGAAATTAATATGGAAATTATTCGATTTATCGCATATATAAAATAGTCAGCCTTTGCTGATTTCGACCAAAAAATTTTTTTATCAAAAACTTTACCAACAGCACCGCGTATTCCCAAACCTCGCCAGGCACACAAAAATACTACGGCCATTACAGTAGAAATTGCCAAATAACCTATAAATATTCGTTTTTTATGATTTAAAAAATCCGCAGAAAGCGAAGTTAGATAGGTATCAAGGTATAGTCCAAATTTGGCGAGAGTTTGTATAAGATCTTCCAAGACGAATACCTAGCTGCAAAAAACACGGCACTAAATCATTAGCGCCGTGTTTTCAAGTTTCTAATCAGTTTCAGCGTTTGTGTCTGCGTCAGCAGCTGCGCTCACCTTTGCTAATTCGTCAAGCATGTCGTTAGCTCTGGATTTAACACCAAAAGTATCTGAAACTAACTTTTGTATCTTGAGCATATTTAGTTGATAGTCAGACCAGGTCATTTTTCGATCTCTAACAAAATTACCGTTCCCATCAACACCTGTTACATAACTATTATCAGCAGTAACCGGTCCAAAGCCAATCAGTTTATTCATTTCGACCGCTGCTGCACCTAAGTTCTTTCTTCCAGACTGAATTGCCATAGAGAATCCGGCAAGCTCACCCCAGTGTTTTACATATTTTCGGTAGCTTTTATCATCAACACCATTTTCTTTCATGGCAGCAATATCTTTGTAGACGGAACCAGCATACTTAAATACTGCTTCTGCCAAAACTTTTTCCCAATTTTCTTCAATAGTTCCGGCGTGACTTTTTATAACTGCTAACTCTGTAGCGCTTAGCTTTTCACCTTGCGCGCCAGAAATCACTTTCCGACCATCAATGTATGCTTGCATTATTGACGCCAAGTAATTTGTATTCCCTGACTTATCAAATGCTGCGGCATAATATGCTGGACCAAAAACCATTTCTGATTTCAAATCAACAACTCCGTCACCATTTCTATCGGCTGATGCCATGTCTTTTCTTTTTGCAATGTCATAAGCGGCAGCAGGGGTTATAGCTAAGGTATGCGTTGGAGCTCCAAAGTAACCAAAGCCCTCATCCCATGAATGCTCTTTACCAGTGTAGTGCTTACCTTCTTTGTAAGGCATATCATTTGGTTTGACGTCGGCAGTCATTTTTTCGTCAAGATAATTATCCACAGCTTGACTGTACTGAACAGCACCCATTGTAAATTTAGAGATTAGTTGTGCATAATCGTAACCGTTTTCTGCATCAAATCCCTTATTTGATTTTGCAGCTCGCGAAATCATATCTTTCATGACATCAACGCCAGTATGATTGCCTGGCCACGCCGGCATCAATCCTTTATAAAATTTACCTTCTAAATTTGCCGAGGAAGATAGTTCACCAATCGTTGTTTGTTTTATTTTGAACCCATCTTTTGACGCTGGAGACAAAATAGCTAAGTCTTTTGTTGGACCTGAAAAATATTGCATCATTTGGGCTTCAACATCAGCAGCGTTTCCACCGCCATTGCCAGTAGATGCAAGTTTTTTTAGGCTTTGTTCCATTGCCTGACGGGCTATCTGACCACCATAGGAAACAGAGTTCGTTTTATCTCCGCTGTAACTTTTTAAAGTAACTGGATAGGGCCCATAAAAGTGATGGGCAGTGAGCGCAGTTGCGCTTACGCAGATAGCTAATGCCGAAGCAGTAAGTCGGTGTGAAATCATCTCTATTTCCTTTTATTTTTTTTCACTCAAATTTAATCCTTAGTTTTTTAGTAAGAAATTTTTTATTAATGTCAAGTATTTTTGTCAGGAATTCGGTTGACAAAAATTATCAAATATAATTACGGTATCTTCGTTTGATAAAAATGGGGTTCATAAGGTGTTAAAAAATTTAGTTTCGATTATTCTTTTAATTTTAACGGCTGGAACAGTAACGGCCGGAGAAATCAATATTTATTCCTATCGGCAGCCGTTTCTTATACAGCCGCTTACAGACACTTTTACTGAAGAAACAGGTATCAAGGTAAACGTTGCATATCTGCGAAAAGGGATGATTGAAAAAATGACTGCCGAGGGGAAACGTAGCCCAGCAGACGTTGTTCTTACTGTTGATATTTCACGCTTAGCAGCAGTAGTTGATGCCGGTCTTACCCAGCCTGTCGTAAACGAAACATTGAATAAAAATATTCCCTCTATTTACCGAGACCCAGAAAACCATTGGTTTGGATTAACAACTCGTGCAAGGATTATTTACGCAAGTAAAGACAAAGTGGCCGATGGTGAAGTTACGACCTATGAAGGTTTGGCAGATCCAAAGTGGAAGGGACGTATTTGTACTCGATCGGGAACAAATGCTTATACTGTCGCGCTAACGTCAGCGATAATTCATCATCATGGGACCGATAAAGCAGAAGAGTGGTTAAGGTCTGTGAAAAACAATTTAGCCCGCAAACCACAAGGTAACGATCGAGCACAAGTTAAAGCAATCTGGGCTGGTGAATGTGATATATCAATTGGAAATACATACTACATGGGCAAGATGCTGAAAGATCCTGAGCAAAAAGCATGGGCAGACAGTGTAAGAATAGTTTTTCCTGAATTTGAAAATGGTGGTACGCATGTAAATATATCCGGAATAGCTTTGGCAAAGTACTCGCCCAATAAAGAAAATGCCATAAAACTTATGGAGTTTTTAAGTTCCCCCGATGCGCAGAAAATTTACGCACTTGCAAATTTTGAGTACCCGATAGCACCTAATACTGAGCCAGCCGAACTAGTTAAAAACTGGGGTAGTTTTACACCAGATGATGTTAATCTGATGGATTTGGCAAAGTTAAGAAGTACTGCACTGAAGTTGACAGAGATTGTAGACTTCGACGGTTAAATTTTAATTCTATGTAATGTTGAACCTGCGCTTTCTTTTGCGCAGGTTTTTTAATACGGTAATGCGACTTAGTTAATTGAATTAAAATTAGGGTTAAGTTCATGCAAAAGCGTAAAATAATTATTGATACAGATCCTGGCCAAGATGATGCTGTTGCAATACTGTTAGCACTAGCCAGCCCCGAAGAAATCGAGGTTCTTGGTATTACTGCAGTAGCAGGTAATGTTCCACTTGATTTAACAAAAAAAAACGCACGGATAGTGTGTGAGTTAGCACAAAAAACTGAGATAAAGGTTTTTGCAGGCTGTGACACCCCAATGCAAAGACCACTTGTAACAGCCGAGCATGTTCATGGGAAGACTGGCCTGGATGGTCCGACCCTTCCAGATCCCGAAATGCCTCTCCAAAAACAACATGCAGTTGATTTTATAATTGAAACAGTTCGAACCAACGAAGCTGGCACAATAACATTATGTCCATTGGGACCACTCACAAATATCGCGACAGCAATTGAAAAGGCACCGGACATAAAGGAAAAAATCCAAGAGATCGTTTTAATGGGCGGAGCTTATTTTGAAGTTGGCAATATCACGCCCACGGCAGAATTTAACATATATGTAGATCCTGAGGCAGCAGAAATTGTGTTTCAATCGAACATTAAAATCACTGTATTACCCCTTGATGTTACTCATAAAGCTCTTGTCACTAAGGCTAGGAATGATGCTTTTCGGGCACTGAATTCACCGGTAGGTAAAGCAGTTGCTGAAATGACTGATTTTTTTGAACGGTTCGATAAAGAAAAATATGGATCGGATGGCGCCCCGCTGCATGACCCCTGCGTTATTGCCTATATACTATCACCAGATTTATTTTCGGGTCGTCACATTAATGTTGAAATAGAAACCCAGTCTGAACTTACTTTAGGAATGACAGTAGCCGACTGGTGGAAAGTCACAAATCGTCCAAAAAATGCCTATTTTATTGGCGATGTGAATGCTGACGGATTTTTCTCTTTATTGACTGAGCGTTTGGCTCGCTTTTAAGTGAAAAATTTACTAGGTATGGAATAAAAATCGATTGCTAGTAAACATGAATGCACAATTTCCTTTTGATAATACCTATTCCACTCTTCCAAGTCAGTTTTTTCATAAACAAAAACCTGCAACAGTTACTAAGTCTGAGCTGATAGCTTGTAATTTTCAATTAGCAAAAGAATTAGAGATAAAACTTCCTAGCAGTGGACTAGAATTGATTTTTTCAGGACAAATGATACCCGAAGGAGCAGATCCTTTAGCACAAGTCTATGCTGGGCATCAATTTGGCTATTACAGTCCACAACTAGGTGATGGCAGGGCGCTTTTGCTAGGTGAGCTAAATACGAAATCAGGACGATACGATATCCAATTGAAGGGTTCTGGAACAACACCTTATTCTCGCAGTGGCGATGGATTATCTTGGTTAGGCCCTGTTCTACGAGAATACATAGTGTCAGAAGCCATGCATCATTTAGGAATTCCGACCACTAGATCTTTAGCTGCGGTTGAGACTGGTGATAAAGTTTTGAGAGAAACCGTACTCCCAGGAGCCATTTTAACAAGAATTGCGAAAAGTCATATACGCGTCGGAACGTTTCAATACTTTGCATATAACAAAGATACGGAAGCTCTTGAAACCTTATATAAGTATACCCGGAAGAGACATTATAACGAAACAAACTCTATCTCAGAATTTTTGAGTTGCGTGATCAATGCACAAAGCGATTTGGTAACCGATTGGCTTAGTGTTGGTTTTATCCACGGGGTAATGAATACCGATAACTGTTCAATATCAGGTGAAACAATCGATTACGGTCCCTGTGCGTTTTTGGATAAATATAGCCCCTCAAAGGTTTTTTCTTCGATAGATACCCACGGGCGATATGCTTACTCAGCTCAAGCTGATGTAATTGTCTGGAATATGGCACAATTGG
>CACDPP010000051.1 GCA_902554705.1 Paracoccaceae bacterium
ATTATTATCTAGTTGATCAAAAGCACCAGCTCTAATCAGCATTTCTAAAGGTCTTTTGCCTATTCGTTTTAAATCAACTCTTCTAGCAAAATCAAAAAGGGTTGAAAAAGGAGTTGAATTTCTAGCCTCTACAATCGACTGCATAGCCTCAATTCCAACATTCTTTAGTGCGCCCAAGCCGTAAACTAAAGTCCCATCAACTACTGAAAATGTGGCGAAGGATTTGTTTATACAAGGAGCCACATACGAAAGTTCCAGTTCTTTCTTAACAACCTTCTCAAAATACGTTGCGAGTTTTTCCGTCAAATGAATATCACAATTCATTACCCCAGCCATAAATTCTAGAGGATGATTAGTTTTCAACCATGCAGTTTGATAGCTGACCACTGCATAAGCTGCAGCGTGCGATTTATTAAAACCGTAGTTCGCAAATTTTTCTAGTAAATCAAAAATCTCAGAAGCTTTTTTTGCATCAACTCCATTTTCAGCAGAACCTTTTTCAAATTTTGGGCGCTCCGCATCCATCGCTTCTTTTATTTTTTTACCCATCGCTCTGCGAAGCAAATCTGCTTCTCCCAAACTGTAACCAGCCATTACCTGAGCGATTTGCATAACCTGTTCTTGGTAGACAATTATGCCTTGCGTTTCTTCTAATATATCATCAATCAGAGGATGTATTGACGTACGTTCCTTCAAGCCATTTTTAACTTCGCAATAGGCAGGGATATTTTCCATGGGGCCTGGTCGGTATAAAGCCACCAATGCCACAATATCCTCAATACAATTTGGCTTCATTCGCTTAAGCGCATCCATCATGCCTTGGCTCTCAACCTGAAAAACTGCATAAGTTTTGGCAGATGAATAGAGCTGGTAGGTTGCCTCATCATCCAAGGGGATAGCATTAATTTCGTTTTCAGCACCAGTTTGGGGTGCATAGAGTTCCGAGCCATCAGCACTCACATGGAGCGGACGGCCAGACTTTAATATTAATTCGACAGCATTCTGAATAACCGTTAGAGTTTTTAAGCCTAAAAAGTCAAACTTAACCAATCCCGATTGTTCAACCCATTTCATATTATACTGAGTTGCCGGCATATCTGATTTTTGATCTTTATATAGCGGCACAAGTGAGTCTAGAGGCCTATCGCCAATCACAACTCCGGCAGCATGCGTTGCAGCGTTTCTTAAAAGACCTTCAACTTCTTTTCCATAATGCAAAAGCCTTTGCACGACTTCTTCATTTTTTGCCTCTTCTTTTAGTCTAGGCTCTTCTTCTATTGCTTTTTCTATTGATACTGGTTTGACACCCTCAACTGGTATCATCTTAGCAAGTCGGTCTACTTGACCGTAGGGCATCTGTAGGACACGGCCAATATCTCGGATAGCTGCCTTGGACAGTAATGCACCAAAGGTGATTATTTGACCAACACGATCATGACCATATTTTTCCTGTACGTATCGTATCACTTCCTCTCTACGATCCATGCAGAAATCAATATCAAAATCAGGCATGGATACTCTATCTGGATTTAAAAAACGCTCGAAGAGTAGCGAATACCTAATTGGATCTAGATCTGTTATCGTAAGCGAGTAAGCTACAAGTGATCCAGCACCTGAACCCCTACCGGGACCTACGGGAATTTTATTTTTTTTGGACCATTGGATAAAATCTGCAACAATTAAAAAGTAACCGGGAAAACCCATGTTAATTATCACATTGAGCTCAAAATCTAATCTTTTTTGGTAATCTTTTATAGATGCCGCATGTGGAATTACCGCTAGCCTTTTTTGCAAGCCTTCATTAGCTTGCCGTCGTAACTCAGCAACTTCATCATCTGCAAATTTTGGCAATATTGGGTCACGGCATGAAACCATAAAAGAGCAGCGCTTGGCGATTTCTATAGTATTTTCTATTGCTTCAGGAATATCAGCAAAAAGCGCCGACATTTCAGACGATGTTTTGAAATAATGTTGCCGGGTTAGCCGTCTTCTGGGTTCTTGCTGATCTACATAAGCACCATCAGCTATACACAGCAAAGCATCATGAGATTCATAAGCTACAGATGTTAAAAAATGTACATCATTTGTTGCAACTACCGGTATTTCCATTTCGGTTGCAATTTTTAAAAAGAATGGCTCCGTTTTTTGCTCAAGAGCAGGTAGTCCATCCTCCTCAGGATGTCGCTGCAATTCGATGTAGAAGCGGTCACCAAATATTTCTAATAGGTTAGAGGCATAATTTATTGCCTTATCTATCTGCCCTTCTTCAATCAATGATCCTAGCGGCCCATCTGGACCCCCTGAGAGACATATTAAGTCATCTGAGTATTCTTTTAACTGAATAAGGTCTACTCTAGGGAAACCTCTCTTGTCTTCGTCGAGGTAGAGACAAGAATTTAATTTCATTAAGTTTTGATAACCCTTTTCTCTCTGAGCTATCAAAATAATTGGCGCTACTTTAGGAAGCGACTCGCCAACTTTTGGATCTGTGTATTGAATGTCTATCTGACAACCAATTATCGGCTGCACACCCTTACTGCTGGCAGAGACTGAAAATTCTAAAGCGCAAAATAAATTATTTTTATCTGTTACAGCCACTGCGGGCATATCGGCTTCAATGCAAAGGTCAGGCAGAGATTTTAAACGTATTGCCCCCTGTAAAAGCGAGTATTCAGAATGAACTCGTAGGTGGACAAATTGGGCAGCCGAAGACATAAAATTTCCAGAAAATTAACTCTTTTATAAGGTTTGCCCCAAATTTTATTTTTTAACAACGCGTATTTCTAAAAATTTTGACTTGAGCAAGAAATTTATGTCCGTAAAGTGAGACTCTCTTAAAGTCGTTAACTGAAAGTTCATGGAGGAATGTCGCGTGGCCGAAGTTTTGCTGCAATTGGACGGCATATCCAAATCATTTCCCGGTGTAAAAGCTAACGATGAAGTAAGTTTTCAA
The DNA here is from genome assembly GCA_902554705.1 of Paracoccaceae bacterium. Taxonomy (GTDB): domain Bacteria; phylum Pseudomonadota; class Alphaproteobacteria; order Rhodobacterales; family Rhodobacteraceae; genus Salinivivens. The sequence goes on from CACDPP010000051.1 coordinate 2,954, forward strand.
ATCAATTCAGGCGAAATCCACGCACTACTGGGCGAAAACGGTGCGGGAAAATCAACGCTTGTTAAAATGATATACGGCTTGATGCAGCCAGATTCTGGCAGCATGAAGCTGGGTTCAGAAAATTTCAGACCCTCAGAACCAAGTAAAGCTCGGCAAAGTGGTATAGCAATGGTCTTCCAACATTTTTCCTTATTTGATGCTTTAAATGTTGCTGAAAACATTGCTTTAGGAATGGAAAATCCACCAAGATTGCAAGACTTGTCAGAAAAAATTGAAACTGTGTCAAAATCATATGGGCTGCCATTGGGCCCTAAAAGATTGGTTGGCCAATTATCAGCTGGGGAGCGTCAACGAGTTGAAATAATTCGGTGCCTTCTCCAAAATCCTAAATTACTTATAATGGATGAGCCTACCTCTGTTTTGACACCAAATGAAGTCAAAACACTTTTTGAGACGCTGTTACGGTTAAAGGGTGAAGGCAAGTCAATCTTATACATCTCACATAAATTGGAAGAAATTCGCAAAATTTGTGATTACGCAACAATTCTTCGAAACGGGAAAAAAGTAGGATCCTGTATACCGAGAGACACCAGCGCAAAGCAAATAGGAGAAATGATGGTTGGCAAGTCTTTCTCCAGCCCGTCTAGAAAAACTCGAGCATTCGGTGAGGAATTATTGAAAGTTTCAAATCTTTCTATTCGAACTAAAGACTTTTTTGGGACCTCATTATCAAACATCAATTTTTCTGTTCGTGTTGGTGAAATATTAGGAATTGGGGGTGTGGCTGGCAACGGCCAAGATGAGCTACTCTCAGCACTTTCTGGTGAAGAGAAAACAAGTCCGTCAACAATTAAAATATTTAACCAACCTATTGGTAAATTAGCTCCAGATGAGCGTAGAGCCATAGGGATGCGAGCCGCTCCAGAAGAGAGGTTGGGTCATGCAGCAGCACCTGCAATGACGTTAATAGAGAACACGCTTATCACCTCTCACTCTGAAGACGTAATAAACCAATGGGGAATTATTAAATTTGACAATGTCAAAGAAAAAACAAAAGATATTGTTTCTGAGTTTGATGTCAGAACCCCAACTTTAGATAATGCAGCAGCCTCTTTATCAGGAGGCAATTTACAAAAATTTGTAATCGGTAGAGAAATTTTACAAAAACCACGTGTTTTCGTTGTTAATCAACCAACTTGGGGCGTTGATGCAGCAGCAGCAGCATTCATAAGACAATCAATATTAAATTTAGCTTCCAATGACTCTGCAGTCGTTGTGATTAGTCAGGATTTGGACGAACTCTTCGAAATTTGTGACACTTTTTCCGTTTTAACAAATGGGCGTATGTCAAAATCACACGATGTACGCAGCTTATCATCAGAAGATGTGGGTTTATTAATGGGAGGATCTGATTTGGATCGTAAAAGCCATGATACGGCTTGAGAAACGTCGCAATATTTCTAAATTCTGGACAACCGTAACGCCAATTATTGCGGTTTTTTTGACCATGTCATTTGGAGCATTGATGTTTGGGCTCTTGCTGGGCGATTTTTCTTCTGCATTTGGTGCGATTAAGTTAATATTCTGGGATCCTTTATTTGATGAAAATTTTGCCTCGTATGCCAGACCTCAACTTCTCGTAAAAGCAGGACCAATCATTCTAATTGCCATTGGGCTTTCGATTGGTTTTAAAGCAGGGATATGGAATATTGGTGCTGAGGGACAATATATTTTGGGAGCAATCTTTGGTGCCTCCGTTGCTCTTAGCCTTTACCCTCAAGAGAGCATCCTTATTTTTCCGGCTATGATTTTATCGGGTGCTTTGGGAGGCTTTATTTGGGCATTAATACCGGCTCTTTTGAAAGTATATTTTAAAACAAACGAAATATTGGTTTCGTTAATGCTAGTATATGTAGCAGAGAACATTCTTGCTTCCGTCAGCCAAGGCCTTTTACGAAATCCAGAGGGCATGGGACTTCCAGGCAGTAGGAATTTAAAAGATTACCCAAGTGCGCACAATTCTGAAATAATTCTTAATTCTGGGATGCACTGGGGCGTTTTGACAGCATTTTTAGCTGTAATTTTAGCTTATTTTTTATTTCTCAAACATCAAAAAGGCTACGAAATAAGAATAGCCGGTGAAGCCCCAAAAGCGGCTTATTTCGCCGGTATTAATCCGTCAAAAACAATTATTTTTTGTATGGGCATGTCTGGGCTCTTGGCCGGAATGGCTGGCCTCTTTGAAGTGGCCGGGCCTGCAGGGCAAATCACTATGTCTTTCAATTCAGGCTATGGTTTCACTGCAATCATCGTCGCATTTTTGGGCCGTTTAAATCCCATGGGTATATTATTGGCAGGTCTTCTAATGGCGTTAACTTATATTGGTGGTGAAATTGCACAGCTCATGCTTGGATTACCAGGAGCTTCAATTCAGCTATTGCAAGGAATGCTTCTCTTCTTTCTGTTGGCTACAGACATTTTTACCAATTACAGATTTAAATCCAGGGGTTCTTAAAATGGTGATTTTTGGTATAGACCTAGTACTGCTTATTTCTGCGTTAATGATCTCTGCAACACCTGTCCTTCTAGCCGCTATTGGTGAAGCCGTTGTTGAAAAATCAGGCGTCTTAAATCTTGGAGTGGAAGGAATGATGATAACAGGTGCTGTCATCGGTTTCATTTTCGCAGTAAATACCCAAACACCCATATACGGCTTTATTAGCGCGGCTATTGCTGGCGCTTTACTATCAGTCCTGTTTGCAGTTTTGACCCAATACATCATGTCCAATCAAGTTGCTACGGGCTTAGGATTAACAATGGTAGGTCTTGGCTTATCCGCATTGATTGGCAAACCTTACGAAGGAATAAAAAGCCCAACTTTGTCCAAAATAGAAATTCCCATTCTTTCAGATATTCCAATTTTAGGCCCAATGATTTTTTCTCACGACGCAATCGTTTATTTTTCAGTTATTCTTGTTGCTACGGTAGCCTTTGTTATCAGCAAAACCCGAATTGGCTTAGTCCTGAGGGCCGTTGGAGAAAACCAAGAGGCCGCTCATGCACTAGGTTACAAAGTGGTCAGGATACGTTTTCTTGCAATTATGTTTGGAGGCGCAACTGCAGGTATCGGAGGTGCTTATATAAGTCTAGCCCGTGTTCCACAGTGGACGGAGGGAATGACAGCAGGTGCCGGCTGGATTGCACTTGCCCTTGTTGTATTTGCTAGTTGGAAGCCTTGGCGCGTTCTTTTGGGTGCTTATCTTTTTGGCGGCATTACCGTTTTACAGCTCAATTTACAGGCAATAGGCGTAGCTATTCCAGTAGAAATTCTTTCGATGTCACCATATCTCGTGACAATAGTCGTTCTGGTAGGTATATCTTTATTTGGACATCACACCGCGCCCGGCTCGCTGGCGCGACCTTTCCACGCCTCGCAATGAGGAAAAACATTAACAGGAGATATTATGAAGTTTAAATCCGTACTATCAGGCGTGCTGCTCGCCTTTGGTTTCGGCACTGTGGCCTTTGCTGCAGATGTCAAGGTTGGTTTTGTATATGTCGGTCCAGTCGGAGACTACGGTTGGACATACGAACATAACGAAGGCCGACTAGCAGTAGAAGAACATTTCGGTGACCGAGTTGAAACAATTTATCAAGAAAGTGTTGCCTACGGAGCAGATGCTGAACGCGTCATAAACACAATGGCTATGCAAGGCGCTGATCTTATATTCACAACTTCCTTTGGATATATGGATCCGACAATTAGTGCCGCAAAAAAATTTCCAAACGTAAAATTTGAACATGCTACTGGATTCAAACTAGCTGACAATGTTTCAACGTATTCAGGCCGTTTTTATGAGGGGCGTGCGATCCAAGGCCACATTGCTGGAAAAATGACTAAAACAAATAAAATTGGCTACATTGGCTCTTATCCAATTCCCGAGGTTGTTCGTGGTATAAACTCTGCTTACCTTCATGCCAAAAAAGTAAACCCTGATGTCGAATTCAATATAATTTGGATCTACACTTGGTTTGATCCAGCAAAAGAAGCGGACGCCGCAAAGGCTTTAATTGATCAGGGCGCAGATGTTATTCTGCAACATACTGACTCCACTGCACCTCAAGCTGCCGCACAACAAGCTGGAAATGTAATTTCTTTTGGT
>CACDPP010000052.1 GCA_902554705.1 Paracoccaceae bacterium
TATTGAATAGCAGAGGATCCGTGGTTTTGCCTGAAAATCTTTCAATTATAGAGGATCCGCACAGGCAACGAGTTGGGGGTAGTCGTCCATTTGATGCTGAAGGTTTGGAAACTAAAATGAGAAAAATAGTCGATAATGGCATCTTATGTGATTGGACCACCGATTTATCGTCTGGCCGAAAACTAGAACTGAAATCTACTGGAAATGCGACGAGAGGAATTGGGAGTTTCCCTACGCCAAGTAATTGGAATATTTCCTTGACACAGGGTACCCAATCCCAGGCTGAATTATTAAGAGATATGGACAGCGGTGTATTGGTAACATCAATGATAGGTTCAACAATTAATCCGAATACTGGTGATTACTCGCGAGGTGCATCAGGCTTTTGGATTGAAAATGGAGAAGTTCAATATCCCATATCGGAGCTCACTATCGCAGGGAATTTAAATCATATGTTAAAGAAAATAATACCTGCTAATGATGCTCGGCAATATGTTTCTCGAGTGGTACCTTCACTGCTAATAGATGGAATGACAATTGCAGGATCTTGAAAATTTAAAAACAGCTGCACTTCAGGCTGGCAAAATAGCACTAGGTTATTTTGATAAAAATTACAAAACTTGGGATAAAGAAACTGGAGCGGGTCCAGTTACTGAAGCCGATCTGGAAATTGATGATTTCTTAAAAACATTTCTGTTAAATTGTGAACCGCAATATGGTTGGTTAAGTGAGGAGACAGAAGATGGCTCGTCACGTCTAACAAAATCAAAAGTATTCATTGTAGATCCCATAGATGGAACTCGCAGTTTTATTGCAGGTGACGAAACATGGGCTCATTCTTTAGCTGTTGTTGAAAATGGCGTACCTATGGCAGCTGTAATTTATCTACCCAAAAAGGATTTACTTTATACAGCAGAGGTCGGTAAAGGTGCATTCCTTAATGGTGACAAAATTTCTGTATCGAAAAACTGTGAGCTAAAAGAAGCAGAGATATTGACCAAAAAATCAATTTTTAAGGAAAATATTTGGAAAAGTAGTGATCCTGCCCTTTTCAGGCAACGGTATCGACCGTCTTTGGCTTATCGATTAGCTCTTGTAGCCGAAGGGAGATTTGATGCCATGATTGCTTTAGGTAGGTCATGGGAATGGGATATCTGTGCGGGACATCTTTTAGTTTCAGAAGCGGGTGGCAGTGTGACTACCAACTTTGGAGGTGAAATCGTATATAACTCCAAAGTCGGAAGTTCCAAAGGCATAATAGCTGGCAACCCCAGCATCCACAAAAGTGTAACTAAAGAATTAAATTTCTAAGGATTAAATCTTTAAAAATGGTTGAGCAATTTTGTGGATTAATTTGTTAAATTTAAGAGGTGCGTCAGTTACGGCTAAACATATACAATCCTCCCCCTCGGATGCAACTGGCGTGTGATGAGTATCTCCATCAGCAAGTTCGATATCACCTGGGCCAAAATAGTCAATCTCATCTTTAAAAGCCCCTTTGAGAACTAAAGTTACTTCTCTGCCTTTGTGACTATGTTCTGGAACAGCCGTGCCAGCGGGAATATAAAGTAAACGAGCAGAAACTTTCTCTGAGTTGACTAATATTTTTTGTTTAACACCCATTCCAATTGGTCGCCAGTCTATATCGTCTAAGTCACACCCAACATAGTCCGCTAAAGGCTCTGGAAGTCCCGTTGCTTTAGGCTTCACTTTTGCCTGTTCGGGCGTTTGATCAATTAATGCTAAAGTCTTAGCAAACGCATCTACATCAATTTCATTAGGCTCCAAATTTTCAAAAACTGCTCCACCCATAGCTTCCAAGCTTTCTAACTCTGCTCTGCACTGATCACACATCGAAATGTGGGTCGCAATTGCAAGTGAAAAACCTTCCTCTAGCTGACCTGTGGAATATGCTAATAATAGATCTTTAGATAGGTGATGTTTAATGTCGTGTTTTTTCATGTTTCTCTCTCTACATCATTGAATGGCGCAGTTTTTCAAGGGCTAATCTAATGCGCGATTTGATTGTTCCTAGCGGTAATCCTGTTATTTCTGCTATTTCGCTATGTGATAATTCTCCAAGGTATGCCTTTTCTACTAACACGCGTTGTTTTTCGGGCAATTCTTCCAAAGCTGAAGTAAGTCGTTCAGTTTCTTGTTGAAGCTCCACAATCGTCTCTTGATCCGGTTCGTAATCTTGATCCTGATAAAGCTGTTCTGGTTCTGGCCTGTTTTGTTTTCTAATTGCATCAATTTTTTTGTTGCGGGCAATCGTGAAGATCCATGTAGACGCACTGGCTCGCGAAGGATCGAACAAATGAGCCTTCCGCCAAACGGTCGCCATAACCTCTTGGCTGCACTCTTCAGCCATTTGGTGGTCTGCCCCCGATTTAATCAGAAAAGCCTTCACGCGTGGAGCAAAGTGATTAAACAATTCTTCGAAAGCCGATGTATCTTTCAAAGACTCTACTTTTTTAATTAACTCTGCCCAAAGTTGTTTATTGGTACTGTCTACTGACACGTTTTTTTTGCTTTCAATTTTCTCAGAATCAATATCATACACCCTGAAATTTATCGAGTGATCGGAACCGCGTATTTTTGTCTCAAGTAACATATATGAATTTATTCGTTTCAAACATTAATTTGGATCAATTTTAAATTCTTTTCATCCGGAACTAGTAAGCCAGCGTATTAAAGTAAAATAGGAATAAATAATGACTTTTCAAAAAATGCCCATCCGCCCAAAAAGAATTGCTGTTGTTGGTGGAGGAATTTCCGGACTGGGAGCAGCATATGCACTTTCCAACACATACAAGGTAACTTTGTTTGAAGCAGAAACTCGTTTAGGCGGTCACGCTCGGACAGTTTTTTCTGGAAAGAGTGGCCAACAACCAGTTGATACCGGCTTTATTGTATTTAATTACCCAAATTATCCAGAACTCTCACAACTATTTTCAGAATTAAATGTACCTATTGCTAAAAGTGATATGAGTTTTGGTGCTTCCCTAAAGAGTGGGAAAATTGAATATGCACTGAGAAATTTTGATACAATTTTTGCACAGCGAAAAAATGTTTTGAATCCTCGATTTGTGAAAATGGTATGGGATATCAACAAGTTTAACACCATCGGTTTAACAGTTGCTGATGATGAGTCATTAACTATAGGGCAGTTTTTGAAGCGGCTTAAAACAGGTGATTGGTTTCGTGATTACTACCTGTTACCTTTATCAGGTGCAATCTGGTCGACTCCAACCGAAAAGATCCTAGATTTTCCTGCCTACGCTATGCTTCAGTTTTTTAAAAACCACGCATTACTTAGTCGAAGCGGTCAGCACCAATGGTATACGGTCAAGGGAGGGTCAAGGGAATACGTTTCTCGACTTGAAAACGTTTTGACGCAAAAGCAGGTTGAAATTCGGGTAAATACGCCAGTTGCATCCGTGACTCGTCATGCAACTGGAGTAGTTGTTAAAACATATTGCAGTGAACCTCAAACTTTTGACGAAGTTGTTTTCGCAACCCATTCGGATGATACTTTGGCTTTATTATCTGACCCTTCTAAAATCGAAGAACGAAATTTGGCTTCCATAAAGTATCAGGACAATGAAGTCGTATTACACTCTGATGTATCTGTAATGCCAAAGCTTTACAAATGTTGGTCTAGTTGGGTGTATACTGAAAGAAAAGATAAAAGTACGGATAAAATAGATTTAACATATTGGATGAACTCTCTGCAGCCAATACCGCTTGATGATCCTTTGTTTGTCACACTTAATTCAACACAAAACATTGATCAAAATAAAATACATGATCAAGTAACTATGCGTCATCCGGTTTATGACCTAGGCGTTCTTAGTGTTCAAAAAGATATTTCACTGAATAATGGTGACAATAGAACGTGGTTTTCTGGTGCTTGGATGAAAAATGGGTTTCATGAAGATGGGCTATCCTCTGGATTAGATGTTGCTAGAAGCATTCTAGCTAAAGATACTTTATCAATAGCTGCAGAATGACGAATGTAAAAATCATAAATGGTCAAACATGGCATGGCCGCCGTGGTAGGGTCGAAAACGACTTTAAATATACTATAGATTACTTGTTATTTGATCCTGATAGCCTCAATGAGGCACCTTGGCTTCTATCGAAAAAGGGTGGTTGGTTTTATGGGATAAACCAAGATGACTATGGGCGTCTTAACGATCGTGGAGAGCCTAAGAAATGGGTAAATAAAATATTAGAAACGCGAAAGATAAATTGCGTCACAAAAATTCTGCTTTTAGCCCAACCTCGTATTTTGGGCCATGTTTTTAATCCAGTAAGCTTTTGGTTGTGTTTTAATGATCTAGAACAGTTAGTTGTTGTTATGGCGGAAGTGTCAAATACTTTTGGAGACCGGCATTCCTATTTATGTCACCACAACGATTTTCGGCCTATAAAAGCCAGCCATCGATTAAAAGCCGTTAAAATCTTTCATGTTTCACCTTTTCAACCTATTGAGGGCCACTATGAATTTAGATTTGATATTGATGTTAATAAGAAAATTGGAATCTGGATTGATTTACAGATGCCGAGCGGTGGAGTGATAGCAAATTTAACAGGGCGTCCAAGAGGCCTTCAGAATAGAGATATTTTATGGTCGTTTCTTCGCAGGCCATTAGGTTCCCGAAGAACTCTCGCCCTAATTCATTGGCAAGCTTTAAAGCTCTACTTTAAAGGAGCCAGATACAGAAAGCGTCCATCACCTCCAGATATAGAGGTTTCGTGATGCTATGGCGCTATGCGCTGTTTTCTTGTGCATTGGGAATGGCAGGCTTGCCGATCTATATTCACGCACCGAAGTATTTTGTTGAGCAATATGAAATTAGCTTGGCTACTCTTGGGTTAGCGTTATTGCTTTTACGCTCCATTGATTTTTTTCAAGACCCTCTTTTAGGCCGATTGGCGTCGTCCACCGTGTCTCGTGGCTCAATTCCATTATGGATCGCTACTGCATTTATGTGCTTTGGAATGATACTTCTTTTTGCAATTCCGGCCTTTATATTCCCAATTTTATGGTTTTCGATATCACTTATATTTCTTTTTTCAGGCTTCAGTTTTGCTTACATAAGGATTTATGCCCTCGGTGTTGAGGCCTTCGGTATGGAAGGTCAAATTAAGATCGCAAAGTGGCGAGAAGCGGGAACTTTAATTGGAATTTGTTTGGCTGCGGCGGCTCCGACGATCTTATCTATAACAGGATCTAATGGATACAAAAATTTTGCATTTTTATTTTGTTCTCTGATAATCATAGCAACATTTCTTATGAGCTCTTACTTTAGAAAAAATTTTTTTAAAGTTCAAAAACAGACAACTAAAGTTTTTCCAAAAGATGCTGGTTTGCAAAGGTTATTATTGTTCGTTTTTTTAAACGCAATGCCAGTGGCTGTGACTTCCACACTTTACTTGTTTTATGTTGATCATGTCCTCGGTTTGGAAGCAATGGGTGGACCTCTTTTGATATTTTTTTTTCTTTCAGCAGCCTTTTCTGCTCCTTTATGGACTAAATGGGCTGAACAATATGGAGCGCTGCAAGTCTTGCGAATTTCTATGTTGATCAGCATCCTTAGTTTTGTTTGGGCTTATAATTTAAATGCTGGTGAAGTTATTGCTTTTTCAATCATTTGTCTTGCAACTGGAATTTCTTTGGGCGCGGATATGACTTTATTGCCTGCCATTTTTGCGAAAAGACTAGCAAAAATTAAACATGATCCTAACACAGGTTTTGGGATATGGAATTTTTCAAACAAACTAGCGTTAGCTTTAACGGCAGGAATTTTACTCCCGGTTATGGAGTTTGCAGGGTTTGAAACTCAAGACATGCGTTCTAGCTTAAGTAGAGAAGTACTTACAATTTCTTATGCGATTGTTCCATGTGGATTGAAGATTTTAGCGCTTATCTGGCTTCAAAATTTGATTGGAAGAGATAAAAATTTATGAAAGATTGGTCTAAAAAACGTTACTGGATTGTTGGGGCTTCCGAAGGTCTTGGTCTGGCGTTAGCTGAGAAAATGTCTGAAGCTGGCGCCTCTTTGATCCTTACAGCTAGAAATGAACCTCGGTTGAGAGAAATAGCCTCCACCTTGCCAAATGAGGCAGAAGTTTTACCACTCGATATTACTGATCTCAACGCTGTAAGAAAATCTGCAAAAACGTTAAAAAATGTAGATGGGTTTGTTTTTCTTGCAGGTGCATATTGGCCTATGCCAGCCCAACATTGGGATATTGAAAAATTGGCGTCTATGATTGATGTAAACCTAATTGGTGCATTGCATACATTAGATGTTATTCTTCCAATATTTATGGAAAAAAATAGTGGTCACTTAGTTTTCACGGGAAGCTTGGCAGGCTATCGTGGCTTGCCAGGCGCACTTGGGTATGGATCATCCAAGGCGGCTATTGCAAACTTGAGTGAAACCCTGCGTTACGATTTAAAAGATACAGCGATTAAAGTCCAATTAATCAACCCAGGTTTCATAAAAACAAGATTAACAGATAAAAACAAATTTAAAATGCCTCAAATAATGTCGCCTGAAGCTGCTGCTGGAAAAATGTTTTCTAATATGAATAAAAATAATTTTTCGTCTAGTTTTCCCGCACCGTTTTCCTGGTTATTCAGAGTGTCGCAACTACTTCCAGACTCAATTTATTTTAAACTATTTTGATACAACCTCTAAGTGTTGTGCCAGACTTTTTATTTTATTTAACCAATCATTAACGATTGACATGTCAGAAGGCACTGCACTAACACCCGGCGCTATTTTGCCTTGTGTAACAGCCTCAACAGCGAATGAAACTGGTAAAGAAACGAGCCTTGCCATGGCCGTAGAAACAGAATCTCCATGTGCATCAAGG
>CACDPP010000053.1 GCA_902554705.1 Paracoccaceae bacterium
ACATGAGCGTCCAAAGCGGAAGCACCAGCAATAACTTTATTATTCTCAAATGAAATATTCTTAAATCCTCTTCCTAGCCTGATAACTGTCCCTCTTATTCCTCCATCCCTAATTATAAGGTTACTACCCACACCTATAGGAAAAATATCGACATCATTTGGAAGCATCTTCAAAAAATCAATTAGGTCTTGTATATCTGCAGGCATAAAAAATAAATCAGCAGGACCCCCTACTCGCAACCATGTGATTTGTGAAAGATCTTTATTTTTTATTAGAGATCCACGTGTATCAAAGACCATGAAAAACCTACTTTCTTTCAGTACGGCAAACAAACAGTTCTGTTTGGGTGCCTTTATCCTAAATCACTTAATCGTGAGGGTAAATTATTTGCCCATGCGCTTATTGTACCAGCACCTAAGAAAACTATTATATCTCCACTTTTTGCCTGTCGTCTAATTAATGCTTCCAGATCATCCTCACTTTGTACCGAGAAAACATTTCTATGACCGTGCCTAACCAGCCCATTTACCAAATTTGACCGTGATGCTCCATCTATTGGAGCCTCGCCAGCAGAATAGACATCCATTATACCAACAAAATCTGCCTCATTGAAACACGAGCAAAAATCTTCAAATAATGAATTTAGCCTCGTATACCGATGCGGTTGATGGATAGCGAAAACTTTTCCTGCCGCAGTCTGTCTGGCGGCACTTAATACAGCAGATATTTCCACGGGATGGTGTCCATAATCATCAATAATCTTTATCCCATTTAATTCTGCAACTTGAGTGAAACGCCTATTTACACCTTTAAATTGTGAAAGCGATTTTTTAACTGATTTCTTGTCTATATCCAGATGGCGAGCTATTGCTATAGCCGCTAAAGAATTAGATATATTATGATCGCCTGGCATAGGTAAGGAAAGGCGATCTAAAGTAATATTTTCTTTCTGTAACACGACATCAAAGTATGAAACACCTTCTATAAAATTTACATTTACGGCTCGGACGTCTGCTTGCGCATTAAAACCATAAGTTATAATTCGTCTGTCAGTCACTTTGCCAACGAGAGCCTGTACCTCAGGATGATCAGTGCAACAAAAAGCAACTCCATAAAAAGGAATGTTTGATACAAAATCAAAAAAAGCTTCACGTAGCATTTTGAAATCACCCCAGTGATCTAAATGCTCGGGATCTATGTTTGTGACTACTGCCAAAGTTGCCGGTAAACGGTTAAATGTACCATCACTCTCATCAGCTTCAACAACCATCCAATCACCCTGACCGAGCCGAGCGTTTGAGCCGTAGGCGTGGATGATGCCACCATTTATTACCGTTGGATCTAGCCCTCCCCCATCAAGCAACGTTGCCACTAATGTTGTAGTAGTGGTTTTTCCATGTGTGCCAGCAATTGCTATGTTTGAATTTAACCGCATTAATTCAGCCAACATTTCAGATCTTTTTACAATTGGGATACCTATTTTACGAGCTCCCACTAATTCTGGGTTCCAATCTGAAACTGCTGTAGAAATAACAATAACGGCGGCTTTTTTGAGGTTCGAAGCATCATGCTCGTAGAAAATTTTAACGCCTAATTTTTCTAATCGTTCTGTAATGGGACTTTTTTTGATATCAGAGCCCTGAACTTTATAATTCAAGTTTAATAAAACTTCGGCAATCCCAGACATCCCAATACCACCAATACCCACAAAATGTATTGCGCCTATATTTACTGGAAGTTTTGTTAGTGAGCTCATCTATTGCTGTATCCCGATATCTCTTCAACACGGTCAGCTAATTTCTTAGCGGCGTCCAGCACAACTGTTTTGTGCGCATTAGCAGCCATCTTACTCGCATTTTTGGGTGAAGAAAGAATTTTTAAAATAGCTTTGTTAAGCTTTTTAACTGTTAAGTTATGCTCAGCGATTACCGTAGCGGCTCGTAATTTTTTCAAAGGACCGGCATTCAAAGTTTGCTCATCTCTGATTGCAGAACCAAGCGGAATTAGAATTGACGGGCGTCCAATCAATCCAATCTCAGCAACGGAAGATGCCCCCGACCTAGATATGATAAGCTGCGCTTCGCTCAGATGGGAAGCTATATTATCAAAGAAGGGAAGAACTTCGCATGCAATCCCTTTGGTGAAATAATATGACTTAACGCGCTGACAATCTTCTTCACGCGCTTGTTGAAAAACACGAATATACTTTAGTAATTCGTCCGGCAAAGTACATATAGCCTCTGGAACAATATTTGATAAAATCTTAGCACCTTGAGACCCGCCTATTATTAAAATAGACATAGGGTGATTACCAGGAGGGATATAGGGCGAACCTGAGCGAACCAAAACTTCTTTTCTAACTGGGTTGCCAATATGTTCGTACTTTATATTTTCAGGAATAATTGTTGGCCAAGTACCACAAGCAACCAAATGAACTTTTTTAGCAAATAATTGGTTAACTCTTCCCAAAATTCCATTTTGTTCGTGGATAATTCTTGGTAAACTCATAAATATCGACGCGGCAAGCGCAGGAATTGTAGGATAACCACCAAAGCCAACAATTATGCGAGGCCGGCGCTTCCTAAACGTCTTTAGGGTTGCAAAAATACCCAATAAAATTAAAAAAATAGCTTTTATTTTTTTTATTATTCCGTGTTTAGCGAAAGTCGCCGAGGGCACTGTTTCAATTTTTACCGCCTCAGGAAAATTTTTTGTAAACCTAGCCCCTCTTAGATCCGTCGAAAGCTTGACCTCCCAACCCCGAATTAAAAGCTCCTCAGCTAAAGCCTGAGCAGGAAACATATGCCCACCCGTTCCACCAGCTGTTAATACTGCTAAAGGTTTTGTCTCCACAATTTATCCCTTGATAAAAATATCAGCTACATTTTTTTGAGGTCGGCTTCGGGTTAAAGCGAGTAAAATTCCTATGGCAATGCCACCAGCAATTAAAGAAGAACCCCCATAGCTTACAAAAGGTAAAGTCATGCCCTTTGCTGGTAATAATCTCGCAGCCACACCAATATTAATAACAGCTTGAATCCCAAACATACAAACTAGTCCTGTTCCAGCCAAGCGCACAAATATATCTCGCTCACGCAGTAATCGGGCCAACGAAATACATACAATAGTACCATATATAATCAAAATTAGTCCAACTAGGACAAATCCATACTCTTCAGCAGCAACGGCAATGATAAAATCAGTATGAGCATCTGGAAGAGACCACTTGACTTGGCCCTCTCCCACACCCACACCAAAAAATCCACCCTCTTGAATGGCGTTTGTGGCATATCCTAACTGAGTTTTAGGGTCTAAATCCGGGGATAAAAAACCATCTATTCTCCTGGCAAAATGTTCTGAATAATTATAGGCGAAAGAACCCAAACCTATTGTTGCAGCTGCTACTACAATAAGGAGAAGAATATGAGCTCCTGCTACAAAGTATACGACTGACCAACCAAACAAGATTAAACAGGCTTGCCCAAAATCTGGTTGAAAAACAAGAAATGCTGAAATGACTATAGTCAATACAAATGAAATTAGTTTTCCCGGGGGACCATTAATCTCTTTAGAAGCTGAAATCATCCAGGCAGTTACAACCAAAAAAAAAGGTTTCAAGAATTCGGAGGGTTGTAAGGAGGCAAATCCCAAAGTGTACCAACGCGTTGCTCCCTTTCCAAAATCGGTTCCAAAAATAGGAAGTAACATGAGGCCGATAAGCGAAAAAATAAAACCAATTACTGCCAATCTCCTCACCAAATCTACCGACATCATAGACAATGCAATCATAGTTAGCATCGATAACGAACCAAAAATAATCTGTCTTTCCACATAATGGAATGGAGCAAACCCATTTTTTTCGGCTAACGGGGGCGAAGCTGCAAAACTAAGGAGTAAACCAATCGAGAATAATAATAGAATACACGTCATGGTCCACAAATCAGTTGTACGCCACCAACGCGATAGTATAGCCTCGCCACCTGAGCTAGGTGCTGCTCCATGAACCATTTCTGTCATGGTCTCTGCCTTATTACCTCTTCCACGCCTTGGTTGTCCAAGATCAATTAATTATTGTTAGCCAAATTATTTCTCAAAAGCTAGCAGAAATAAAATTTTTCTTTTTTGTTTACTTTAGTTTTTGAAGATTTTGTCAAATTTTTAATTGTGAGCCAAAAATATTTTACATCACATTAGCTTTTTTATTTCATGCTCAAAAGCCTTTCCTCGCTCCTCAAACGAACTGAATTGATCGAAACTAGCCGCAGCGGGTGCAAGTAAAACAGTTTCACTGTCCTTCGCATCATTAAAAGCTTTTTTAACAGCTATATCAATGGTATTGCAAATCTCAAATTCACAACTGATCTGCGAAGAAAATTTTGCTGTATTAGCGCCAATAACATATGCTTTTTTAACATTTTTTAGCGCATTATTAAGTTGAGAAATATCCTCCTCTTTTAGCTCACCACCACATATCCAGCGGATTTTTGGAAAGGTTTCAAGTGCTTTCATAGCACTATCTACATTTGTAGCCTTGCTATCATTTATGAAAGCTACTCCGCTAATTTCAGCTACTAATTGTGATCTATGTGCCAGACCAGTAAAACTCTTTAAAGCCTTTTCAACTGAACGTGGCCCTACTCCTAGAGTACGAACAGCAGCATAAGCCGCACAAGCATTTTGATGGTTGTGTGACCCTTGCAAAGCATTACATTTACGAAGATCTAAAGAAGCTACTTGTTTTCCTCGTCTGTACTCCGACAAAAATCCATTATTGGCAAAAACAGTCCAGCCTAGATTAGTAATTTTTCTAGAACTAGACACTCTAATAATGCGATCATCGTGCAAATAATCAGCAAGTTCCTGAGCCAAAAGCTTCCCTTCAAATTCATCCACTCCAATCACCGAACGATCAGGACAACCAGAAATAAAAAGACGTTTCTTCGCCGCATAATAACCTCCTATACCACCATGCCGATCTAAGTGATCAGGTGTAAAGTTTGTAAAAACTGCAACATCAGGCGTTAAACTATTTGCAACTTCAGTTTGATAAGAAGAAAGCTCCAAAATTACAGTCTCACCATCAGTTAAAGGCTCCAGATCAAAAACACCTTTACCAATATTGCCAGCTAGTTGAGAAGGACGGTTTTCATACTGTAATATGTGATGAATTAAAGCACTGGTTGTAGATTTTCCATTAGATCCAGTTACTGCAATTATTTTTGGTATAGACTCAAATTTTTCCCAGTCAGCCGAACCAATAGACTTAAAAAATAAGCCAATATCATTATCTATTGCTACTCCATTTTCAATGGCTGCAGAAACAACAATATGAGGCTTTGGATGGTGATAAGGTACACCGGGGCTAACCAATAGGACGTCTATTTCATTCCAGTTTATTTTTTCGGGAACAGTACAATTAAAACCCAAATCTTCAGCTATTTTTAGATTTTTGATGTTATCATCTAAGCATAAAATTGATGCCCCACCTTCTTTTAGAGCCGTAGCTGCGGATAGCCCAGACCGCCCTAACCCCAAAATAGCATAGTTTGTATTTTTCACATTTTGAGCTGGTATCATTTCTGTAAAACTTTTTATCTAACCTTTAGTGTCGCAAGACCAATCATAGCTAAAATCAAAGAAATGATCCAAAAACGAATAACAATTTGAGGTTCCGCCCAGCCTTTTTTCTCAAAATGATGATGAATAGGCGCCATCAGGAAAACCCTTCGCCCAGTTGCCTTAAAATATGCAACTTGAATAATTACGGACAAAGCCTCTACCACAAACAAACCACCTACTATTGCTAAAACTATTTCATGCTTTGTTACCACTGCAATTGAACCCAAAGCTCCCCCCAAAGAAAGAGCACCCGTGTCACCCATAAAAACTGCTGCTGGGGGAGCATTGTACCACAAGAAACCCAAACCGCCGCCAAAAAGAGCAGAACAAAATATCAATAATTCTCCCGTCCCGGGCACATAGTGGACATCTAAATAATTAGTAAAGTCTACGCGGCCTACGGCGTAAGCAATAACGCCTAATGCTAATGCAGCGATCATCACAGGCATTATAGCAAGACCATCTAATCCATCAGTTAAATTTACTGCATTTGCAGCGCCAACAACTACAATCATCGAGAATGGAATGAACAACACCCCAAGATGTAATAAAGTATCCTTAAAAACTGGCAAAGCCAGTTTATACTGTAAAGCTTCTGGATGATTAATGGCAGCAAAATAGGCTGCAATCGCTGAGATAATAAAACCGAGAAGCAAACGTATTCGACCAGGAACGCCTTTTGTATTTTGTTTTGCTACTTTAGAATAATCGTCAGCAAAACCTATCATTCCAAAACTAAGTGTAACTAGAATAACAATCCAGATAAAAATATTGTCCAGCCTGGCCCACAAACAGGTTGCAAATAGTAAGGAAATCAAGATGAGCAAACCTCCCATTGTTGGGGTTCCAGCTTTTTCAAAATGCGATGATGGGCCATCATCTCTAATGGGTTGGCCTTTTCCTTGTTTTTTTCGAAGAACATTAATTAAAGGTCTTCCAAATAAAAATCCAAACAGTAAGGCTGTAAAAAAAGCGCCTCCAGCTCGGAAAGTAATGTAACGGAACAAGTTGAAAA
>CACDPP010000054.1 GCA_902554705.1 Paracoccaceae bacterium
TGAGGAGGCTCCAGCCGAAGAAGCCGCAACTGAAGAGGCGCCCGTTGAAGAAGCCGCAACTGAAGACGCACCCGCTGAAGAAGCCGCAACTGAAGACGCACCTGCTGAAGAGGCACCCGCTAAAGAAGCAAAAGGCTAAATTTAAACCATTCTGTCTAACGATTATTATTGGAAATTAACAACAATAATCGTTAGACATTTATTTTGAATAATCAAAAGAAAAATATTGCATAATTAAAATGATATTTAGACCGATAAGATTGCTTGTAATTATTGGGATAGCCTTCACCGCTGGTGTTGTGTACGAAAAACAAAACTATAAAAAAATTTGTGGTGAAATAGGTGGAATATTAAATGGCTCTATCTGTACAGCCCAAGTTCAAGAATAATTAGATCATTTAATTGAATATCCGCATTAGGGATTTCACATATGGCTGAACTTATTTGTGTTGGAGCGATTGCTGGCGCCTTTGGTGTTAGGGGAGAAGTTCGATTAAAAAGTTTCACATCTATTCCAGAGGCAATAGCCGACTATGCCCCACTATTGACTAAAAAAGGTGAACAAAAATTCGATGTCGTTATAACAGGTGAGATTAAAAATGGTTTATCAGCACGAATGTCTGGGGTTATATCAAAGGAAGATGCCGACAAATTGAAGGGTACAAAATTGTACGTCCCAAGAGACAGATTACCAGAACTCCTTGAAGACGAATATTATCATACTGACTTGATCGGTCTGAGCGTTCAAAATTTAGAGGGTTCGAGTATTGGGAGAATTATCTCCGTTCTCAATCATGGCGCTTCTGATTTATTAGAAATCGAAAATAAAGGCCAAAAAAAAACTATTTTAGTACCGTTCACCAGAGAAATTGTGCCAAAAGTTGATATAAAAAACTCTATTGTGATTATCGATCCTCCAAAAGGGCTTTTTTAGTAATGCCTGATAAACCTTTATCGCACGGTAGAAAATCAATATCCGCCTCCACTAAACCAAAAGAGTTGATGACAAATAGTCCACGACTAAGTAACTTATGGACAGCAGATGTAATTACACTCTACCCCAACGCGTTTCCTGGTATATTGAGCGAAAGTATTCTTGGAAAATCCCTTGAAAAAAAGAAGTGGGCACTTGAAATAGTAAATTTGCGCGATTTTGGCATCGGCCCCCACAAAAAAGTTGATGATACTCCAGCGGGCGGAGGTGCAGGCCTAGTTTTACGCGCAGATGTAATAGAGCCTGCATTAGAGAAATCGATCTCGAGCTCACCCAAAGGAAGGCCGTTAGTTTATATGTCGCCTAGAGGAAAAAGGTTTGACCAAACTCTTGCGAAAAAATGGGCTACTGCACCAGGAGTTATCATCTTATGCGGTAGATTTGAAGGAATTGATGAGCGCATATTAGAGCACTATGATATTGAAGAGATATCGTTAGGCGATTTTGTAATGACTGGCGGCGAAATAGCAGCACAAGCAATGATTGACGCTACTGTTCGGTTGCTTCCAAATGTGCTGGGAAACCCTGACAGTCCACTAGATGAAAGTCATTCGAGTGGTTTATTGGAATACCCGCAATATACCAAGCCAGCTGAGTGGAAAGGTCAAAAAATTCCAGAAACTTTATTATCAGGTCATCATGAGAATATTACAAAATGGAGAAAGGATCAGTCAAAAATTAAGACACAGAAACATAGACCTGATCTATGGAAAGCCTGGGAAAAAACAAAGGACTGATCAATCATCAATTAGTTCTTTTGACCAAATAAAACCACATTGGAAAGATAAAACTCCCATTCACCTTAATTTAAGCTTATGTAGAATAAAAAACTTGCCAATCAGCTGTTTTCAATTTAAACGCTGCCCAGATCGGTTGAAACTGTTAATTTGACCGTGTGGATTTATGGTTTGATATACCTGATAGACAGACATAAAATCTGAATAAAATATAATTTGGTTGCACACTCTTTTGGACTTAATAGAAGTAGGGATCCAGGAAAAAATTAGAGCTCTGAACCGATAAAGTAATAAAACGGAAAAACCGTGATTAAAGGAGATTTGCGATGGATATGATCGCACAAATAGAGGCAGAACAAGTCGCCTCATTGAACAAAGAAATTCCGGATTTCAAAGCTGGTGACACAATTAAAGTAGGATACAAAGTCACGGAAGGCACCAGATCTCGTGTTCAAAATTATGAAGGCGTTTGCATCGCCCGAAAAAATGGTGTCGGTATTGCCGGATCTTTTACAGTTAGAAAAATATCATTTGGTGAAGGTGTAGAAAGAGTATTCCCTCTTTATTCAACCAATATTGAAAGTATCACTGTTGTGCGCCGGGGCCGAGTCCGAAGAGCTAAGTTATATTATCTTAGATCACGTCGCGGAAAGTCTGCTCGCATCGCAGAAGACACAAATTATAAGCCATCAAACGTTAAAGAGTAAGGATATAAAATGAAAAAAGATATTCATCCCGATTACCATTTTATTAATGTAAAACTTACAGATGGCTCAGTTCTAAAAATGCGTTCAACTTGGGGTAATGAAGGAGAAACCTTGTCTCTTGATATTGACCCAACTGCTCATCCAGCGTGGACCGGTGGTGGTCAACGGTTACTTGATCAAGGCGGTCGCGTATCTAAATTTAAGAAAAAATACGAAGGTTTAGGCTTCTAAATTTTTAAATTACAAAAAGTTTGAAAGAGCCGCTCCATTGAGCGGCTTTTTGTTTTGTACATTTTCCCATTTAAACTAAAAGAATAGCAAGGAGGGCTTACACCATTAATAACTTAAGTTCAGTAGCACCTAAATTATCTCAAGTTATTTGGGTTCATGTATCTCAGCCAGATCGTTTTCGTGCAGCTGAATTGCTATGTATATATCTGAGAGAAAAGATGAGATCAGAATTTCTGATAACCTATGGGGAAGAGTTTATTGAGAAACCCATTTCATTGTATGATTTTTTAATTGTTGGAAAAATTTCTGACCAGCTTTCAAATCCAAATTTTTTTAAAAGATATGATCCCAAAGTAGTTATTTGCTTGGATGGACCGTTACCCTATCTGTTAACCTCAAGAATAAGACAAAAAAAAAATTTAAGTATTTTTGCCGATGCCCGTTATAAAAATTTATCAAAGAGAAGACTTAGAATACTTACAAGTCTTAAGAAAACTGAGTATAGTGATTTCGATTTTATTTTTACAGAAAATGAAATGGCTGCATCCCAACTATTCAAAAATTCAGTAGACGAGCATAAAATTAAGGGAATGGGTCTTTTACAGTCTTCAATAGCACCTCTGCCATTTTCAAAAAATGATAGTGTTTTTAGTATTTTAAAAGGCAGACCAATGTGGGCTGCGCTAAACATTCATGAACGGGAAATTGACTTTGTGCTCAAGGCTCATCGACAAGTATTACGAGCGGCTTTTCAGTATTGCCTAACTATTTCATTATCTAACCCAAAAACTGAGAGGGTTTTGAAAGAGCATTGTAGTAAGTTAGATTTACGACTAAGTGCCTTTGAGGAATTCCAAACACCAGGCGAAGCAACTCAAATCTATTTTTCAAAAGAACCTACTAACAATATCAAATTAATGAAATTGGCACCCATAGTTTTTTATGGGAATACATTAGAAACGTTAGATCAGCAAGAAGACCCATTAATCGCTGCAAGCTTATGTTGTGGGATTCTACATGGTCCAAATACTAATGCATACCCGATTGAATATAAGGGCCTAAACAGTGTTGGCGCAGCATTGCAGGTACAAAGCAGCAATGAATTGGCAACTGAGCTTAATAAACTTTGTTCAGCTGATAAAGCGGCGAATATGGGTATCGCAGCACTTGATTTTATTTCTTCTGGTGCTGAAAATACTGATAAAATAGTAGAACTTGTTTTTGACTATCTAAAAGACAGAGAAATAGCATGAAAGCTCCGCAATTTTGGTATGAGACTATTTCATGGAAGGCAACATTTTTACTTCCATTAGCTTACCTTTATAACATGTTAACCTATTTACGAGAGAAATTTGGTAGCTACCAAAAATATGACTGCTTAACTATATGCGTTGGTAATTTGAATGTGGGTGGTACAGGCAAAACCCCCACAACAATAGCCTTGGCGGATCATTTTCTAAAAAAAGGCTTGCGAGTACATATCGTGTCGCGTGGATACAAAGGTAAATTTCAGGGAACTTTTTTAGTAAACCCTAGAAAGCATAGATCCGACGAAGTAGGTGATGAACCACTTTTAATGTCCGAATTCACATCAGTATGGGTTTCAAAAAAAAGAAAAAATGGAATTGCAGCTGCTGTAAAAGCAGGGGCCCAAGTAGTCATATTAGACGATGGGTTTCAGGATTCAAGTTTTCACAAAGATTTCTCAATAGTGGTTGTTGATGGAAAGAGGGGCTTCGGGAATAAAAAATGTATGCCAGCAGGGCCGCTTCGAGAAAATATATCACAAGGTTTTAAACGAGCTGACGCGCTAATTATCGTAGGGCACAGGTTATATAAATTTGATGCCTTTCCAGAACATCTAAAAATCATACGCTCAAAATTAAAGCCAATTGAGATCGGCATGAATTGGAAGGAAGGGAAATATTTAGCTTTCGCTGGAATAGCTGATCCTGAAAAATTTTTTGCGACTCTTCGGTCAGTCGGTGCTAACTTAATTGACTGTGTGGCATTAAGCGATCATCAAAGATTGAACGAACAAATTTTAAATAGATTAGAACGTAAAGCGAAAACAGTTCACGCACAGTTAGTAACAACCGAGAAGGATGCTGTACGGCTACCGAATGCCTTTCGTAAAAAAGTACTCTCATTGCCAGTAAGGGTTGAGTTTGACAATAAAGATGACCTTGAAAATCTATTCAATAATTAATCAGTAGAATTTAAAACTCAGTATCATTCTGACCTAACCTGGGTGACGGTGTTTGCATATTTAATTTAGCATCGGAAAATTTAAATGGTGAAGCTACTCCCTGTAGGTTTCCGAAATTTAACTGCATCTCGCGAAATATAACTTGCGGGTCTTTGAAAACTTCTTCCATTGTATTTATCGGGCCAGCTGGAACGTTTTTATTTTCACAAAGTTTCAAAAGGTCGTCTTTTTGAAAAATTTTTATAGCATCAGATAACATCACCGTAAGTTGGTCACGGTTTAAAACTCTTTGTTTATTTGTCAAAAAAAGAGGGTCTTTGCTTAAGGCTTCTAGTTCTAATATACTACATAATCTAGTAAACTGGCTGTCATTTCCGACTGCAATTATTAAATGACCATTAGCACATTCAAATACTTGATAAGGACAAAGATTAGGGTGGATATTACCCACCCTATCCGGTGAAATACCTGTACTCATAAAATTCATCGCTTGATTTACCATGACTGAGACTGCGCAGTCGAGTAGAGCCATATCGATGTGTTGGCCTTGACCTGTATTATTTCGCATATGTATCGCTGATAGTATTGCCGTGGTTGCATATAAACCGGTAAATAAATCTGTAACCGCTACACCAGCCCTCTGGGGCATTCCTCCAGGCTCACCAGTTATTGACATGAAACCACTCATTCCTTGAATGATGTAATCATATCCTGCTCTATGCGAGTATGGACCAGTTTGTCCGAATCCGGTTATTGAACAGTAAATTAATGCAGGGTTAATCGATTTAACACTTTCGTAGTCAAACCCATATTTTTCCAAACCACCAACTTTAAAATTCTCAATTAGTATATCAGAAGACTGTATCAATTCTCTAAGACGTAATTGATCACTAGTCTTTGACAAATCAATAGTTATACTAGCTTTTCCCCTATTACAGGAATGAAAATAAGCAGCAGAGCTTTCTCCATCTCTATCTATAAAAGGTGGCCCCCAACCTCTCGTATCATCACCATTTGGAGCTTCAACTTTAATAACTTCAGCACCTAGATCAGAGAGGGTTTGACCCGCGAAAGGCCCTGCCAGAATACGAGCCAGCTCTACAACACGTAGACCTTCTAAGGGAGCTTTCATGATTTTCCTAAAATCTCATCAAGTATTTCAGTCAACTGTTCATAACTTTGATTAGAATGCTTTTCACCATTTATAACTAGAGTTGGCGTGGATTTAATTTCATCTCTTTTTGCATTTTCACTATACCATTCAACCAACGCCCTTAATTTTAAACCATCCTGAAGACAAGCATTTAGTTGACTTTCATCAAGCCCCGCCAATAGGCCTATTTTTCTAAGCTGTGTAACAATAGCTAAATCACTTTCCGCACGAGCCCAATCAGATTGTTTCC
>CACDPP010000055.1 GCA_902554705.1 Paracoccaceae bacterium
GCGCGACTTGTTAAATTCTTTCATCCGCGCAAAAACATCTACGCCCAATTGACTATAAACATCCAACAAATCAACCATTACCCAGTTTTCCCGGATTTTGTCATTTTCGATACGCCAAAAATCAAGCGACTTCATCGTTATACGTTTACCTGATGGTGCAATCCCCATCCAACCATCTTTCGTTATTGTCTGGATCATATTTGGCCAACCAGTTACAGCAGCATAATTTTTATCACCAAAAAAATGATATGTAATATCATCTATATATTTGCCACGATCCGGCATTGCATTAATAAAAGGTATCTGATGCCAATTTCGAAAACCAGAAATTCCACGGGCTGTCCCAATTCCAGCAGGCCCATACCAGTTTACACGATCATCCCAAAACCTGGGCATTTCCATAACCTCTGGGCCACCTTGTGATGGATGCTTTTTCATATACTTAAGCATAGTGACGATAAGATTACACGATGCATTAGATTGGGTATGATCCCAGGGACCGGCAACTAACCCATCACTAGTAGCAGGACCAGGAATGCAAAACTCTAAGCCTAAAGAAGGCGCCATGGGCCAAGCATTCGCCTGCATCATTACTTCGGGAATATCCCAAAGAATTTGCATCTCTACAACTTTTTCTTGCTCAATTCGATAGAACTCATGAAACCGCATGTGGGTCAAATGGCCTGTAGGGGGAATATCAAGCCATGGACCCACAAACGTTCCAACATAATGACCACCGCAACCAACCCAATCATCGCCATGCTCTGTCTCCCCCCCCATTATAATCCAATCTCGTCGCTCAAGATCTGGCATTGCATCAAATAGCGGGGTAAAACATGTCTCAAAAAATTCATCTGGTCCTATTAAATCGCCAAATGGATGCGGCATGTGAATTTTTGCTTCTGGAAGAATTAACTTGCAAAGCGCCTTGCGGACGCCAGCTTCTGTAAAGTCAGCCTGCGCCGCACACAGTTTTGCAACTATTGCTTTATTTTGTGTATGGATATCAAAGCTCACTGTACTATCTGCCATTGACCTAACCTTTAACTGCACCAGCAGTTAAACCGCTGACAATTTGACGTTGAAAAAATAGAATTAATAGCAGCAGAGGTGCTGTTACCGATACAACTGCTGCAACTGCATACATTACTTTACCTTCTACTTGAGTGGTCCCAAGGAAGCTGTTTATGGCTGGGATAATTGTTTCGTTCTCTTCACTTAAAAGCATCGCAGTAACTGTGAAGTCATTATAAGCCAAAAGAAAACTAAAGAGCCCTGTAGTTATCACTCCAGGCCACATCACGGGAACAATAACATATCGAAAGGCTTGAAAACGGGTGCAGCCATCAACCATGGCACTTTCATCCATATCTTTAGGAATGTTTAGAAAAAATGAATGTAACATCCAAAGGGTGAAAGGCTGGTTCATTGCAACCAGTACAATGATAGTTGTTGGTAAATGTCCCCAGATATTCCATTCAAAAAACGGTAACAAATATCCAGATACTAAAGTGATATGCGGCATCGCGCGAAAAACCAGTGCAGCCATTAATATCCAGAAAGCATAGCGAAACCCTGATCTCGCTAGAGCATAACCGCCTAATGTACCAAAGGTTAGAGAAATTATGACCGTGAAAAATACAACGATACCAGAATTAAGAAAGTTTTTCCAAAAACTCTGAATGACCCAAGCACCATAGTAGCCATTACCTGTGAAAGCATCACCCGTTTCGTTAATAGTATTAGTTCCCCAAATAGCATACATCCAATTCGCCTTGGAAAAAAAGTCCGATTGAACTTTGAAACTCCCCCAAAATGTCCAAGCAAATGGAAAAGCAGCTACAAATAACCATAGACCAACAAGGGCAAAGGAAAGGCTTTTTGTAATTGTTATACGGCTATTGGTTTTTGTATACATAGTTGCTTTCTTAATGCCCCTTAAGTTTGAAATCGCGCCAGGTACGTAAAAGTACTGGCGTTAAGAGAAAGGCCACTCCAATAATTGTCAGCATTGATGTCGCCCCAGCTGATCCATAAAGTGGATTTCCACTTTCTCGTAAATCATTGAAAATGATCCAGCTGAGCGAGCGAGCATGAGCTTCAGCTGAAAAGCTTACAATAGGTTCGAATACTCTAAAGTTATCCATCAGCAGCATGAGAGTAACAAAGGATATCAATGGTACTAAGTGAGGAACGACAACATAGATAATTCGCTGCCACTTTGTGGCACCGTCTATTTGTGCCGCTTCTAAGGTATCAAAGGGAACAGTTTGGAGGCCAGCATAAAATACAATAAAGCTAAATGGTAAAGTATGCCAAATCCCATAGACAATTAACATCGTCCAGGTCAACGCAGTTGAAGCCTTAAGACTTAAATTTGGATCATTAAAAACCAATTGTATAGTGGCGCCAATAATGCCATCACCATCAACCATCCAAAACAAAATCAAAGATCCAACTAGAGGTGTAACGAGGAACGGGAGCAGCGATACAAATATAGATGGCCCTTTCATTAAATTGGGTAAACCATTAACGCCAATTGCAATTGCCAAGCCCAATATTAGAACTACCGGAGTTACAACGGCTGTATAAGTCAGCGTAAATGTTAACGCCCCATAGAAAGGTAAGTTTAAAACCTCATCCCAGAAATCCGTCAAAGTCTCTGAATTAGCCCAGGCATTGCCTACTTCTGAAAATGCTAAATGGGAGCGGTTTAGATAGGTGCCTAAGCCATTAAACTTTCCCAATGGTTCGCCTTGGCGAAGTTTTTCTGTGGCTTTAAGATCTATTGAAGTTGTTTCATTACAACCAAACGGCCCACAACTTTTTGATACTACAAGAACCTGTTCGTGCTGTACAAAAAGTGATTGAACAAAAGCTGAAACAATTGGCAACGCAATAAATAAAATCATTGCTGTCAAAGTTGGCAATATAAACCAAAAAAAAGTCCGGTGCTTCACTCTTTGCAATCCAATTTACTACAAAGTTGATGTGAGGGGGGAAAGATTGCAACCCCCTCACACTAGTGTTTTCTTCAGTCTAGGAAGCTACTGAAGGAAACCCTCTTCTTTTGCAGCTGTAATATATGCCGCTTCGACATCAGCCAGTGCTTTCTCTGCGCTTTCATCTCCTTTAAGGAAATCTGCTAGCTCGGCACCAAGAGCGTTGTGCAATAAACCAATCTGAGGGAGCATTGGGTATGGCACTGCACCCCCTTGAGCAGTTGCAGAAACACCTGCTGCCGCTGCTCCAGGCTTGAAACCTTCAAGTAACCAAATTGCATCATCATTATTTGCCGCAACCATTTCTGCGTTCAATGCACTGGCTAGTGCTGCGAAAGTAGCCTCTGCTTCTACGTCAGAAACATTTTTTGAAATAGTAAAGCCATCCCACCATAAAGTCGCGCCAGGTAAACCACCCGGTTCAACGGATGGTGCGGATGAAAGTACGGTATTTGAAGTGACTTGTTCTGAAGATCCTTCATCATCTAGAATCACAGATCCTCTAGAACCCCACATAATTCCTAGGGCAGCTTCTCCTGCTTCCCATATTGCCTGCGTTTCATTAGAGGCTTGAGTTAAATGATCTGGGTGAGCATATCCAACCAACTGTTTAAGAGTGTTCAAAGCGGCAATACCTGCTGCACTATTAATAGACGGCTCTGCAGTACCAGCTTTGAAGAATTCTCCACCATGGGCAAGAAACACAAGATTAAATGACTCACCTACATTCCATCCAGTCTTCATGTTCATAACGATAGGGTATTCCATGATGCCTGCGTCACGTATAGCTTTTGCAGCAGAAATCATCTCACTGTATGTAGCTGGAACACTATCCACGCCAGCCTGTTTAAGAATGTCTGTGCGTGAAAATAAGTGTTGGGAGTTAGCCATGAAAGCAACTGCCATGATATTATCATCAATGGTGATCATAAGGTTCTTTGGCAAGTTTGATCCATACTTATCAACCAGATCATTAAGAGGACGAACCAAACCGTCATTCATAAGCTGAGTTAGAGTAGAGTTTGCAACAATTACACTAGTGTATTCAGCCGGATTTGGCGTGAGAGCTGCGTTCATAATCTGGCGTGCCTCTGTAGTATGATTTCGCGTAAATTCTGAGGCGCTAGCCGCACAGTTTTGTTCAGCTGTTCCGGCAACAGCATGTATCGCTGGAAAGTCACTAGCAAGAATTCGGACCGATTGGCCCGATGGACCACAGTCCGCTGCAAACACTGCTGATCCCAATAAGCTTGCAGCAGCGCCTGTCAAAAATAACTTTTTAAGAAACATCTTCAATCTCCATTTTTATGTTGAATGACTGCTGTCACCAACCTGATTAATCTGCTATTAGAGCAATTTTAATTATTCACATTTCGACACATAGGTGCCCTAGAATCGACCCCGTAGTTTCATTTAAAAAATCTAGACGACTGAAAGGTTTTAAGATAATGAATTCATTCTATGACAGATATAAGTAAAATTGATATCAGACTAATTGATACTACGATATTATTAGTTTTTCTCGGAACAATGCGCCACCGAAAGGCTACCGCCGTTGCAGCTGAAATGGGGCTGACCCAACCGGCAGTAAGCCATGCATTAAAACGGCTCAGAATTATATTTGATGATCCTTTATTTTTACGTCGCACACACGGATTAGAACCAACAGCACTTGCCAGTGAATTAGAGCCCAAAGTTCAAAACATAATCCGCTTAATTTCTCAAACCATTGAAGGGTCGGAGACATTTAATCCGAATTCAGCAACAACAGATTTGCGGATTGGTGCATTTGATTATGAATTAACAAACATCATTCCTAAACTTGTTGCCAAGCTTCGCATAGTCAGCCCAAATGTAAATATACATGCGTTCCCACTCCACAGCGACGAGGCAATTCACGCTTTATCTCAAGGGCAAATCGATCTTTCGATTGGCTACTTCAACTTTCCGACACGAGGAACTAGAACTTATATAGCTGAAAAACTTTACAACGAACATTATGTTTTAGCTGCTCGCAGAGGCCATAGTATATTTAAAGGAAAGCTAAGCCTTAAGAAAGTTGCTGCAGAAAAACACCTATTAGTCTCCCCTTATGGCCGAATCAAAAATTTAGTCGACCATGCTTTAGACCTTCAAGGTTTAAAAATAGATATTCAAACAATTGTTCCATCACTTTTTCCAGCACTATCAATTTTGGAAAGCTCCGATCTGGTCGTAACTCTTCCAAAAAGAGTGGCTGAAGATAATGGCAAAAAATTCGATATTGTACACAGAACTTTGCCAATTGAAGGTGGCGAATTCCAAATTCATGCAGTAAGGCATGTTCGTGATGCAACAAGTCCGTTGCACGTTTGGCTACTCAAAATATTAAGAGAATTAGTGACAGAGTAGATATTAGGAAACAGCGGTTCCCATTAGAAAAGCATCTCTAATTTATTAAAATCTTATGTCCGGGCTTTCTCAAATTCAACCCAAGCTTCTTCTAATTTGTGAATGTCAAACCCAGGCTGCCGAGCAGGTCCAAGGATAATTGCTTCACTGGCGAATACTTTCTCTATAGATGCTTTAAGGTTTAGGATTACAGCGTCTGGGACAACAACAGCACCGTGCCGATCGGCGTGGATCAATTCACCTTGGTTTACAGTCAAACCCATAATGCCCACAGGCGTTCCAATCTCAACCACATGTACAAAGCCGTGGCTGGGACCAATTGATCCTGCTAATACTGGAAAGCCATCATCCATTACATCAAGATCGCGCATGACACCATTTGTTACGGCACCACTCAAACCCAGTCCTTTGTGAACGGCAACATGGACTTCACCCCACCAACCAGCAATACAGTCAGGGTAGTCCAAGTCTTCGATTACGGCAGCAGTAGGGCTATTACCCCCAGCC
>CACDPP010000056.1 GCA_902554705.1 Paracoccaceae bacterium
AGAAGACCCATTTATGCCACCCCGTGCAGCACTTCGATGGTCTTTAAATGGCAAACATGCAGGCTGGGGTAGTTATGGTGCCCCAACTGGTGCTGATGTTTATATCTTTGGAGCAACACACGTCGAATTTGGAGCTGTTTCAGGCGATATCCCAAAAATCCGTCGCGAATGGACTTTATTTGATGAAACTGCAATTTGGAAACAAATTCTCATAAAAAATGGGTCTTAAATTTTTTATCATAACCTTAGATCTGGGAGTATATTAATGACGCAACACACAATGGCTGATCGCATCGTGCGCTATGGTGAATTAGTTCCATGCAAAACCGCATTTATTGATGCGCATACGCCAGGAAGTGATCAAAAGGAAAATTTTACTATAATTGGTGGAGGTGTTTCAGAAAGCCCTGATCAGCATGTTCACATTGCTATTCCGCATGGCTTCAATATTGGTGCGGCGGGTCAACCACCAAAATGCCGAAATTCTCTACACGACCACAATACTGCTGAGGTTTTCTTTGTACTGTCAGGTCGTTGGCGGTTTTTTTGGGGAAGGTGGGGTAATGCAGGAGAAGTTGTGCTTGAGCAGGGCGATATCATTAATATACCTACAGGTATATTCCGTGGCTTTGAAAATATTGGCACCGAATATGGCATGATCATGGCTATTCTTGGTGGAGATGATGCCGGTGGTGGGGTTCACTGGGCTCCACAAGTTATAGAAGATGCTGCTGACCATGGTTTAATCCTTGGTGAAAACGGAAAACTATACGATCAAAAGAAAGGTCAAGGCTTACCAGACGGCATAGGTCCTATGCCCGTCATGCAAAGTGACGAACTTGCTAAGAGGCCAGAGTTAACAACGATGGATGTAGTTCCAAATCACGTAGCTCGATTTTGGGATATGTTCGCTTTGTCAGATAGCAGACCAGTGAATGTCATAGGAGAAAATGGTATATTGCGGGACAAGCCAGGTTTTGAAGTTTATTTCATTACTCGGGGTTCTGCAGTCGAAAATTTAGAAAGTCATCGGTTCCCATCGGTATTAATGCCCGTGCGTGGTCATTGGCGTATTTCATGGGATGGTGGGTCAGAGGTGCTAGCTCCAGGGGATACAATGTCAGTACCTGCTGAATTGAATCATTCCATAACTCCTGCGGTCACTGGAGAAGCAGCATTATATCAGATCAAAGGAAATGCAGATCCAGCTGGTCATACATGGAAAGGCTAGCATTTTTTTATTAGTAGAGAGGAAGCCTTCAAATGGGTAAAATACTAACTTCACATGTTGGGTCCTTGCCACGTTCGCAAGAGGTTGTAGATTTTATATTTGCACGTGAGAAAGGAAATGAGTTCGATCAGGCTGCATTTGACGACTGTATGACCCGGTCAGTTTCTCAAACTATTAGGCGTCAAAAAGAAGTTGGCGTAGATATTGTCAGTGACGGCGAAACATCCAAAATAAGCTACGCAACTTACGTTAAGGATAGATACACCGGGTTCGATGGTGACAGCCCTAGAAATGCTCCTGCAGATTTAAAAAAATTTCCAAGTTTTCTTGAGCGTTTGGCAAATGATGGAGGTACTCCAACATATTCAAGACCAATGTGTGTCGGGGAGGTAAGGTCAAAGGGTCAGGGTGAATTAGAAAAGGATATTAAAAACCTGAAAGCAGCAATGGCCCAACATGGAGTTGACCGTGGTTTTATGAACGCTGCATCACCTGGAGTTATATCTCTTTTTCTTCAAAATGATTTTTACAAAACTAGGGAACAGTACCTTGAAGCCTTAGCTCACGCTATGAGAGATGAATACGAAACAATAGTTTCTTCTGGATTAGATCTTCAGCTTGATTGTCCTGATTTGGCTCTTTCACGGCATATGCTATTCAATGACTTAAGTGATGAAGAGTTTATTAAAGTTGCGGGATTGCATATTGATGCATTAAATTTTGCTTTATCTGAAATCCCTTCAGAAAAAGTTAGGATACACATTTGCTGGGGCAATTATGAGGGTCCCCATGTCTGCGACATACCCATGTCAAAAATGTTTGATACGCTCATGGCAGCAAAGGCTAGGTATGTTTTGTTTGAAACTTCGAACCCTCGCCATGGACATGAGTGGACTGTCTTTAGAGATCGGAAATCAGATATACCGGATGACAAAATTCTGGTGCCCGGGGTCGTGGATACTACTACAAATTTTGTAGAGCATCCTGAACTAGTTGCGCAAAGAATAAGAAATTTTATTGATATAGTTGGTGAAAATCGAGTTATTGCTGGAAGTGATTGTGGTTTTGGAACATTTGCTGGTTTTGGAGCAGTCGATCCAGAAATAGCCTACGCAAAATTGGATGCTCTTTCCCAAGGAGCCCAATTAGCTCTCTAAAAGGTATACCAGAAGAACTGTATTCCCTTTTTTGTGCTCGAGGCTATTGCCTCGAGCTAAAATTCACTCAGCAGCCTCAGCATATTCTGACATCGGTGGGCAAGTGCAAACAAGATGACGATCACCATAGACGTTATCAATTCTATTCACTGGCGGCCAATATTTATCAACTTTAAAAGCTCCTGGAGGAAAACATCCCTGTTCTCGTGAATAAGGTCGCTCCCAAGTGCCAACTAGGTCTTGTACAGTGTGCGGTGCATTACAAAGCGGATTATTATCTTTAGGATATTTACCATCTTCAATAAGTCTAATCTCTTCTCGGATTGACAGCATAGCATCACAGAAACGGTCTAATTCTGCTTTAGTCTCTGACTCGGTTGGCTCAATCATTAAAGTCCCTGCGACCGGCCAGCTCATTGTCGGAGCATGGAAACCACTATCAATCAGACGCTTTGCTATATCATCCACACTTACACCGGCTGTTTCAGCAAATGGGCGTGTATCAATAATACACTCGTGAGCAACTCTTCCATTCGCTCCACGATAAAGAACATCAAATGATCCCTCTAGGCGTTTAGCGATGTAATTTGCATTTAGAATTGCCACTCGGGTGGCTTGAGTAAGTCCTTCGCCACCCATCATTAGGCAATATGCCCACGATATAGGTAGCAATGAGGGTGAACCAAAAGGTGCGGCTGATACAGGCCCGGTATCATCTCCAAGCTCTGGGTGTCCTGGTAAATAAGGTGTCAGGTGGGCTTTAACACCAATAGGCCCCATTCCTGGTCCACCACCACCGTGGGGAATACAGAACGTTTTATGTAAGTTCAGATGGCTCACGTCACCGCCAATATCACCAGGACGGCTTAAGCCAACCATCGCGTTCATATTGGCGCCGTCAATATAGACCTGCCCTCCATATTCATGAGTAATTGCGCATACTTCATGCACTGTTTCCTCGAATACGCCGTGAGTGGAAGGATATGTAATCATACATCCCGCTAAATCATTTTTGTGCAGTTCAGCCTTTTCTCTAAAATCTGCTACATCAATATCTCCGTTTTCAGCTGACTGGACAGGTATTACCTTCCAACCGACCATTTGTGCACTTGCTGGGTTGGTTCCATGGGCAGAAGTAGGAATTAAGCAGACATTTCTATGCTCTTCTCCCTTAGCTCTATGGTATTCTGCTATTGTTAACAATCCTGCATATTCACCCTGTGCACCCGAATTAGGTTGCATGGAAATAGCATCATAGCCTGTTATGTCACATAGCTTTGATGAAAGATCTGAAATCATTTCCTCATACCCTAGAGCTTGATCTTTTGGTGCAAAAGGATGAAGAAGTGAAAATTCGCGCCAACTCACGGGCATCATCTCGGCAGCAGAGTTTAACTTCATAGTACATGAGCCAAGTGGGATCATTGCTCGATCTAACGCTAAATCTCGATCTGCTAGTCTGCGCATATAGCGCATCATTTCGGTTTCAGCCCGATTCATATGAAATACGTCATGTTCAAGATATTTCGATTTACGATGTAGGCTATCAGGCACACGGTAATCGTGGGAGAGATCATCGTCATTGCGAGTTATTCCAAATGCGCGCCAAACCGCTTCTGTAACTTTTCGTCTTGAGCGCTCATCCAAATTGATACCGATTTTTGTTTTGCCAACAGCACGAAGATTAATGCCTTCACGCACAGCGGCATCCATAACTGTTTTCTGCATTAGACCAACTTCGACAGTAATCGTGTCAAAAAATGCGTCTGGCTCAACTTTAAATCCGGCGGACTCTAAGCCTTTCGCTAGTCTTACTGTTTTTCTATGGATTCTTTGTGCTATCGCTTTCAGGCCTTCTGGACCATGAAATACGGCATAGAAAGAGGCCATAACTGCTAAAAGTGCTTGCGCGGTACAAACATTAGAAGTCGCTTTTTCACGTCTAATATGCTGTTCCCGTGTTTGTAAGGACAGTCTGTAGGCGGCTTTATTTTGAGCATCAACAGAAACTCCAACTAGCCGTCCAGGCATAGATCTTTTGTAAGCATCCTTTGTTGCCATATAAGCAGCGTGAGGACCACCATAACCCACAGGAACGCCAAATCTTTGTGTGCTACCAATGGCTATATCAGCCCCCATAGCTCCTGGCTCTTTTAGTAAAGTAAGTGAAAGCGGATCGGCGGCGATCACTGCAATAGCTTTGTTTTCATGGAGTTTTTCAATATGGCTTGTAAAATCTCTTACATGACCAAAAGTACCTGGGTACTGGAAAATTGCTCCAAATACGTCTGCTGGGTTAAGTTTGCCAGGATCGCCAGTAACAATTTCTATACCCAAAGGACGCGCTCTGGTTTTCATGACTGCAATATTTTGCGGATGACAATTCTCATCAATGAAAAAGGCTTTAGCTTTTGACTTGGCAACTCTTTCAGCCATTGTCATTGCTTCAGCACAAGCTGTAGCTTCGTCCAAGAGTGAAGCATTGGCGATTTCTAGGCCGGTAAGATCAGATATCATTGTTTGATAATTTAATAATGCTTCCAACCTCCCCTGACTTATCTCAGGTTGATAGGGTGTGTAGGCCGTATACCATGCTGGGTTTTCTAAAATATTTCTCTGAATTACTGGTGGAGTAACAGTCCCATGGTAACCTTGGCCAATCAGACTAGTGAGCACTTTATTTTTAGAAGCAGTGATGCGCATGTGATTTAAAAGAGCTCTTTCTGACTTCGGCTTTCCAAAGTTTAAAGGATTCTTCTGGCGTATTGATTTTGGAAGAGTTTCATCAATAAGACTCTCAAGGTCTGATAAGCCTAGTGTCTCCAGCATATGAGCCATCTCAGCTGGTGAAGGGCCGATATGGCGTCTATTTGCGAAATCGTAGGGTAAATAGTCTGTTGGTGTAAATGGCATGAATTATTCCTTAATTTCTACAATATCAAACTAGCTTATTAGTTTATTGTACTCATCTTCAGTCATATATTCTTCTACTTGCGAAGGGTCTGATGGTTTCATCTTAAAAAACCATGCTTCGCCCATCGGGTCTTCATTAACTTTGCTGGGTTCATCAGATAATGCTTCATTAATTTCAATAATTTCTCCATCTAATGGCGCTAAAATATCTGATGCAGCTTTCACACTTTCGATGACTACAATTTCATCATCTTTTGAAACGGTTGTGCCTTCTTCTGGGAGTTCAACAAAAACTACATCACCCAGTTGCGTGCTCGCGTGCTCAGTAATGCCAACAAC
>CACDPP010000057.1 GCA_902554705.1 Paracoccaceae bacterium
CTTCTCTCTTTACCATAACCTGCGTTTCAGTTGGTACGGCAACCCTACAGGTCTCTATTAAATCCTCGAACCACAAGCGCTCAGAACCTGGTAAAACAGCAGAAATTCGCGCCACAGAACGCTGTGAGTGTGGAGTAGCTAACTGCCTTCTCGTTCTTCTTGCATGTTCACTCAATTCCAAAGAACAAGGACATGTTGAACTATAAACGTAGTCCATGTGAACAACTTTAGTTCTGACACCATTTCGGTCAATTAATTCTAATGAGATATCATAATATTGATAGCCGACCAGATTAGACCGTAAACTATCAACTTGCATTGGAAATGAAAACTTCATGGAAATTCTAGCATCAAAAGTTTCCAAATCTGTTTTATAATCGTCGAGTGCTGCCTCTATGACAGAAAAGCTAAATTGCTCTTCCGAGTGTTTATAAAAACTACGCATTATACGAGACATATTAATGCCTTTTTTGTCGGCACCTAAACTAACCGAGCCAGTTACCGAAGTTTCCAAAATTCTTTCGCCAGAGCCGCGTAATTTATATCTTATAGGAAGCTTGAAATTAGAGATGCCAACATGCTGGATAATCTGGTTGGCACCTTTGATTAAAGAACTAGGGCCATTCTGCAAATCAGGAAGTGAAGCTTTGTACCCACCATCCAGCTTAAAATCCTTTGAATACTCGTCGGTTAGTTCGGGATAATGCATCCATAAGCTTGCAACCTCAGGGGGTATGAAATTCTCATCGGAAAGGTCTAGTTCACCACCTTGATCTCTCCATTTTTGTAACACTGATATCGCTTCGTTGACTTCAGACTCAGAAACTTTCGACTCTAGCTTGCGGGTATGAATGTTCATTCCGAACCCCTTTTCAGTAAGTGACCCTGATCATTTATGTAAACTTGATTTTACTATATACTATTATTAATACGCAACAATTTTAGTTACAGATCAATTAAAGAGTATTTAAAATTGACGAAACGTCATTAATGAGATTCTCTTTATCTTCCAATTCTCAACTAAAGAAATCAATTTTTATCATCATTATCAAAATCACCATATTTAGACAAAACTGGATATTGAGAGGCAAGAAATATTAGTAATGCTACACTTAACCCGAAAGTTTTAAAATAAACCCAAGCTTCAGTTGAAAATGTTCTCCACACAAATTCGTTTAACACCGCCAAGAAAAAGAAAAAGGCAGTAATTCTGCGACTTATAATCATCCATCCTTCGTGATCCATGGGAAGCATGGTTCCCATCAATGATTGTAAGTAAGATTTTCCTCTAAATAAACCAACCAGCAGGATAGAACCAAATAGAAGATAAACGAGTGTTGGTTTCATTTTAAAAAAGCGATCATCATTAAACAGAATGGTCATCCCACCAAAGACAACTACTAATATAGCTGTAAAAAGCTGTACTTTTGAAACTTCGCCAGTCAACTTCCAACTTAAAAAAGTTGTAAATAGAATTAACGGGATGAAAATTGTTGTTGCTAAAACAAAGCCTTCATAGTTTTGACCATAAAAATTTAGGCTTATTTCATAGCGATCAAACAAAATATAGGCTGCAAAGAAGACTATTACCGGTCCAAATTCTAAGGTTGACTTGATCCCTGAATTTTTTTGATTTGACGACATTATTTATTCTCCAATTTCAACGATAAGTGCCCCAAACGCAATCAAGGCCATTAACAAAACTCTACGCGGACCAACAGTTTCTTTTAAAAACAGCCATCCTATAACAGCGGCAAAGATTGTAGAAGTTTCCCTCAAAACTGCAGCCTCCCCAACTTTATCGAGCCGTGTCGCCAACATTATCGATCCAAAACTAAAAAAAGCTACAGTTCCACCCGCAACACCTCTGATCGCCAAAGGAAAAAATTTCGGTTTATCGGTCAAATGACTCCAACGGTAGATTGCATAGGGTGTAATTGATAAACTATCAAATAGAAAAAACCACACAATGAATGCCAAAGGATTAATAGCAACCCTTATACCGTAAGCATCTACCGTCGTATAAAGAGCCACAAAACTTCCGGTACAAACAGCAAGAATTAAGGCAGTTGGCAAAGTAGCTCTGGAAGTTTCCAGAAATATTAAGTTGTATAAAGCCAAGCCGAATATGCCTATCAAGAGAATAAAAATACCTAGCCATTGTGTTGACGAAAATGTTTCACCAAACAAAATATAAGCTCCAAGGACAGTGAAAATCGGGCTCGTTCCTCGGACGACAGGATAGACTACAGTAAAAGACCCTTTCGAATATGCAAAGGCCTGAAGAAGCTTATAAATAAAATGTATTATAAAAATTATCAAAAAAATTGGCCAAAGCTCGGGCTCTGGTATTGGAACGACAAATATCGCCAATGGGAGCATTACAAGACCAGAACTGGCATCAATAGCACCTCGTGATAACCAGGGATCATGGCGCCCTTTTTGTAAAGCACCAAAAACAGCATGTAAAAAGGCTGCTAATATGGCAAGCCACAAAGCTGCACGACTACCAACACTAGTTCCCTCGATTTGATAAATCCAAGCTACAAAAAATGAGGGATCAAAAGTCATATTATTAATGTATTTTAACTCTCAGAACCAGTAAGTGCCTGAGCAAATTCTGCTGGATCAAATGGCGCTAAATCGTCTATTTGTTCGCCAACCCCAATAGCATGAATTGGTAAACCAAACTTATCAGCTAAAGCTACTAGAACACCCCCTTTCGCTGTTCCATCCAGCTTTGTCATTATGAGACCGCTTACTTCTGCTATTTCACGAAAAGTCTCAACCTGAGAAATTGCATTTTGACCAGTAGTTGCATCCAAAACCAAAATAGTATTTTGCGGCGCTTCTGGATCCTTTTTTTTCAGAACCCTCACAATTTTTGCTAGTTCTTCCATTAAATCTGTTCGGTTTTGAAGCCTTCCGGCAGTATCAATCATAAGAAGGTCTGCTTTTTCTTGCTGCGCTTTTTCTAGAGCATCAAAAGCTAATGATGCAGGATCAGAACCTTCTGGCGCAACCAAAACAGGAACATTTGCTCGATCTCCCCAAATTTGAAGCTGCTCAACAGCAGCGGCTCTAAAAGTATCACCAGCAGCTATCACTACATTTTTACCAGCTTCTTTGAATTGGCTGGCCAACTTTCCTATTGTCGTGGTTTTTCCCGAACCGTTAACACCTACTACGAGAACAACTTGCGGATGCTTAGGGTAGATTGGCAATGGTTGCGCAACGTTCTCCATTATTTGCTCTATCTCATCAGCCAACAATTTTTTTATTTCAGATGTAGATAATCGACTTCCAAGGTTTCCTTGAGCCATGTTGGCCGCAACTCTCATAGCTGTATCTACCCCCATATCGGAAGATATTAATAACTCCTCTAGTTGTTCGAGCATATCATCATCAAATTTACGTTTAATGACTTTTACTTTTCTTCGACCTAGAATTTTTCCAACAAAAGTTTCTTTTTTTTTCTCAGGCTCAGTAGGTTTTAAATTGGTTACTGCGTTTTGCTCAATTTGAGGATTATCTGGGGCAGGTTCAATATCGACATGATCGTCTCTATCAAGCTCACCAGTTTCTTTTTTTTCTTCAGGTTCGATAGGTTCTGATGTGGTTGGAGCGTTTTGTTCTGATTGATGCTCAATTGGAACAGGTTCAATATCGGCTTGATCATTAGTAGCATAATCAACAGTTTCTTTTTGAGTTTTGAGGTCTTCCTCTAATTCAACTTCCTCCGCTTCACCTCCATCTTCTATAATTGCATCTAAGCCTTCATCTATTTTAGAAGAAGATTTGAACAAGCGCTCTTTGAGTTTTTTAAAAAATCCCATCAACTACACCATTTGAAATCTCTGATATCGATTAGTATTAAATCAATATAAATTAACGATAGAAGATAACTGCATTTATTTAAGATTATCCAGTTACTTGTTTCGAGGGATCCCCTAAATTTCATCATTGAAATATTTTATTGTTGATTTAATGGCATTTGGCGCCGCCTGACCTAACCCACAGATAGAAGCATCAACCATAGTCTCGCAAACTTCTTCCAACAATTCCTTATCCCATTCTTTTTGCTCCATCAATTTAACAGCTTTCTCGCAGCCAACCCTGCATGGAGTACATTGGCCACAGCTTTCGTCTTCAAAAAATTTCAGCATGTTTAGAGCAGCAGATCGAGCGCTATCTTTATCTGACAAAATAACTACTGCTGCTGAACCAATAAAAGTATCATATGGTTGAAGTGTATCAAAATCCATAGGCACATCATCGAGTTCGGCAGGTAACAATCCAGAAGAAGGTCCACCTGGCTGGTACGCTTTAAATATATGACCTTCCTTCATCCCACCAGCAGCATCAATAATGTCTAGAATTGTTGATCCAGCGGGTAGTAAAAAAATTCCAGGGTTTTGAACCCGACCTGACACGGAGTAGGTTCGAAGGCCTTTTCTTCCATTTTTTTCCACACTATTTAGTATTTCAGGACCTTCTCTACAAACTCGGGCAACCCAGTGGAGCGTCTCAACATTGTGAACAAGCGTTGGTCTACCAAACAAACCTACTTGAGCAACAAACGGAGGACGGTGTCTTGGCAACCCTCTTTTGCCCTCAATGGATTCTATCATTGCACTTTCTTCACCACAAATGTAGGCGCCAGCACCTCTGCGCAGTTCTATATAATTTGGCTCCACTATCCCAGCTTGTTCCAGTGCATTGATTTCCCTACGGAGTATTTCCAAAATTGCAGGATATTCATCACGCATATAAATATATGCTTTTTCCGCCTCTATCGCCCAGGCGGCTATTAGCATTCCCTCGAGAAACAAGTGAGGAGTCCTCTCCAAATAAAATCTATCTTTAAACGTTCCAGGCTCACCTTCATCTCCATTAACTGCAATAAAACGTGAACCTTCATTCATGCGAACAAATCCCCACTTTTTACCGGAAGGAAATCCAGCCCCGCCGAGCCCCCTTAAGCCTGAGTCCAAGATTGTATTTTGAATATTTTCCCAGTCACCTTCTAGTCTCAAGTCTAAAAGTGTTTGATAACCTCCATTACTAAAATAATCTTGAAACCCTTCATATTGTGGAATGCTACAGTGAAAACGCTGTTCAGATATCGCAGCTTTAACTTTTTCAGTAGATGCGCAGTCTATATGATTATGCCCTATTTCCAATGTAGGGGCAGTATCACATCTGCCCATACAAGGAGCACGTAAAACTCGCACTTCTTTGGGATCTAAGCCATTTTGAAGTTCTTCACGAAGCCTCTGAGCTCCAGCTAATTCGCAAGATAGGGAGTCGCAGACCCTAATTGTTAACTTGGGAGGCGGTGTTTCATCCTCCTTAACAATATCAAAATGTGCATAAAATGATGCCACCTCATAAACTTCTGCCATTGATAATTTTAATTCTTCAGCCAAAGCACAGAGATGCTGCGCAGATAAATAACCATACTTATCTTGAATAAGGTGTAGAAACTCTATGAGAAGAT
>CACDPP010000058.1 GCA_902554705.1 Paracoccaceae bacterium
TTGCCTTTAGCCGAAGGTGTGGCGATCTTCTTTATAAGTCCGTTATTGATAACAATTTTTTCTGTTATTTTTTTAAAGGAAATTGTTGGTCCTAGAAGATGGGCTGCAGTTACAATTGGGTTGATTGGGGTCTTAGTAATCTTGAGGCCAGGCTCAGCAACTTTTCAGGCAGCATCACTTCTACCACTATCAGCAGCCTTCGGATATGCTACCCTGCACATGCTTACACGTTATATTGGAAAAACTGAGTCAGCGGCTTCACTGTCATTTTATATTCAGTTAACTTTTTTTGGTGTTTGCTTAATGTCAGGTTTAATATTAGGTGACGGAAAATTTTCAGGATGGAATGATCCTTCTCTAGAGTTTTTATTTAGAGCCTGGTCATGGCCTAGTAGCGATCACTACTCAATCTTAATTTTAATTGGCACCACCAGTGCCTTCGGAGGATTTTTTATTTCCCAAGCTTATCGAATGAGTGAGGCTGCAGTCGTGGCCCCTTTTGAATACATAGCGTTGCCAATCGCGATCTTTTGGGGGGTACTAGTATTTGGGGAATGGCCAGATAAAACTACTTTCATTGGAATAGCGCTTATTTTAGGGTCTGGACTTTACATAATTTGGAGAGAAACGATTTTAAAAGACGCAGAAACTCCAAAAATACCACGCTATAGAAGATGAATAGTTCTATAAATTTTACTAGAAATTAAACTGTTTAATTATAGAAACCTGCCATCAAAACACCGTCTTTTATTTCTGCGCATCTAGTAAAATGAACAGGATGACAAATCGCAATTTTATGAACTTCGTTTGAAAAAGCTGACGCTGTTTTAACGTTAAAAAAAGGCGAGACTAAATTAAGCGTTAAGACAAAAAGTATCGCATATAATGCCACTACAATTGACCTTGGGATTTTAATTTCATGAGTAATTTTTCTATCCAATTTTTTATTCCTTATCCTTACTATTATCTGAAAAAAATTTCTTAAATATTATCGTCACAACGATAACAAAAATCAAAAATATAAAAACAGAAGTTAATACAGCGGCGACATATTCATCTTCTGTGAAGTCAAAATATAAAAGTACTGCAAAAATTACGGCCACTATCCATACTGCAACTGCTCTCAATCTTCTTATCAAGACAACTAGAAAAGGCAGTTCATCCATAGAAAATTTCTCCATTCTCTGAGAGTATAGGTTTTACTTCAGCAATTTGATAGCTTTTCACACAATAACTCAAAAGTCCAAAAGCAATAATAACCATCTAAATTTTAGCAAAAGCATAAGAGTAAATCAGACATTTTACCTCACGTTTGAAAAAAGAATTTAAAAAAAATGTATTAAAAAATTTTAACGCGGCTAACATAGAATCATTGGGTCAAAAAAATATAAACGAACTCAAAAATTAAACATCAGGGAGTATCAAAAGTGCAAATTACTATACTTGAAAAAGCAAAGAAAGCCCGTGTTGGTTTATCTTTAGCTGCAACTTTTTCACTTGTATTATCACTGTTTTCCTCAGTGGCATATGCTGAAAATTTAGTTGCCAGAATGTCAGGGCATTGGAGCCCAAAACACCAGAGTGCTATCCACTCTCAAATATTTGCCGACGAAGTAACCAAACGTTCAAATGGCCGGTTAACAATTGAATTTTATCCATCAAAGCAGCTGTTTGGTATTAGAGAGGTTATGGGGGCAATTACCTCTGGAGCAGTTGAGTTAGGTGGGGTTGTGGGAGTTGTTAGCTTTCCTCCAATTAATAAAAACTTTAATGTCGCATCATACCCAGGCCTTTTCTCATCTTATGAGCAGCAGAGAAGTTTCTTTAAAGATTCTGAAGCAGGAAAAGCCGTTTGGAATGACCTGACAAAGAAAAGCAACTCAAAATTAATTATGTATAATCCAGTTGGACCTGTGATGACGTTTTCGAGCGAAAGAGAATTAACAGGTATAGACGTAATGAAGGGCCTTAAAGCTCGAGCATTGCTAAAAAGTGAGAGACCCATGTGGGATGCCCTCGAAGCTAATACAGTCTCATTGCCGACAGGAGAAGTTTACACAGCATTACAAACTGGAATGATTGATACTATTAATTCGCCACCTGGCAGTATTGAAGCCTATAGTTGGTGGGAATATCTAAAATATGCACAAAAACCATATCAGTATTTTGCTGATGCCTACATTATGGCTAACCAAGATTGGTTCGACTCACTACCAGCAGACTTGCAAAATTTGGTAATGGAAGTTGGTGCAGAGGTAGGTGCTCTAGCAACCAATACTATTTTAGACGCTGGGGAAAGCACTCTGAAAAAATTTGCTGAACGCGGAGGAATAGTTACAGAACTCAGTGGCGCTGAAAAAAGTAAATTTGACGCTATGATGACTAATAAAGTCATGCCTGCGATGGCAGATATGTTTGATCAAGAAGTTCTGCTAGCTGCTGAGGCGTTTGCGAAATAATCAAAGCTAAATAAGTAAAGCTTAGGGATTAATAAATGTGGGTTTTGACCAGACTAAATAGTTTTCTGTCAAAGCTATCATACTCATTAGCAATGCTTATTGTTGCAATAATGGTGATGGCGCTGAGCTTAAGCGCCATCACCAGATATGTATCTGGAACGGGCTACGACTGGTTGATCGAATTGCCCCCGATTTTAGTGTGTTGGTTAGTCTTTCCACTTTTAGGGCCACTCTTGAAAGAGGGAAACCATATTCAAGTTGATTTTCTTTCGTCTTTAGTGTCACCAAACGCCAATAAATACATTAAAATTTCAATGAACATTACTG
This sequence comes from Paracoccaceae bacterium, assembly GCA_902554705.1. GTDB lineage: Bacteria > Pseudomonadota > Alphaproteobacteria > Rhodobacterales > Rhodobacteraceae > Salinivivens. The sequence goes on from CACDPP010000058.1 coordinate 2,787, forward strand.
CTTTTTTAGCATCTTTAGTTTTCTTCAAAGCAGGGTTTGACGCCACTATGCTATATTATCGCCTAGGTCAGATGATGGAGTTGGAATTAGATATTCCAATATGGTGGATGTACTTATCGTTTCCAGTAGGTTTCGTTATTCTTGCTCTGTTTTCGATAGAAATGACTATTCAATCTATTCTCGACGCAAGAAAAATTCATAAAGAGACAATTTGATGTACCTATTTGCATTCATATTATCTCTTTTTCTTCTTTGTATATCTGTCCCAATTTTTTTGGTTTTTGGAATTGGTAGCTCTATAGCTGCTTTGGTCGGACTTAATTTACCTTGGTCTGTTTTAATTCAGGTATCTTTTGGAGCATTAACAAAACATGTTCTTATCGCAGTTCCACTTTTCATTTTCGCCGGCACGGCAATGCTGCGCGGTGGGGCTGCAACACGATTGGTGCACTTTGCAACAACATTAGTTGGCCATTGGCCAGGTGGTCTTGGTATAGCGATGGTAATTTCTATGGGCTTCTTTGCCGCTTTCTGTGGGTCAATTCTGGCAGCTATTACCGCCGTTGGTACGATTATGATGCCCAAAATGATTGAAGAGGGCTATCCAAAACCCTTCGTCGTAACATTAGCAGCGTCAGCTGCTTTGTTGGAGGCACTCATTCCACCTTCGAATGCAGCAATTTTGTTTAGTGCTTTAACTAATGTGCCAGTCTCTCAAACATTTGCAGCGGGGATGATCCCAGGAATAATTTTATTGTTCTTAATGATAGCAGTAGTACTGTTTAAATGCAGTGACATCAAAGGCAGCAAAAAGGCAACTGGTTATGAACGGATCATTGCAGGCAAAAATGCTATTCCTGCTCTGATTACACCTGGAATTATTTTAGGTGGAATTTATGCTGGATTGCTTACTCCATCGGAGTCGGCTGCAATAGCTGGCTTATGGGCTCTAATAATGGGATTTATTGTCTACAGAGAACTAACTTGGGAAGGCTTGCTTCAGTGCCTAAAAGAAACTGCTGCAATTACTGCAGTTATATTTGCTATAATAGCAACGGCTACGTTTCTCAGTGTAGTCCTAACCTACACACAATTACCCCAAAAAATAATCACCTATTTTACGAGTTTAGGGGCTGGAATTTATTTCTTTTGGTTTGCTCTCGCTTTAATCTGCCTAATCTTGGGAACATTTATCGAGATTGTTCCAGTGTTTTACTTAACAGTGCCCATTTTTGCTGCAATCGTAGTTTCGCTTAACCAAAACCTACTTCATCTCTACGTAGTATTTGTAGCATTCGCTGGAATTGGTATGATAACACCACCTGTTTGCGTTGGAATATATACTGCTGCTGGGGTTATCAGAGAAGACCCATCTCGTGCGTTCAAAGAGGTTCCACTATTTGTTGGGGTTGGAATATTTTATGGTATCCTTATGATCTTCTTACCCATTACTGCAACCTGGTTACCTAATTTACTGAGGTAAAAAATCTTACAATATACGAGGCAGTTATTTTTACTTTCAAAGTCATAATCATCATTATCTTTTTAAGTCTGGTTGGAATTATGGCTGCCTGGTATTTGGTGCCAAAGTTTCTTGAAACGCCCTCGTATAAAGTGGTTGAAAAAGATGGAGACATCGAAGTCAGATACTATGAAAGTATGTTGCTTCAATCAGTAAGAGTATCAGGCGATCAATATAGGGCTCTGAGGCTTGGGTTTAGGCCACTGGTAAATTATATCGGAGCAAAAGCTAGAGAAGGAGAAAAAATATCAATGACTGCCCCAGTGATGCAGTCTTCAAGTGATACAGATAACGAATGGGTCGTGTCATTCTCCATGCCATCAAAGTATAGCAAAAAAACCTTACCAGAGCCAAATAATAAACAAGTATATTCTGAAGAAATAAAACCAATAAAGGCAGCTGTTATAAGGTTTTCAGGAAAAACAGATAGAGATGGTTCCCTGATAAAAGAAAAAGAAAAAGTACTTTTGGACTGGGTAACAAATAGAGACTTTAAGATAATCTCTAAATCAAAATACCTTTTTTATAATGATCCTAGCACACCAGGCTTTCTGCGGCGAAATGAGGTGATGGTAAAACTTTCTGACTAAAACTGATATAGGCTCCGACCCAAAAATTACTTTGTAAACAAAAAAGGCTTCTTTTAATTTACTTTTTTCTTAGCAGAAAATTTTATGCACTAACTTTCATACATCCGTTTTTTTCGTGCTCTCGTTTCCAAAGTAGCGGCCGCTGTACCATCATGAAATGATCCAAACCACCTATCCCAAGGCATCTCCACAGTACCATAGTTGCATTCAAAGTATCGATGGTGAAGCTGATGAAAAAAATCGCCCATGCTGGCGCGCTCCTTATCCGCTACATACAGCTTTTCAAAACCAGAATGGCTGAATATTGGATGGATCGACTGCATATATCCATGAAACATTAAGTGGACAGGGCTAGAAGCCAAAATGAAATGGACTAAGAAATTAGTATAAAATAAAAAGTGTTCAATTGGATGCATTGAGATCCCTGACCAAGGACCCACATTAATGTTGCGATGATGGAGAGCATGTGCAATCCGATACATTGGAGGCCAATGTAAAAAGCGATGGATCCAGTAAAAATGAAAACTAGCC
>CACDPP010000059.1 GCA_902554705.1 Paracoccaceae bacterium
ACATGTTCATAGCATTCTTCATTTTTTCTGGCAGCATATTCAGTTGTCATCCAGCTGCCATACCTTTTAGGGTCTAGAGATGCCATATCTATTTCGGCCTCCCCTTCAACCATCATTTGAGCCAAGTAATAGCCAGTTCCACCAGCCGCAGTAATTCCGAAAGAAAATCCCTCTGCAAGCCACATGTTTCGAAGACCTGGGGCCGGACCTACCAGGGGATTACCATCTGGCGTATAACATATTGGGCCATTAAAATCATCTTTCAAACCAGCTGTTTCAGACGAGGGAATGCGATGAATCATTGACATGTATTCAGCCTCAATCCGGTCCAAATCCAACGGGAACAAATCAGCTCGAAAACTATCTGGAACGCCATATTCAAAGCGTGCCGGGGCATTCTTTTCATAAGGCCCTAGTATCCAACCGCCCCTTTCTTCTCGAACATACCACTTGGCATCTGCATCTCGTAGCACAGGATGTTCTGAATTGCCGGCATTACGGAAATCAACAAGAGCAGGATCTGGTTCAGTAACTATGAATTGGTGCTCAACTGGAATTGCAGGTATTTTGATACCCAATAATTGTGCAGTCCGTTGTGCATGATTACCTGTAGCGGTAACAACATGTTCTGCTGTAATGACTTGCTGTTCTTTAGATGCAACTAGATTACCCCCCTGCTCTTCCATCTTAGTACATGTAACTTTCCAGTTCATACCATCCCACACATAGCCATCAACTTGCCATTTTCGTTCAATTGAAACATCAAGTTGTCTGGCACCTTTAGCGATAGCCATCGTGACATCAGCTGGGTTTATATAGCCATCGGTTGGATGATAAATTGCACCAACTAAATCTTCGGTATTTACGAGTGGCCAGCGTTCTTTGATTTCCTTAGCTGAAAGCCATTCGTATGGGACTTCACAAGTTTCTGCGGTTGAACCGTAGAGCATATACTCATCCATGCGATCTTGAGTTTGCGCCATACGCAGGTTGCCAACAACTGAAAAACCAGCATTCAGGCCTGTCTCTGCTTCGATTGTTTTATAGAAGTCGACTGAATATTTATGTATATGAGTAGTAGCATATGACATATTAAATAACGGTAACAGACCAGCCGCATGCCAAGTTGAACCTGAAGTAAGTTCATCTCGTTCTAGCAACATAACATCTTGCCAACCTGCTTTGGCTAAATGATAGGCAATCGACGTTCCTACTGCACCACCACCCACGACTAAAGCTTTAACATGCGATTTCATAATATTGCTCCCCAGCATCAGTTCCAACTTTTTATTATTAAGGAAAAATCAACTATTAGCCTAGTCGACACTACAATAAAGAAAAGCGACTTTTCGAGCACCATTTTATTTTAATTGAACGAAAGATCAAAATATTAGAACGAACTCGAAGTTTTAATCAAAATTTACAGTCTTTCGTATTTTTCATGTACGGTTTATAAAATTTAAATAAACAATGGTTTCGAATCAAAAATTTAAAAATTTATAGGTAGGTGCGTAGATGGGCTTAGGATCAATCACGGGAGTTTTTTCGCAAGATATGGCGATAGATCTAGGAACCGCTAATACCCTTGTGTACGTAAAAGGTAAAGGGGTCATCTTATCCGAACCCTCAGTTGTTGCCTATCAAGTTAAAGACGGCCAAAAAAAAGCCCTCGCTTTTGGAGAAGACGCCAAATTAATGCTCGGAAGGACACCTGGAAGTATAGAGGCAATCCGCCCAATGAGAGATGGAGTAATCGCAGACTTTGATGTTGCTGAAGAAATGATAAAATATTTCATTAGGAAAGTGCACAAAAGAACAACTTTTTCGAAGCCAAAAATTATAGTATGTGTCCCCCACGGAGCCACGCCAGTTGAGAAAAGAGCAATTCGTCAATCGGTTCTTTCAGCAGGTGCCAGAAGGGCTGGGTTGATCGCTGAACCAATTGCAGCCGCCATCGGTGCCGGCATGCCTATAACCGATCCAACGGGAAGCATGGTTGTGGATATCGGGGGAGGTACCACAGAGGTGGCAGTTCTGTCATTGGGAGATATCGTTTATGCCCGCTCAGTTCGAGTTGGTGGGGATAGAATGGATGAAGCCATAATCAGTTATTTAAGAAGACAACAGAATTTACTAGTCGGAGAAAGCACGGCAGAAAGAATTAAAACGTCCATTGGCACTGCAAGAATGCCGGATGATGGGAGAGGCGCCTCAATGATGATCCGAGGTCGCGATTTACTCACTGGCGTTCCAAGAGAAACTGAAATATCGCAAGCCCATGTGGCGGAGGCGCTTGGCGAACCTGTTCAACAAATATGTGAAGCGGTAATGACAGCTCTTGAGGTTACTCCACCCGACCTTGCAGCTGATATTGTTGATAGAGGCGTTATGTTGACAGGTGGAGGAGCCCTGCTTGGCGACCTTGATTTAGCGCTTAGAGAAAGAACTGGCCTAGCAGTTTCTATTGCAGATGAAAGTTTAAATTGTGTTGCGATGGGAACTGGCAAAGCCCTAGAATATGAAAAACAATTAAGACATGCAATCGACTATGATAGTTAACCTGTACCAGCAGCAAAGAGGATTACTTGGCAAGGCCTAATCCAAAAGAAGTGGATACCTTAGCACCGTTTAGATATTTAACTACCGGTATAATTGTTTTCTTGCTCGTCGCTTTATTTTTAATATGGCGCGTTGATAATCCACGCGTTGAAAAGCTTAGAGCGGAAGTCATTGATTATATTTTACCGAAATTTGAATGGGTAATGGCTCCTATGACAGGCCTAATCCGCATAACTCAAGACTTTAGAAGTTACCAATCTTTATACGAGCAGAATCAAGAGCTTAGGAGAGAGCTGCAGCAGATGAAAAGCTGGAAAGAAGCTGCCCTTCAACTTGAACAAGAAAATGCCCGATTATTGGATTTAAATAATCTTCAACTTAATCCAAAACTTACTCACATTTCCAGCATTGTTTTAGCTGATAGCGGCTCTCCATTTCGCCAATCAGTTCTTGTAAATGTTGGGGTTCAAGACGGCATTCAAGATGGCTGGGCGGCTATGGATGGACTGGGCTTAGTCGGCCGCATTTCCGGCGTAGGTAAAAAAACATCTCGCGTTTTGTTATTAACAGATACAGCTTCTATTATTCCTGCAACTATCCAACCTTCCGGGCAACAAGCCTTAATTGCCGGAGATAACACGATTGCTCCTACTATTGAGTTTTTGGAAAATGCAGATTTGGTTAGGCCTGGAGATCGAGTTGAAACCTCTGGAAGTGGCGGGGTTTTTCCTCCAAACCTTCTAATTGGACGGCTAGCATTAGACCCCTCTGGCCGATTGCGTGTGCGTCTTGCAGCAGATTATGAAAGACTCGAGTTTTTGAGAGTTTTGAGAAATTTTGGAACAGAACCAATTGATAACCCGGGCAACCTAATCATAAATAAAAGTCTGAAGTCGTTGTCTGATGACCAAAGCACTGAGGCAAACGGTACATAAATATGAATATAAAAAGTTTTACCCACCAAGTTGTATATTTTTGTATTGGATTGTTGATCATTTTCTTCCAAATTCTGCCTCTACAGACCACACCACAAACTTGGTCTGGACCAAATGTCCTTTTAGTATTTTTCGCGGCTATAGTTTCCAAAAGGCCTGAATTTACATCGAGTTTTCTTATAGCTATCATTTTTTTGATAGAAGATTGTTTTCTTATGCGGCCACCGGGTTTGATGTCATCCTTGACGGTGCTTGGCTTTTTCTTTTTAAAAAGAAAATTTCAAAATCAGGAAGTAAACTCCTTCATGTTTGGCTGGGTTAGTGTTGCCATCTTTTTAACTCTTATCCTCCTGATTTATTACTTTATTTCGGTATTGTTATTTATTCCATCTGCAGGAATCAGATTAACACTGATAGAAGTAATAGTGACGTTGGCTCTGTATCCATTTTTTTCAGTGCTTATCGGAAGCTTTGATAAATTTGACTCTGCAGATACTGAAAAAATAATCCAAAGATAATTTATTATGCCGGATAGAATTCAACTAAATCAAAAAAGTTATGCCAAACTGTCTAGGCGGGGTTTAATTCTTGGTGGTTTACAGACTGCTTTCATAGCAGGCTTGGCTTTTAGAATGCGAAAATTGCAAGTTGAGGAGGCAAGCGAATATCGATTACTGGCAGATGAGAACCGAATTAATATAAGACTGATCGCTCCCGCAAGAGGGGAAGTGTATGATCGCAATGGAAAGATAATTGCGCGAAATGAACAAAGCTTCAGAATTACTGTTGTGAAAGAAGACGCAGGAAATATCGAACAAACATTATTCTCTTTGAGTAACCTTATAAAAATATCTCAACGCGATGCAACAAGAGTAATTCAAGAAACTAAAAGAAGTGCTCCCTTTTTGCCAGTTACAATACGAGATCAACTCAGTTTTGAAGAAATAGCGAGGATTGCAGCAAATACACCTAATTTACCCGGAGTATCTGTCGAACAGGGATTATCGAGGGTATATCCGTCATTTGAAAGCTATGCCCACGTCGTAGGATATGTTGGGCCAGTGAGCGATAATGATCTAAAAAGAGGCAACGAAAACAATCCACTTTTAAAAATTCCCCGATTTCAAGTTGGTAAAGTAGGTGTCGAAAAACATTTTGAAGATATTTTGAGGGGTAGTGCGGGTGTAATGAAAGTAGAGGTAAACGCACTAGGCCGCGTCATGAGAAATCTTGATAGAACAGAAGGAAAGCCAGGCAATAATATCCAACTAACTGTTGATACAGAGTTGCAATCATATATTCAAGCTAGGTTAGGTTCCGAAAGTGCCTCTGCTGTAGTCATGAATTGTAAAAATGGTGAAATTCTCGGTATTGCTTCATC
>CACDPP010000060.1 GCA_902554705.1 Paracoccaceae bacterium
GTCCAAATGGTATTGGCAAAACAACCTTGATAAAAATACTATCAGGAGCAGTTCAGCCTGACCTTGGAGAAATTAAATTAGGGTCCAACTTAATTATTGCTAAGTTTGATCAGATGCGTGAACAGCTAAATTTAGAGAATTCTCTTTTACAAAATTTAACTGATGATCCAAATATTCAAAATGTTGATAAAGCTGGACAAATATTAGTTAGAGGCAAATCGAAACACGTTGCTGGCTACCTCAAAGACTTCTTATTTTCTGAGGAGCAACTCCGCTCACCCGTAAAGTCACTGTCTGGAGGTGAAAAGGCAAGACTTCTTCTAGCTAAAATAATGACAAAAGAAAGTAATTTACTAATTCTTGATGAGCCGACCAATGATTTGGATTTGGAAACGTTAGATATACTTCAAGAAGTTATAGCCGAATATCCAGGGACCGTTTTATTGATCAGTCATGATAGAGATTTTTTAAATCGCACAGTTGAAACAAGTATAATTTTAACTGGACAAGGTAAATTTTTAAAAATTGCAGGAAGTTGGACTGATTATCAAAGCTTAAAAATAAAAAATAGCACTCCAAATAAAGTAAAAGAAAGAATAAATAAAAAAAATTGGAAAGAGACTTCAAATACTGTGTCTTCTCAAAAGACGGGATATTCTTTTGTTGATAAACACAGGTTGGAGCAACTGCCAATTTTGATTGAACGTCTAGAATACGAAATAAAAAAACTAGAAAATTTTTTATCAGATGCAACCCTCTATCTAGAGCATCCGGTAAAATTTGAAAAAGCTTCCACTGCCCTCATTGAAAGGCAAACCGAATTAAAAAGCCTTGAAGACGAATGGATTATACTAGAAGAAAAGGCTCTCAGTTCAGGTATGCATTGATACTTACTCTTCCACTCCTGCCTCGACAAGTTTTTTATATAAAATTGGGGCTAAATGATGCCCAACTTCCAAAGCGTAAATATAGGCCTGTACTCGGAAGAAGTTTTGCTCTTTCCTTGTTAAAACTTTGTCTGCTGCTTCTTGATAAAGTTCAACCAATAAAGACAAGTTTTTATTGTGGTGCGCCTTAAGTATTTTGTTATTCAGTGGCATTAGTTTTTTGGTGATTGTGATTTCTAAAGTCGTTAACTTTGCTTGCAACCCAGTCATGAAAACAATGGGTAGGTTCGTCCATTTTTGGTGAAAAGCGACCACCATCAAACTTAATTCCAAGGCGACCGGCTTGCATGCCTTCAACAACAAAAATATCTTCCTCGAAAACTTCTTTCCACTGATCTTTATTCTTTTTCTTTAATGAAGAACTGGTATCTGGTTGAGAATAGTAAATATGAACGTTTTCAATAGTTTCAGAGAAAGACAAGGGAAGTAAAATGATTGCGTAGGCATGATCTCTGTGTGCTCCTAAAAGAACGTTTGGGTATAATGCAATGTATTCAGCACCAGTTGACCACTTTTTACTTAAGTTTTTGAAATCTGGAAATTTTTGGCCCTTTTCATCGGTAAGTTGCCTATAAACTAAACTGCCTTGTCCTGAATGACTTCCATATTCCACAATATGATAATGATCTTCAAGACGTGAATAGCTATTAAGTCCAGGATGAACCCAAGGGAGGTGGTAGCTTTCACAATAATTCTCAACTGCTAATTTCCAATTCCCTTTAACTTTTAGTGAAAATTTGCCTTCTTCACCCCCATGGTATAATTTCTGATCTAGTTCTTTCCACCTCTCAATTGTACTTGCCATAGCCTCTTCAAAAGGTTCAGCCGTACCGTCTATATTGATCCAAATAACATCTCTCCAAACATGAGATCTAATTTCAACTAAAGACAATTTTGTTCTATCTATATTTTCATCTGTATTTTGCCCAGGTCCGCCTACGTGAGGTGTACTGACTAACTTTCCTTCAGTTGAATAGCACCAGCTATGATAAGGACATCTGATAGCTCCTTGAATTTTCTTAGTTTTTTCAATTAGTATCATTCCCCGATGTCTACACGTATTTTGAAAAACTCGAACAATATTTTTGGTGTCTCTAATGATGAAAAGCGGCATACCCATAAAGTTTACAGGTTTGCTATCACCTATCTCTGGTACCTCAGAGCAAACATCTAAGCCAGACCATTGATTAAATAGTATACTATTTCTCTCTTCATCGAATACAGATTGGTCGATGTAGTGTTCATTCGGTAAGCCATTTGCTACAGAAACATGTTGCCTTACCAGTTCCAAGTTTGTTTCGTTTTGCATCTCTTTTATCTTTTTATGACAATAGAAAGCATAGTCAAAGTGACAAAAGTTTCATCTGATTTTACGACTGTGATTGCCTAGTTGCGACAAATTTAAAAGTCTTGATGGCTAAAATACGCGTTTATTAAATTTGGTTATTTGCCTCTAGAAATAGCTGCTATTCCAGTTCTGGCTATTTCATTCAAACCCAGAGGATCCATTAATTCAGCAAAAGCGTCTATTTTTTCTGGTGTTCCTGTAATCTGAAAAACAAAGCTTTTCAACGTGCTGTCTACCACACTAGCTCTAAAGATATCTGCTAACCGCAGTGCTTCGACTCTCTTTTCGCCACTACTTGTGACTTTCAAAAGGGCTAATTCACGTTCTACAGAAGGACCTTCAACTGTCAGATCATGAACTTCGTGGACTGGCACAATTTGACCCAATTGTGCTTTTATCTGTTCGATTATTTGAGGTGTTCCACTAGTAACTATTGTAATGCGTGATAGACCATCCTCGTGGTCAACTTCGGCTACGGTTAGGCTATCTATATTATAGCCTCTTCCAGAGAATAGGCCAATAACACGAGCTAAAACGCCAGCTTCGTTGTCAACTAATACTGTTAATGTATGCGACTCTGTTTGGTCTTGAAAATTGGCGCGTAAATTATACGCTGAGTGTTTTGAAGATCCTTTTTTTATTTTTAATGCGGACATATTTTTTCCCTAAACTAGCACTGCGCCTGAAGATGTAATTGCATCTTTAGTACTTGCCTCCCCCAACAACATTTTATTATGGGGTTCGCCTGATGGAATCATTGGGAAACAATTTTCATGCTTTTCAACAAGACAATCAAAAATAACAGGCCCATCATACTCAACCATTTCCATTATTGCATCATCTAAATTTTTGGGATCGTCACATAAAATACCCTTTGCCCCAAAAGCTTCGGCCAGTTTTACAAAATCAGGTAGGGCATCTGACCAACTGTGAGAATAACGTTCACCATGTAATAGCTCCTGCCATTGCCTTACCATCCCTAATCTTTCATTGTTTAAGATGAATTGTTTGACAGGCAATCTATATTGCACAGCAGTTCCCATTTCTTGCATATTCATTAGCCAACTAGCTTCCCCAGCTACATTGATAACAAGAGCTTCTGGATGAGCAATTTGAACACCTATTGAAGCTGGGAATCCGTAGCCCATCGTCCCAAGTCCTCCTGATGTCATCCACTGGTTTGGTTTTTCAAAACCCAAGTATTGAGCGGCCCACATTTGATGTTGCCCTACTTCAGTGGAAATGAAGCGGTCCTTATATTTTTTGGTAAGCTCTTCTAGCTTAGCAATAGCAAACTGAGGCTTGATCGTTTTACCTTTTTGACTAAAGGCAAGACAGTTAGTAGACTTCCAATCTTCGATCTGTTTCCACCAACCGTTCACTGCTGAAGTATTTGTCTTTTGTCCTCTAGATTTCCAAAGTTTAAGAATATCTTTGAGCACACTTTCAACGTCACCGATAATCGGTATATCAACATGTATCACCTTATTTATTGAAGAAGGATCTATGTCTACGTGCGCTTTTTTTGAATTTGGGCTGAATGCGTCAATTCTGCCTGTGATCCTGTCATCAAACCTAGCACCGATATTAATCATTAGATCGCAGTCGTGCATGGCTAGATTTGCCTCATATAAACCATGCATTCCCAGCATGCCCAGCCATCTTTTACCTGAAGCAGGGTAACACCCCAATCCCATTAGGGTCGAAGTTATTGGGAAATTAGTCCCATCAACAAATTCTCTCAATAATTTGCTGGCATTTGGGCCCGAATTAATGACGCCACCACCAGTGTAAAATAAAGGCTTTTTAGCATTTTCAATGGCTTCTACCAAGCTTGCGATTTGTTGGGGATCACCCTTGGTTTTCGGTTGGTAGTGAGAAATAGGTATTTTTGACTTCTCGATATACTCAGAAGTTGCAAATTGTACATCTTTTGGAATATCAACTAGTACTGGCCCAGGTCTTCCTGAGGTAGCAACATGAAATGCCTCATGGATCACCTCGGCTAATTCATTTGTGTCTTTGACCAACCAGTTATGCTTGGTGCAAGGACGGGTAATACCTACAGTATCCGCTTCTTGAAAAGCATCTGAGCCAATCATAAAGGTTGGAACTTGACCCGTTAATACAACTAATGGAATACTGTCCATTAGGGCATCTGTAAGACCTGTTACTGCATTAGTGGCGCCTGGTCCTGACGTAACGAGTACAACTCCTGGCTTTCCCGTCGAACGTGCATAACCCTCAGCTGCATGAACTGCTCCTTGTTCATGGCGCACTAAAATATGTCTAATATCATTTTGGAGGAAAACCTCATCATATATAGGTAAAACAGCTCCACCTGGATAGCCAAACACTGTATCGACACCTTGATCTTTCAAGGCTTGAACAACCATTTTTGCTCCCGTCATTTGGCGTGTCAT
>CACDPP010000061.1 GCA_902554705.1 Paracoccaceae bacterium
TTGGTTAAATAATGCGCGTGAACAAGGCGTTCTTAAACAGGTAAATGTCCAATGACAGATCGTTCTGGAATAATTTGCGCGGGTAATTGGATCGTAGATTTAATTCATGACTTAGATCGTTGGCCAAACGAAAGTGAATTGGTACGTATTGGAACTCAGGCCCGCGGTGTAGGAGGAGGACCAGCCAACGTCATAACAACGCTTGCAAAGCTTGAAACTGGTTTGCCACTTTATCCCATGGGTGCCATTGGAGAAGATGAATATGGTGCGTTCATTCTAAAAGAATGCCGCCGTCTTGGTCTTCCAACTTCTGGACTTATTTCTAAGACTGACGTTGCAACTGCCCATACTCACGTGATGTCGGTAGCTGGACAAAGTAGAACTTTTTTTTATCAAGGCGGTGCTAACGATACGCTTAACATTAACGATTTTCCTGAAGGAACATTCAAAGATACATCTGCTCTCATCTTCTATCTAGGCTATCTTACATTATTACGCGACCTCGACCAAATATTAGACGCTAATTCGACAAATGCCGCAGGGGTTCTAAAAAGAGCGCAAAATGCAGGTTTAGTAACTTGCGTAGACCTGGTCTCAATTCACCACCCAGATTTTTCACAAATTGTTGCAAGCGCTGCCCCTTTTGTAGATTTTCTGATATCAAATGAAATCGAAGCTGCGCAAGCAACGGGTACTAAAGTTAATTCAGAAACCTTAATCAGCGTAAAAACGCTTACCCAAATGGCGCAAGGAATGTTGGACTTGGGGGTCAGAAAGGCCGTTATCATCCACTGTGTTGAACGGGTTGTCTGGGTGGACACCAACGGAGAAGCATTTGTCATCGAGATAGAACCACTTCGGCCAGAAGAAATTGCCAGCAATCTGGGCGCTGGTGATGCATTTTGCGCGGGCTTACTTTACGGTATACATGAAAATCGAGGTCCCGAACGTGCAATCCAACTGGGGAACGCTGCAGCTCAAGCATCCCTTAAAGGGCTCACAGCAACTTCGGCAATTTCGCCGACAGCAATTGAATCACTTCGCTAGTCACAATTGTCACTTGCTACCACTGACCTACTTCATCCTAAATGGAAATCAGGAGTGCATTTAAGGATTTAACGCTCAGCTCTGCTTGAAATATTTTATCTTTAATTTCTGCACCTAGGAAGAAATTGATCTCCATATTGCTTAGGATGTCTCATATTTACTCGCTATTCATAGAATCACAAGTTCTATGATTTGTTAAGATTCAACTGGAAGAAGGGTGGTTTCGAGATGTGAGAGATTCCACCTTGTGGATTTGAATAAAATAAGCAATTGCCTAATGCCAGGTCTCGCTTCATCTCTTCTTTAGAAAGGAAGATTAGAAATTAAATTTCATATCCCAAAATTTTACCTAAAATCCCTCTGGACAGTAGAGGCGTGACGCCCTAGTACTATCGCACCCAAGCATATTGCTTTTACTTGCCCGGGTAGCTCAGGGGTAGAGCAGTGGACTGAAAATCCTCGTGTCGGTGGTTCAAATCCGCCCCCGGGCACCACCAAATTAAAATTACGCAACGAATATTCTGTTCACTTGTTAAGATTGTGCTATCTTAGATTTGGTTATCACGGGAGGGAGTTAATATGTCAGTTAGATGTCTGTTTTTTGGTAAATACACCCCTGAAAGTATTAAAGGCATCATGAGTGGGTCAGATCGTATGGCAGCCGTAAAGGCTGTTGTTGAGGCTGCAGGTGGAACAGTAAACATGGTAAGTTTCACGCGTGGTGTTTACGATGTGGTTGTAGATATGAATTTACCTAGCCAGGAAATGATGATGGGTGCCATGGCAACAGTTCAGGCATCTGGTTCAATGTCAGAAACAATGTATCTAGAGTGTGTTGATGGTGATCCAATTTGGGATGCCGCAAGATCAATTGCTACTGTCTACAAACCAGCAAATGCGTGACTTTATGAAGCTGTATTAGAAAGTTAAAAACATAGGCATAGCTCAATAATCTCAAGCGATTAAATTTTTGCTTTTGTTAAATCCTAAATTGGTAGATCCAGTGCATTTTCGGGAGATGGTGCGTCATCATAAGCGCCCCAGATCGTTTGATCGAAGTTAACTATTGAACCTGTCATCATTCCACTATCATCGGAAGCCATCCAAAGTACTGCCTTTGCAACTTCTTTGGGGTCAAGAATTCGCTTGAACGGCTTAGTTGCTGCTTTGCGATCGATAAAGTTTGGATCCCCAGTTTCGGACTCAATAAGTTTGCGTTCATGATCAGAATTCATCCAACCAATCGATAGTTGGTTAACATGTATTCGGTTTCGCATGAGTGCAAACCCTACATTCCTAGTCAGGGTAGCAAGTGCACCTTTTGAAGTTGCATAAGGGCACAGAAAAGGCTGCCCCGCTTGTTCTGACATAGAGCCTATATTGATAATTCGGCCTTCGATGTTTTCACGGATCATTATTTTTGCTGCATCTTGGATAAGAAAAAAGGGAGCTCGTGTATTGACTGCAATCATTCTATTGAATAGGTCAGGATTAGTATTGAGTATGTTTCCGCGATCGGTAAGACCGGCTGAGTTAACCAGTATATCGACACGGCCAAAAATATTATCTGTCTCTGCCATAATGCGTTGCACATCTTCTATCTTTTCAAGATCTGCATTTATCATTTTGACCTGGATACCGTAAGCTTTCGAAATTTCCGAGGCGACTTTTGCTCCCTTTTTCTGATCGCGTCCAACGATCACTATTCCAAGGGCTCCTGCCTCAGCAAATAGATTTGCAATTGCTGCCCCTAGGCCTTGGGTCCCGCCGGTTACAACGGCAACCTTTCTATCGATCCGGTTCATCTTTACTCCTATCTTTTAAGTATGCGTTTTATTTAGACCACTTTTGATTACTTTTTCGCGCCACATTATGTACACGCCAGATATTAGGATTAAAGTGGCACCTATCAACATTGAAACTGTTGGGCGTTCTCCAAAAACCAAAACACCTAAAATTAGCAGAAATACAATACGTGAATATCTAAAGGGCATAATCGCCGAAAGTTCTCCTAAACGCAAAGATGTTATGAGCAAAAGATAACCAAAAGATCCTAAAATTATCATGCTGACAACTACCGCCCAATCAATTCCAGGAGGAAGAAATCTTTCCCCACTTAAAAACACCCATGCCGTAGTAAATGGGAAAGCTGCAATCATAGTGAAAGTTGCAATACTTGCTGATGGGATGTCTGACGGGGTGAGTCTTGTGACAAGGTCTCTTATAGAAAATGCCAATAGTGCTGCAACTGCCCATAAGACAGCATAGTCTAAGTTTTGTCCTCCTGGCTGGATAACAAGTACCACACCGAAAAAACCAACTATAATTGAACTCCAGCGGCGCCAACTAACCACTTCCTTGAAAAAAATTACTGCCCCAGCAGCAACCAAAATTGGTGACGCCTGAGTTACTGTTCCTACAACAGAAAGGGGAACTTTCGTTAATCCCATAATCATTGCTACAAGGCCCAGCATTTCTGCACAGTATCTTATCAGCAAAATTGGTGAGAAGGCTCTGCTCTCAAGGAGCTTTTCACCTTTAACTACTGCAATTAGAGTGAATATTATCAACCCTCCACTTATGAGAAAAAACATAATCTGTGCGGGAGATAAAAAGGACCCAGAAATTTTTACAAAGGTATCTCCGACTGCAAAAGAAGCCATTGAAATCAACATGAATAAAATACCTTTGGTATTCTTTGTTTTGCCATCTACCATTATAAAACTCTGCAACCACCTCATCTTTAGAAAACAGCTTTAGGCACTAGTTTTTTTCACTACCAAGTCGCCTAACGCTTCACATAATATTTTTGCTTTTAAGGCTATCGAATATTAAACCTTGATGGTTTCTATTGTACAAAGACTTAAAGCCCTTTAGTCTGATAGCTGGCCGCAACTTTGCCTATGGATACTAAATAGGCAGCAGTGCGAAGATCGGTAATATCTTTACGTTCATGCCAAATTTCTCGCATTGATTGAAAAGATGAACGCATAGTGTCGTCAAGTCCAGAGCGTACAAGCTCTAATTCGCCCGCGCCTCTTAAGTATTGTTTTTTGAAGCTGGGTGATAAGTTCCAGGTCTCGCCCATAGCTTTAGACAGGTTTTCAAATTCACGTAGTACCATTTCATGACGTGCTTCCTCCTGCCGCCTTTGCATTCGGCCAAAACGAATATGGCTTAAGTTTTTTACCCACTCAAAATAGGAAACGGTCACACCGCCAGCATTAGCATACATGTCAGGGATTATAACACACCCATTTTTGCGAAGAATATCGTCTGCCCCAGCCGTTACTGGCCCATTTGCAGCCTCAATAATAAGTGGAGCTTTAATTTTTGTAGCATTCTCAAGATTGATTACACCCTCTAGTGCCGCTGGAATCAAAATATCGCAATCTTGTTCTAATACAATTGCGCCGTCAGCTACGAAAGTAGCATCTGGAAAACCAGAAACACCGCCATTTTTTGAGATCCAGTTATGTACAGACTCAACATCAAGTCCGTTTTCGCTGACCAGAGCTCCATCCCGT
>CACDPP010000062.1 GCA_902554705.1 Paracoccaceae bacterium
ACAGTCCCGTATAGAACGGGAGGAATGCCCTACTTTAAGTTTTAAATCCCATAGAATGTATAAAACTGTTTCTATCACATTTTCAGCCCAGGGCGTAATTTTATAGGGTGTTAGAAAAAGCAAATCCACATCCGAGTAGGGAGCCATTTCGCGCCTTCCATAACCCCCTACGGAAATTACTGACAATTTTTCTGCATTAGTTGGATTGTATGTTGGAAATTTTATCTTTGTTGCAAATTCCCAAGTGGTTTTTACAAGGCAGTCAGTTAGAAAAGCGTAACTGGTGACGGCTTTTCTAGCTTTAAGCGGATTTTTAGTGAGCTCTAGCGAAATTCTTTCGAAACCCGACGATTTTAATTCCTTTAATAAACTTACTAATTCAGTTCTTTCTGGTGCGTTTGATTTTAAAAAAAAGTTTACCTTAGTTTTATCAAAAATTTGCTTTGGGTGACAGATCAATTCCAAGTCATTATGGCTAGATCTATCTTTTCCATTTTTAAATTGGTCAAAATCTAAAGAATCGTGGCGCTGGGTCAATGATGTATACCTGCTTATTTCTGACTTCTGCTATAGCTAAGCCTCGCTCATTTGTTCGATCTTTCAAAAACCGAAAAATTCCGTCTACACCTTCAAACCCTGCGGACTGAGTTAATCCCTTTGAAGCCAAGGCATGAGGTTTGCCAGTTTGAACTAATGCTCCTATAGCCGCTATTCCATCAAAGGCTAAACCAGCCAACTGATGAGGTTTTTCCCGATATAAAGCTTCATATCGTTTTGAAAAATTTTTTCGCACAACTTGATCTGGAGTCGTAAACCAACCACTCTGAAGGCCTTTCAGCCGAAGTGTTTGCTGGGGTATATCCCAGCGGGAAATTCCAGCGAATTGGACTTTCTCTGTATTAATACCGGATTCTGGCAACAATTGTCCCAGTAGGGGTAAAGCTCCTGCTGAGTTAGATGTCAGCAGAAGTAGGTCTGCATCTTCAACTTCGATAGAGGCGCGCGCCAACGGAACAGTGTTAACTATTCCTTTTTGCGTAAATTCAAAAGCTTGACTGTTTACTACCTGAATATTTGAATTTTGTGCGGATTTCTCTAGTGCTGCTCTTCCAAATTTACCTTCAATATTATCGGGATATAAAATTACGGCTCGCGATTTTCCTTTTTTTGCAGCGTAGGACAAAAGTCTGTTAGATGTATTCTGGAATGTTTTACCCAAAATAAATACGTTACCACCAGCAATGGAAGTGTTATTCGAAAAGCTTAAAACATTTATACCTTCATCTGCTACCGCCATACCAGCGGCATTTGCAGCTTCTCCAAATAAAGGACCAAGGATAATTTTAGCACCATTATCAACGGCTTTTTGTGCCTGAATGGCTGCTTGGGCTGGGTTGCCTGCTGTGTCATAAATTCGCAAATGAATTTCAACATTTTTCATATCCCCAGCCGCCATAAGAGTTGCGTTTTCTAAACTCGCAGACAAAGCCTGCGTTTTTGGATGTGATTTGGGTAATAGTAGGGCAACTTGAACAGGTTTTTTAACATCAATATTCGGGCCAATAGAAGTTTCACGTTGCTGAGGCGCACATGACGAAATAAAAATAGCCAAGGTCATAAAATTGATGAGTTTTAATTGCTTGCTTAATGACAATATTCTATCCAACATGGCGTTAAATCCTCAATATTTTGAGTTAATTAAAATTCTCGACTAAAAAGTGTCTAATGGTCAATTACAAATCAATCAAGTTATCGCCGGGTTTATATTTTGTTTCAACACCTATTGGTTCGGCCCGTGATATAACCTTAAGGGCACTTGATATTTTAGCCAATGCGGATGTTTTAGCTGCTGAGGACACTCGAACTTTAAAAAAATTGCTGGAAATTCATGGCATTAAATTAAAAAATAGAAGTTTAATTTCTTATCACGACCATAATGCCAGCAAAGCGCTCCCAAAGTTGCTCGCTTACTTGGAGATGGGTAAATCGGTTGCCTATGCTTCCGAGGCGGGAACACCCTTGATAGCCGACCCTGGTTTCTCTCTGTTGAATGAAGTTTTAAGTTTGGAAAATAATGTAACAAGCGCTCCAGGGCCTTGCGCACTAATAGCAGCTTTGACAGTTGCTGGACTTCCAACAGATAGATTTTATTTTGAAGGCTTCTTGCCGAATAATAAAAGCCAGCGGGAATTAAAATTTCGTGGATTAAAGTCTTATCGTGGGACGCTTATTTTCTATGAATCTGCAAAAAGGTTAAATGATACTCTGGTAAAAGCAACAGAAGTTTTTGGTGGGGACAGACGGGGAGTTATTTGCCGTGAACTCACCAAGAAGTTTGAGGAAATAAAGCGTGGCAGCTTAAAGGAACTTTCAGAATTTTACTGTGATAAAAATGTAAAAGGTGAAATTGTTCTTCTTGTTGCCGGTGCTGTTAATCCTGATATTGAACAGAGTGCAATAGAACAACATGTAAAAGATGCTCTAAAGTCCATGTCTGTAAAGGATGCTGCCGAGGCGGTGGCACTGGCATTTAATGTGCCTCGGAGAGATGTTTATCAATTAGCGCTTAAAATAAAAAGTGTTGGTGACTAAATTGTTTACCTTTGAAATTGTTGGTATTAAAAAATCAGTCTTTCAAATATTCAGGATATATTGAGGTTAGCCTATGAAAATTGCATTCCAAATGGATCCGATAGAATGTGTAGATATCAATGCAGATAGCACTTTTAGGCTCGCGGAAGAAGCTCAAAATAGAGGCTATGATTTATATGTTTATACTCCCAACGAGTTGACATTTAACAGGGGCAAAATTGTATCAAAGGTCCGTTCAATCAGTTTAAAAAGAAAAATTGGTGATCATGTAAATTTTGGTGCAGCAGAAAAAATAGATCTTAGAGAATTCGATGTTATTTGGTTAAGGCAAGATCCACCATTTGATATGGGGTATATAACGAATACGCACTTGCTCGATTTGGTTGCTAAAGAAACTTTGATTGTTAACAATCCGTTCTGGGTAAGGAATTTACCCGAAAAGTTGCTGGTTTTGGAGTTCCCTGATTTGATACCAAATACACTAATTTCTCGTGATTTAGAGGAGATCAAAGAATTCAAACGCAAATTTAAGGATATAATTGTCAAACCACTTTACGGTAATGGTGGAGCCGGTATTTTTCGGCTAAAAGAAGATGATAAAAACCTGACATCCTTGCATGAACTTTTCTCTATTATGTCTTCAGAACCTCTAATTGCTCAAGCATTTTTACCTGATGTTAAAAATGGTGATAAACGTATTATATTGGTTGATGGCGAGCCCGTTGGTGCAATCAATCGGGTGCCAAAAGTTGGTGAGATAAGATCAAACATGCACGTTGGTGGAAAAGCTGAACCAGCAAAATTAAGTCAAAGAGATAGGGAAATATGTAGTGCAATAGGGCCCACATTAAAAAGTAAGGGCCAGGTTTTTGTTGGTATTGATGTCATAGGTGAGCACTTGACTGAAATAAATGTAACATCGCCGACTGGGATACAAGAACTAGAGCGGTTTGATAATGTAAATATAGCAGAAATGATTTGGCACGCAGTAGAAGAAAAGCTGAAGAATTGAGTTTTCCAAAATAAATTTGTCCGTAAAAATTTACCGAAGTATTTTTTTTCATGGTAGCTCAAACAATATTTTGTAAGTGGTAGATCATTTCGTTTCTTTTGGTTGCAAGTTTCAAAAGTGATCCAACAGAAACCTCAATCCGTATCTTATATAATACCGACTATTTTATTCTCGTATTTATGTTTAGGGGTGATTAAAATGGCTTTAGACAATAACACTAATATGTCTCTCACAAGAACGGCAGTTAAGGCTGAATTGCTTGATGCTGAGACTGAACTGCAGCTTGCTTACGCTTGGCGGGACTCGAGAGACGAGGCTGCTTTACATCGATTAATCACAGCTTACATGCGGCTAGCAATATCAATGGCCGCAAAGTTTAAGCGCTATGGGGCTCCTATGAACGACTTAGTACAGGAAGCTGGGTTAGGTTTGATGAAGGCTGCGGATAAGTTTGATCCTGACAGAGGTGTCAGATTTTCTACCTATGCTGTTTGGTGGATAAAAGCCAGTGTCCAAGATTATGTTATGCGCAATTGGTCTATGGTTCGAACCGGATCAACAAGTAGTCAAAAGTCATTGTTCTTTAACATGCGACGGGTTCAAGCACAGCTTGAGAGAGAAGCCCAGCAAACTGGAGAAAACTTAGATAAACATCAACTGAATCAGCTGATAGCTACGGAAGTTGGTGTTCCTTTAAATGACGTGGAAATGATGGATGGCCGCTTGTCGGGTTCTGATTTTTCATTGAATGCGACACAAGCAAGTGATGAAGAAGGTCGCGAATGGATAGAAACATTAGAAGACGAGAACGCTCGGGCTGATCTTACTGTGGAAGAAGAGCATGATCAGCAAAGACTGGCTGACTGGATAGGTGTTGCTATGGATGCTCTAAATGAGAGAGAGCAATTTATTGT
>CACDPP010000063.1 GCA_902554705.1 Paracoccaceae bacterium
GCCCCAGTTGCATCGACTGGAGTAATAGGCTTGACCTTAAAATCTACACGATTTCCATTTTGGATTGCTGTTACACCTTCTGATGATCGCGTGCATACCACTAGAGCCGAAATATTAGCAGCTTTTGATAGCGCGCTTTCAAAATTATCCGTTTCGAATAAAGCCATTATTTCCTCTTTGTTGCCAATCACATAATCTAATTCATTTTTAATTAAACTCAAAAAATCTGACCGGTGCCTTTCCACACAGAATGGATCAGAAATCGCTATTCCTGACAATCCACCTGCCATTCGGCACTCTTTAGCTAACTTTATAAAGGCCTCTTTACCTTTATCTTTATCGAACAGATAACCTTCCAAAAAAACTATTTCTGCATTCGACGCCACTTCTAAATTGACATCCTCTGGGCCTAATTCAGCTGAAATACCAAGATATGTATTCATAGACCTCTCGCCATCATCTGAGACAAAAATCATTGAGCGAGATGTTGGTAGATCACTCTGATCAACAATTTCACTTACAAAATCAGTTCCCTTTTCCTCCATGGTACTTCTGTAAAAGTTACCTAATTCATCGTTTCCCACTTTACCTATGAACCCAGTTTTAAGTCCAAGTGCTCCAATGCCCGCAATAGTATTTGCAACGGAACCACCTGGCGCTTGTTTTCTGTTGTCCATTGAATTGTAAAGTAACTCTCCTCGATCGCGATCTACGAGCTGCATTATTCCCTTTTCAATGTTCATTCTTTTAAGAAATATATCCGAACTTTGACTGATGACATCAACAACAGCATTTCCAATGCCTAATACATTGTATTTTTTCATGGATCTTTTCCTTCGCATTTTCCGGTCTCTTATTAAACAGCTTTTTATGCTTGACCATAACCGTCTCATGCATTTTTAAATATAATTATACAAGTGATTATCCTATTTTGGTACAGTGATAAATTTTTAACGCAAAAATACCTAGTGAAGAAATGATCCCAAGTTAAGCGAAATCAAAATGTCAAAAATTTTTACAACAGATTTAAATAAATCTAAACAAAATCAAAATATCAAAGTGCACGAATTCTATTATTCAAAAAGTTGCGATAAAACCACTATGGGTTTCCCCAAAATCTCCTACCAGTTTAAAACCTCATCCTTTGGCGAAACACTCATTATGAGTAACGAAATTGGACTCTGTGGCTTAGCTTTTTGTGATCAATTTGGTAAAGATACTGCGTTAGCTGACATGAAACTAAGGTGGCCTAAAGCAAGTTACAAGAAAGATACAATTTACTCAGATAAAGAGTTCAAATCCATTTTGGATCAAACTAAACGAGTTGAGCTATGTCTGATAGGGAGCAAGCTCCAGACCCAAGTCTGGAAAGCATTATTAAAAATTCCACCTGGAAAAGTGATAAGCTACGCGACCTTAGCAAAACATATAGGAAAACCAAAAGCAGTTCGGACTATTGCTACAGCTATTGGCAAAAACCCGATAGGCTGGCTTATACCATGTCATCGCGTTTTGAGAGCAAATGGTGAACTGGGCGGATATCACTGGGGGTTAAACGTTAAAAAAAATATGCTAACCTATGAATCAAAAATAAATAACACTTTATGCTAAAATTAAATTTCCAAGAACTTTATGTGTAAAATCCGCTTAACTCAAAAATTTAAATTTTTTCAGCTGTTTAATGACGAAAATATAAAGCATTACTATCCGCGCTCTATTGCAATTGCAGTACCCTCTCCACCACCAATGCATACTGCTGCTACGCCGCGCTTTAAATCATACCTTTCAAGCGCATTGAGAAGTGTAACCATTATCCTTGCACCCGAGGCGCCAATTGGATGTCCAATCGCACAGGCACCTCCATGAATATTTAGTTTCTTTCTCGAAATATCTAATTCTTGCATAAACGCCATTGGCACAACCGCAAACGCCTCGTTGACTTCCCAGAGGTCTACCATTTCAATCGACCAATCTATCGATTTAAGTAAATTTTTCACTGCGTATACTGGTGCCGTTGTAAACAATCCTGGAGCATGGGCGTAACTACTATGTCCCAAAATTCGAGCACGTACAGGCAAGCCTTCCTTTTCAGAATAACTTTTGGAAGCCAAAATTAGTGCGGCTGCTCCATCAGAAATTGACGACGAATTCGCCGGGGTCACAGTGCCATTCTTTTTAAATGCAGGTTTTAAATATGGGATTTTATCAGGTTGAGCATTTTTAGGTTGCTCATCTAACAAAACAATATTTTTAGCACCCTTTCTATCGGTTACTTCAACAGCTTTTATCTCATTTTCAAATGCTCCAGATTTTTGAGCAGCGAGTGAGTTTTCTAATGAATTCATAGCATAGTCATCCTGGGCTTCTCTTGTGAATTGATATTTCTCAGCACAATCCTCTGCAAAAGTGCCCATTAAGCGGCCAGGTTCATAGGCATCCTCTAATCCATCCAGAAACATGTGATCAACTACTTTTCCATGTCCTAACCGAGCTCCACTGCGCATTTTTGGAAGCAGATAGGGAGCGTTAGACATACTTTCCATCCCTCCAACGGCTAGGGTTTGGCTCTGCCCAAGTTTGATTTGATCAAACCCAATCATCGCAGCCTTCATTCCAGAGCCACACATTTTATTTAATGTGGTTGCTGGAACAGTTTCATCTAAACCAGCTGCAAAACTAGCCTGCCGCGCAGGTGCTTGGCCTTGGCCAGCTCCTAGAACATTGCCCATAATAACCTCATCAACGCGGTCAATCCCGGCTTTTTTCATAGCCCCTTCAATAGCCTTTCCACCAAGCTCTGAAGCTGAAAAACTGTCCAGATCACCCTGGAAACCTCCCATAGGTGTTCTAATTGCAGATGAAATTACAACGTCTTCCATAAATTATTACCTTCTTTAAACTAATAAAATTTCGTACTCTTTTAATCTATACTTTGTTAGTGCGACTGACAATAATTGTACATGTTGAATTACGATGACCTTCTCTTTAAATAAATAGTTGTTTTATAAAAAATAAGAGATATCAAAACCACGTTATGAATTGGAGTTAGCATGCGAGACTTTCATCTACCGGGTCGGTCCTCAGTATTAACTGAAAATGGCATGTGTGCCACTTCTCACCCATTAGCTGCTCAGGCTGCGTTAGAGATTTTAAAAAACGGCGGAAACGCTATGGATTCAGCGATAGCTGGTGCTGTACTTCTTGGTATATGCGAACCACAGATGACCGGGATAGGCGGCGATTGCTTTATCCTATTTTCTCCAAGTGGTTCCAATGAAATAAAGTCTATGAATGGATCAGGACCGGCACCTAGCCTGGCCAATGCTAATGATCTCAGAGAAAGAGAATTATCATCTATACCTTTGGACTCCCCCCACGCAGTGACAATTCCATGTGCTATCGATGCATTCTGCAAACTATCCGAAGATTGGGGAGCTTTAGGACTTGATACAATTTTACAGCCAGCAATCCATTATGCAACACATGGGGTTCCGATTGCTGAAAGGGTCGCATATGACATTGCCAAGCTTACAGAAAATCTGAACTCGGCTGGCAAAGAGTTTTATCTACCGTGGGGTAGAGCTCCAAAGGTAGGTGAATTTTTTGCACACCCAGGCCAAGTAAAAGTATTAAAAGAAATTGCAAAACATGGTCGAGATGGGTTTTATTCCGGTGAGGTTGCTGAAGATATGGTAAACAGTCTTCAAAAACTCGGTGGAGTCCACACTATGGATGATTTCTCGAGTATGGAGGCCTTCTATACAAATCCTATCTCCGGTAATTTTTCAAAATTTGAGCTCATTGAGCATCCACCAAATGGCCAGGGGGCCACAGCCATTTTGTTATGTAATATCCTGAAACATTTCCCTGTATCTTCAATGGAGCCTTTTGGGTTTGAACGAACTCACATTGAAACTGAAGCGGCTAAACTGGCTTACGATGCGCGAAACAGATTAGTTTCCGATCCAACCGTCTTTGATGCCACTACAAGAATGACTTCAGACAAATTAGCTGCAGACTTGGCAGCCAAAATTAATATGAAGAACGTAATTAATGAAGTCTCTTCTGTTACGGAAGAAGTACACAAGGATACCATTTACATCACCGTTGTCGATAAAGATCGAATGGCTGTATCGCTGATATACTCAATTTTC
>CACDPP010000064.1 GCA_902554705.1 Paracoccaceae bacterium
TCAGCACTGTGTTTTGTGATCTCCACAGTTCCTGATTTTACGACATACGCATAGGCAGCACTTTCACCCTCTCGGAAAATATACTCACCGTCTGTAAAAGATTTATCAGCCATTCAGTTTCTCATCATAAGTCAACGGGTAAAGTTTTATGTCCCCGTTAATTTTTGCTCCATTGCCCATAGCTCTTGGTAGAGCGCACAAGTTTTTAAAAGTTCATCATGCGCTCCCTGACCGACAACTACACCTTTATCGAGCACTATTATTTGCTCAAATTGTGCAGTTGAACGAAGATCATGAGTTGCCATTATAACGGTTTTTAAGTCACATATTTTTGAGAAGTTTTCAAAAAAAGAAATCTGCGTTGATTTATCTAAATTAGCAAGTGCTTCATCAATTAAAAGAATACGAGGCATTGCCATTAGGCCGCGGGCCAAAGCTAAAGTGACACGATCGCCCTGCGATAATGGCGTACCAAATTGATTGATTTCGGTTGAGATACCCTCTTGTAACTGATCCAAAACCTTTTGTAGGCCAGATATTTCAAGTATTTCCTGAAACTCCCGCTCACTGATTCCCGGGTTTACCTTTCGTAAATTTTCTTCGATGGTAGCCCCAAAGAACACGGGTTTGCCGTCTATCAATGTATTTTGGCTGCGATAATTATCTAAACTTAAATGGCGAATATTCTGACCATCAATTTCCATTGAGCCCGTATTTGGTCTTAAAAAGCCTTGGCAAAGACGCAAAAAGGTAGTCTTTCCAGCACCTGAAGGTCCGACAATGGCAACTTTGGCTTTCGCCGGAATACTTAATGTCAGCCCGTCAAGAGCATTTGAATTTTCAAATCTAACAACAACGTCCTTACAAACTACTTCACCTTTCACGACCATTTCATTTCCAGCGCCCACCCGTTCGCTTGGACCATTCCAACTCTTGCCCACTGAATCCAGTGTCGACTTAAAGCTCTTCAAATCTGAAAAAAACGTGAAAAACGAAGTAAACGGTGATACAAGCTTTCCTCCAAGCATATTACATGAAATGATAGCACCAGCTGACAGTCCGTCAGCAAGCACCAACAGAACCCCAGTCGTCACGATAGCAACCGTCATGAGCTGGGTCAGCGTTGCGTTTACATTGGTTATAATCATGCTGGAAATTTGGCCTTGGATACTTTGGCGTATACTTCTAGACGAGACTTTTCGCCATTCTCGACGTTGTGAAGCCTCCAGCGAGAATGCCTTAATCGTCTCTATGCCCGCAATATTGGCTTGAGCAACTCTGCGTTTTGAGGCTTCTATCGGTCCCGTGATCTTGGCAGCTTCTTGCTGGCGCCATCTGCCAAAAAGGGTAATGGCTCCATGGGCCATTGAAAATAAGGTTACTATGAGAGCGAGCATAGGGCTGTAACCGAAAAGAACAGGGAGGAATACTAAAATGGTAGTAGCATCAAAAATTGTCTTAAGAACTTGGGTCGAGATAAAGTTTTTAATTACTCCGGAGGCATGAAGAAGCGACTCGAACTCAGAACTTGATCCTGTTTGGAAAGTGGAAGCTGGCATTGCCGTTACTTTGTCAAAAATATCACCGGCTAATCGCGCTTCTATTGATGTGGAAATAAAATTTATCACATAGTCACGAACATAGCCCAGTATGCCATTGAAAATCAGCGCTGCACATACACCCATCACCAAAATATATAAGGTTGATACTGCTCCAAAATTTAAAACTTTATCTAGAGATATTTGGATAAATACGATTGGAGCCAGTCCCAAAATAGCTGTTAATATGGCCGCGATAAAAGTGAGACCTAGTAAGCCTTTAAATCGGTAAAGCTCAGGAATGAACCAGGTCCAGTCAAAAGCACGGTCCTGTGAAGCAATGCCCGTTTCACTGGAGATGAGATAAACAGATCCAGCCCACTTACGTTTGAATTCGGTCTCGTTTTCAATATCAATTTTATTTGATGGATCTAAAGGATCCATTGATTGAAACTCAACTACATTTTCCGCATTTGACTTACAGCTAATTAATATTTTCGCTGTGCCATCGCGCATAATTGCGACGCAGGGAAAATAGTAGGAACGTTCAATTAAAGTTTTTATACTTGGTTTCAGACGCTGAACTTTTACCCCCTGGTCCTTAAGGGTATTTTTCAATTCTTTCTCAGATTTGATTTGACCTTGCGATATCTTTTTTTCAAGTTGCTCAACGGTAATTCGGACACCAAACTGTCCAGCCAAAGAAATTACGCTTAACGATAAAGATCTGAGGGTTTTTGAGTTCATCTTACAAACTCTATCTGTCCAAATTCGTTCAAATTAATTATCATATTATTCATAAAAACTACCAAAAAAAATACAATTTTCAAGATTTGCTGTATTTATCCCTAACCTTCATAATCTCCATAAAGACTTTTTCTGAAATAGTATTCGCAACGGTATCGCCTAACTGATTTATTTGTCTTAATGATGCCCCATAACTTTCAGACCACAAAGTTTTTCCGCCAGGGGCTTTTAAAATGACATCGACTGCGAAATTCGGTTGATTAGCTGAAACAGTGCCAATGAGCTGATAATCGGCGTCACTTGGATTTTTTTGAACAGTAGAATCTATCCAGTCTTTTTGGTTGAGATATTTTTCCAGATTATCTGTTACTTCTTTGCAAAATAAACTTGCTAATTCAGAGGTAGCAGCGAATGGTTTTATTGAAATAAGAGGGCCTTCATCTTCCCTCTTCATACCCTTCGATCCTAAATTTAATCTACCAGTGCTCCAAACTTCTACAGGCGTAGCGATATTTTTTAGAGTTTGATTTCCACAGTTATTAAATAAACGCGCCTGGTTTTCATCCAAGCATAAATAAGTAGAATTTGAAATGGCAACCTCACCATTTTCGGCAATAGATTCCAAACGGGCGGCTATGTTAACAGTACCTCCATAAACATCCGGTGGCGGACCTTCTTCATGCTCAACATCACCAAGGTGTATTCCTACTCTAAGTTCTAATTTGCCTTGTTTCTTGACTAGCTTTAGCCATTCTAAAGCACAATCGACAGATTCAGAGGCACTTTTAAATTCAATAAGCCAACCGTCGCCTAACGATTTAATCATATTACCGTTATATTTAGAAAGTGTAGGCCTAATGATTTCTTTTTGAAACTCTCTTATTAGGTTTAAAGCTCGAGTTTCATCCTCAGCCATCATTTTAGAATATCCAACGACATCTGCTAAAAATATTACGCCAAGGCTTCTCATGATTTTTCTCCTGATATTATATAATTTTTTTTATACCGAGATTTATGAAACAAACATAAGTAAGGGGTGACGGTTTTTAACTATCACCCCATTTTTTATAAAGCTTTTACCTAAACTATAGGGTCTACCTCATCCGGTGGTGCATTTGGATCTGGTGCGTTCGGATCGTCCATTGGCGCATCGCCCGCATCAGCCGGAACTCCCATATCCGGAGCACCTCCACCAGCTCCCTGATCAGCAACTTGATCCATTGCCCCGCTAAGAGCATCGCCTGCTGGATCCATTGGAGCTACATTACCTGGTCCTGGGTCAAGGGCGCCGCCAAGAGCTCCCATTCCACCGTCATCCGGCATCATGCCCGCAACTTCAGGTGGCATATTTACCATCTGGTCGGGTGTAATAGCGTTCATCACTGGTGGTGGCATGTGTGCCATCATTGGAGCATCCATACCGCCCATACAGCCAGGAGGCATCATTTCCATATGCCCTGGGCTCATACCGCCCATACAATGAGGAGGCATCATTTCCATATGACCTGGTCCCATACCGCCCATACAATCAGGTGGCATATTTGCCATATGCCCT
>CACDPP010000065.1 GCA_902554705.1 Paracoccaceae bacterium
TGAAAGCCAGGTGCATAAACAAGTTATTAGAAAAGATGCAAGTGTTCGAACAGTAAAAATGAACCCAGCTACCCGTTTATTTTACGTCGAGGTCGCAGAACCAGATATGCACGAACCCAGCGGGGACTTTGAACGCTTAAAAATAGCTCTCCAGGATCAATGGGGGATAAGTAACGTAGAATTGGATTTTTTCCAATTTAGCAAATTGCAGAAAACTTTGAGACAGGGAAATTGGGCCGTCACTTTAGCAATATTTAACGATCATACGAGCACCCCACCGCGTATAATAGAGATTTGGCCCGGTCTCTATGAAGACGGCCTTTACGGTTTAGCTATTGACCTGGGATCCACCACGATCGCAGCTCATCTAACTGACTTAAAATCTGGGGAGGTATTAAAAAGTGCTGGTTTAATGAATCCACAAATCAGGTTCGGAGAAGATTTAATGAGTAGGGTTAGCTACTCAATGATGAACTCTGGCGGCGATAAAGAAATGACAACTGTAGCCAGAGAGGCCATCAATACCCTTGCTAAGCAGCTATTAACAGAGGCAAAAATCGAAAAGATGTCATTAGTTGAAGTTGTTTTCGTCTGTAATCCAGTCATGCACCATTTGCTTTTGGGTATTGATCCTGTTGAATTAGGACAGGCTCCTTTTGCTCTAGCTTCTTCAAACTCCATTACAGTAAACGCATCTCATTTAGGCCTTAGCAATATGAACCCTTCTGGTAGATGCTACATTTTACCTTGCATCGCTGGGCATGTAGGTGCCGACGCAGCAGCAGTCGCGTTATCAGAGGAGCCAAATAAGTCTGATGATCTTGTTCTTGTCGTAGATGTTGGAACGAATGCTGAATTTTTGTTAGGCAATAAATCCAAAGTACTAGCCTGCTCTTCTCCCACTGGCCCAGCTTTTGAAGGCGCTCAAATAAGCTCAGGCCAAAGAGCGGCTCCCGGTGCAATTGAGCGCATCGAAATAGATCAGAATACCAAAGAACCGCGTTTTCGGGTAATTGGTTGTGATTTATGGTCTGATGAGAAAGGGTTCAAAGACGCTATAAAAAACTCTGGCGTAACCGGGATTTGCGGATCTGGTATTATCGAGGCAGTAGCAGAATTAAGAATGGCAGGTCTAATGGATGAAAGCGGACTTATAGGATCTGCTGAAGCAACTGGCTCGGCCAGATGCATACCAGAGGGTCGAACCAATTCTTATCTTATTTATGACCAATCAGACGAAAATGGGCCACAAATCTCTGTTTCACAAAACGACATAAGGGCTATCCAGTTGGCAAAATCTGCATTGTATGCGGGCGCTCGGCTTCTCATGGATGAAATGGAAATACAAAAGGTGGATCGCGTAGTGCTTGCCGGTGCATTTGGAGCCCATATTTCGTCAAAGCATGCTATGGTTCTAGGAATGATCCCAGATGTTCCCTTGGAAAAAGTTCAATCTGCGGGAAATGCGGCAGGCACGGGCGCCAGAATTGCTCTATGCAATATTTCTGCTCGTAATGATATTGAAACTACAGTCAGCCAAATAGAAAAAATCGAAACAGCCATAGAACCAAAATTTCAGGACCATTTTGTCGCCGCAAATGCTATCCCTCACAAACTAGATTCTTTCCCAGAATTAAACAAAGTTGTTAAGTTGCCCGAAGTCCAATTCAACGTAGGCTCAGAAAACAAAACAAGACGAAGGCGTAGAAGACACTAAACGGTATAGTCTAAGAAATTATTTTACTTTAAGGTTTCCCTGCAACTTAGCGCCCTTATCGGTAGATAAAGTTTCGTAAGTAACGTCTGCCATCACCGTACCAGAGCTTGCAACGGCTAAATCTGAAGCAGAAATTACGCCATTTGCTTTTCCATCAACTGATACCGAAGTTCCTGTAATTGATCCTTCGACACTTCCAGACGCCAAAACAGAGACAGAATTACCAACAACCTTACCCTTGATTTGGCCATCAATCTCAATATCACCCTGACTTTTTATGTTACCATTAAGTTTAAAATCAGAACTCAAATATGTTTTTGCCATTATTTTCTCCAAAATACTAAAATTAGTGAACATTAGTAAGCATTTAGAAAACGGTGTAAGGATAAAATTTAAACAAGGCAAGAAATTCTGACAATATAATCGCTTCAATGATTAATTAAAAATATCGCTCACTTGCATTAGCTTTTTAAATATGAGATATGCCAATGAATCCGCACCAGTGTAACAACGTGGTCTCTCGTGGATGAGAGCGGATTATAAGCTCATCCTTTGAAACGCGTAAAAATGGAGTTGTCATGCCTCTATACGAGCATGTAGTTATATCGCGCCAGGATTTGTCCAATGCGCAAGCCGAAGGTTTAATAGAACACTTTGAAAAAGTACTTTCTGAAAATGGTGGGAAAATCGTTGACAGCGAGTATTGGGGCCTCAAAACAATGGCCTACAAAATCAATAAAAATAGAAAAGGCCATTATAGTTTTTTAAAAACAGACTCGCCCCCAGCGGCTGTTCAAGAAATGGAACGGCTCATGAGGATTCATGAAGATATAATGCGGGTATTGACTATCAAGGTAGATATTCACAATGAAGGTCCATCTATACAAATTAGTAAGCGCGAAGATCGACGTGAACGATCTGAATAACAACATTTGAAAGGAAAGATACAATGGCAACTAAACCATTTTTTCGTCGTCGTAAGGTTTGCCCTTTCTCTGGTGAAAATGCGCCACAAATTGATTATAAAGATACTAAGTTATTGCAAAGATACATCTCTGAGCGCGGGAAAATTGTACCTAGTAGAATTACAGCAGTATCCGCAAAAAAACAGCGAGAACTAGCCACTGCCATAAAACGAGCTAGGTTCTTGGCGTTACTTCCATATGCAGTAAAGTGAGGAGACAAAGCCAATGCAAGTTATCCTTTTAGAACGTATAGCAAAACTTGGTCAAATGGGTGACGTAGTTGATGTTAAGCCTGGCTACGCAAGGAATTTTTTATTGCCACAGGGCAAAGCAAAGTCTGCATCTGAGTCAAATATAGCAGCTTTTGAGTCAGAAAAAGCAAAGTTAGAAGCCCATAATCTGGAAACTAAAAAAGAAGCAGATGCATTAGCAGCCAGCTTAAATGGACAAAATTTCACCATTATAAGGTCGGCATCTGATACGGGAGCATTGTATGGATCGGTTACTCCTAGAGACGCTGCAGATGCAGCAAAGGAAGCAGGCTTTACCATAGACCGCAAACAATTTACTTTGAAATCGCCAATTAAAGAGCTTGGTCTACATGAAATAGAGATTAAGCTACACCCAGAGGTATCAGCCTCAGTGACAGTGAATGTTGCAAGGTCGCTGGAAGAAGCGGAATTACAAGCCTCCGGCAAATCTATCCAAGATTTGGCAGCTGAGCAAGAACAGGAAGCAGAGTTTGAAATTGCTGAATTATTTGACGATATCGGGTCGGCGGCGTTAGATGATGAGGATTTAATAAATGATCAGGAAACAGAAGCGGTGGAAGAAAGTGGGTCCGAAACCCCAGACGATAATAAATCCGAATAATATTATAATTCAAACCCAAATAATAAAACGCTCTTAATCAAATCAAGGGCGTTTTTTTATTCCAAAAATTAATTTAATTAACTGCAAATTATAATAAAATGTCCAAAAACAGATTTAATTTAAAATTATTGACAATTTTTACTATAAAATT
>CACDPP010000066.1 GCA_902554705.1 Paracoccaceae bacterium
CAGAAGACTCTAGTCTAGTTCCAATCAAAAAAGGTGGCCCATTTTTAATGGGGTTATCAATTATTTCTGTTTGGAGGCCAAGTTCCTCTAAAATATCGGAAAGTCCGTCAGCGTAGTAGCTAGTCAAGTCTTCGACAGATACAGAATTTTTACTATCAGAGACAATATTCACCAGACTACTTAACTTCGTGAAAAACTCTCCGTTAGCAAACCAATTATTTGAGTTTTCTAGTGCCTGGGCTAGTGAAGCCATACGAAACCTTTTTTAATCAAAATAAATTAATTATTTATAAAAAAACTATAGACACTAAAAGTTAACAAGCCTAGCCTCATATGATGATACAATATAGGAGGTAGATATGAATTTTTGCAAACTAGCAAAGCTGTCTTCAGTTGCCCTGATAATGGCGACAGCAGCTAATGCTGAAAATGTCCTTCGTTGGACAAGTCAAGGCGATGCTTTGACAATGGATCCTCATTCGCAAAATGAGAGCCCAACAATTGCATTCAATGGACAAATTTATGAAGCACTCGTTGCTCGTGATATTGAAATGAACCTTGTTCCAGAATTAGCAGAAAGCTGGACGGCTTCACCAGATGGATGGACCTTCAAGCTGCGTAAAGGAGTGACATTCCATGACGGTGCTGATTTCACGGCAGAAGATGTAGTCTTTTCATTTAACAGAGCGCTTGAAGAATCTTCAGATTACAAAGAGCAAGTAAAAACTGTTTCAAAGATTGAAGTGATTGACGATTATACTGTTAAACTAGTTACTGATGGAGCAAATCCAATCCTGCCTAACACGCTTACGAATGTGTATATTATGGATAGCGGTTGGGCAAAAGCCAATGGAGTGGAAAAACCTCAGGATTTCGCCGCGGAAGAAGAAACATTTTCAGTCCGAAACTCGAACGGGACTGGACCATTCATGCTAATGAGCAGAGCACCAGAAGAGCTTTCAGTGCTTAATCGGAACCCAAATTGGTGGGGCGACTCTATGTATCCTGGTAATGTGGATCGCATAGAATACAGACCTATTAAAAATGCTGCAACTCGTGTCGCTGCATTGCTATCTGGTGAAGTCGACTTTGTATTGGATGCTCCGTTACAGGATTTAAAACGTATTGAAGCAACAGATGGCTTGACGACAAAAACTGTAGCACAAGTCCGTTCTATATTCTTTGGTATGGACCAAAGCCTTGATGAATTAAGAAGTTCAAATATTAAAGGGGCAAATCCTTTCAGAGATGTAAGAGTTCGAGAAGCCTTTAATCTTGCGATAGATAAAGACGCTATTCAGAGAGTTGTTATGGACGGATTGTCATTTCCTACTGGTATTATTACACCGCCAGGTGTTTTAGGAAATACACCTGAACTCGATAAGCAGTACGGTTTTGATTTAGACAAAGCTAAAAGCTTAATGGCTGAAGCTGGTTATTCGGATGGGTTTGAAATTCAACTTGATTGTCCCAACAATCGTTATAATAACGATGAAAAAATCTGCCAAGCTGCAGTCGCAATGTTAGCGAAGATTGGGGTTAAAGTGAACCTAGACGCTATTCCAAAAGCGCAGCACTTTCCAAAGATCCAAAAAAGAATTTCTGACTTTTATATGTTAGGATGGGGTGTATCTACGTTGGATAGTCACTATGTGTTCACTTATCTTTTCCACGGAGAAGGATCATGGAACGGTATCGGTTACAATAACCCTAGGGTAAATGAAATAACTAGGCTAATTGAAACTGAAACTGATATTCCTAAGCGTACGGCTCTCATCGATGAGGCTTGGCAAATAATTAAAAAAGAAATGCCATATTTGCCTATTCACCACCAAGTACTTGGTTGGAGTATGAAGGACAATGTTGATGTGCCAATCGCTGCAGACGATCATTTAAGACCGCGCTACGTAGTCTTCAAATAAAATTACAACAATAAGGGGCGCCATTTCAATGGCCCCCCTGTTTTTTAGCAGGTTTCATGTTTTACTTTATTCTTAACCGGTTAGCCCAGGCTCTTTTGGTAATGGCTGTTGTGTCAGCCATAAGTTTTTCTTTGTTCAATTTCGTCGGCGATCCGGTGAATAATATGGTTGGGCAAGACGCAACCAGAGAGCAACGAATTGAAATTAGACAACAGCTTGGATTAGATGATCCTATTTTAGTTCAATATCAGAGGTTTATGGTTAATGTTGCACACGGTGACTTTGGTTTGTCTTACCGGATTAAACAGCCTGTCAGTCAATTAATTTTAGAAAGGCTGCCAGCTACTCTAGAGTTGGTTTTTGCTTCAGCTATTATTGCTGTATTCATAGGGATAGTTCTTGGCGTCTTTACAGGTATCCGGCGTTATTCATGGGTCAGTAAAATAATAATGAGTGTGAGTCTAATAGGCGTAAGCCTTCCTACTTTTATTATTGGTATCGGCCTAATTTATCTTTTTGCAGTATATCTGAGGTGGCTTCCCTCTTCTGGTAGAGCAGGAGTAATTGAGCTTGGTGGGTGGAAGACATCCCTATTAACTGTCGATGGGTGGCGGTCAATAATTTTACCTGCAATCACCCTATCTCTGTTCCAGCTTACAATGATTTTGAGGCTGGTTAGAGCAGAAATGTTAGAAGTAATGAGATCAGATTATATAAAGTTTGCGAGAGCTCGGGGTTTAGCAAACAGGGCTATTCATTTTGGTCATGCCCTGCGCAATACACTTGTCCCTGTGATAACAATCATTGGCTTAAATATTGGGGGGCTCATAGCTTATTCCGTAATCACCGAAACAGTTTTTCAGTGGCCGGGAACAGGCTTGATGTTCATTCAGGCAGTCGATTTCGTCGATGTTCCTATAATGGCAGCCTATTTGATTTTTGTTGCTCTGCTTTTCGTTGTGATAAACCTCATAGTTGATATACTTTACTTTGTCGTCGACCCTCGAATAAGGCGTGGAGGGTCATAGCTTGGCTAAAACCGATCAATCAAAATCTCGTTGGCAGCGATTTTTAGACAATGATATTGTTTATTCTTTTTTTACGACACCTGGAGCTATTATTGCTGCAACAATCACTTTCATAGCCATTACTGCGGCCTTTGCGGCACCTTTAATTGCACCATATAATCCGTTCGATCCGGCCCAGATTTCTTTATGGGACGGGAAGCTTCCTCCAGCATGGTCAGATGGAGGGTCATCGGCATACCTTCTTGGAACAGATAACCAAGGACGTGACATGCTTTCGACCATTCTTTACGGTGGTCGCATTTCAATTCTTGTTGGCATAGCAGCCGTTTTTTTAGGCATGTTACTAGGAGTAACCTTAGGTGTAATTTCGGGATATTTCGGTGGCTTAACAGATACAGTCATTATGCGAATAGCAGATGTACAGCTTACTATTC
Source organism: Paracoccaceae bacterium (assembly GCA_902554705.1). GTDB lineage: Bacteria > Pseudomonadota > Alphaproteobacteria > Rhodobacterales > Rhodobacteraceae > Salinivivens. The sequence goes on from CACDPP010000066.1 coordinate 3,385, forward strand.
CTGGAATTTTAGTTGCGATACTCATTAACGGAATTGGTAGAGCTGCCCTGCCCCTAGAGCTGCGTGAAGAGTTTGCGATTTATGTTGTGATTGTTGCCATTGGACTTACCGATTGGCCTCA
>CACDPP010000067.1 GCA_902554705.1 Paracoccaceae bacterium
TAATTCTGATAGAGCCAGGTCCCATTACCTCAGATATTCGTAAAAACGCGATACCACATTTTGAAAAGTGGATTGATTGGGAACATTCACCTCTTTCTGAAAAATACAGAAAAATATTCATTCCCAGGTTGTATAAAGATGGTAAAAAAGACAGGTTTGAATTGCCTGCCAGCGCGGTCACAAAAAAGCTGATGCATGCATTGGAAGCAAAGACCCCTAAGGCCTCTTACTATGTAACCACTTCGACTTATTTAGCTGCATTTTTGAAGGCAGTCCTGCCAACAGAATTTTTGGATAGGATACTTGCAAAAGTATAATTTGGATTAACTTTAATTTGTTAGTATGATTTAGAGACAAACACCAAAAACTTTTGGTGTGATAATATCAGGAATAAAAATGGCATCTGACCCTTTATTTGTGCTAGTAATCCTTTCTATGGCTGTCGTGGCAATCGTCCTTTTAACAGGGATCGGTGGTTTTGGGCGAGGTGGGGAATTCAATAAAAAATATGCAAACAAGATAATGCGACTTAGGATAGTCGCACAATTTGTTGCAGTTGTATTGATATTGGCCTTTGTTTATTTTAGCGGAGCTGGAAATTAATATGGTAATTTTGAATAAGATTTACACAAAAACTGGAGATAGCGGTGAAACGGCGCTTGGCAACGGCGCCCGAGTGGCAAAGTTCTCCCTGAGGGTTGAAGCTTATGGAACAGTAGACGAACTCAATTCTCAAGTTGGACTTTCGCGCCTTTATTCTAAAAGAGAGATGGATGAAGGCCTCATGAGCATCCAGAATGATCTTTTTGATCTAGGTGCAGATTTGTGTCGGCCCAACTTTGAAAAAGATAATGATGAAGAATACCCTCCATTACGAATTATTCCTGGCCAGGTCAGCAGATTAGAGAATGAAATTGATCAAATGAACGAGAAATTGGAACCACTCAAAAGTTTTATATTGCCTGGAGGATCAAAATTGGCTGCTCATTTGCACGTTTGCAGAACTGTAGCAAGGCGTGCTGAAAGACTAAGTTTTGAACTTGCGACTATGGAAGAGATAAACCCAAGCTCGATCAAATTTTTGAATCGGCTTTCTGATTGGTTTTTCGTGGCGGCACGGCTGGCTAACAATAATGGATTAGATGATGTTCTTTGGGTTCCTGGCGCGAATAGGTAATTATTTTTTTGCATTAAATTAAACTCGGCGGCGTTGAATTATCTTGGTGTGACGATTTTGACCTGTTTAATACTATTACAAAATTATAAATCTGATTAAACTTTGGATTACGAGTCGCCAAAGCGGCTATAAACACAGGAGTAATCGATTATGAAAGTCTTGGTGCCCGTTAAACGTGTCATTGACTATAACGTAAAAGTTCGTGTTAAGGCAGATGGTAGCGGCGTTGATCTCGCAAATGTAAAAATGTCGATGAACCCATTTGATGAGATTGCGGTTGAGGAAGCAATCAGACTTAAAGAAGCGGGTAAAGTTGAGGAAGTAATTGTCGTATCAATCGGAGTTGAAAAGTGTCAGGAAACCCTTCGCACAGGTTTAGCTATGGGTGCAGATAGGGCTATTTTAGTCAAAGCCTCTGATGACGTACACGATGACGTAGAACCTCTCGCTGTGGCCAAAATACTGAAAGCGGTTGTTGAGCAAGAAAATCCAGGATTAGTCATATGTGGCAAGCAAGCGATAGATAATGACCTGAATGCTACTGGTCAAATGCTGTCCGCATTAATGGGTTGGTCTCAGGCTACTTTCGCATCTGAGTTAAGTGTTGAAGGTGATTCAGCAATTGTTACTCGAGAAGTAGATGGCGGCCTGCAAACAGTAAAAGTACAAATGCCAGCAGTGGTAACCGTCGATCTACGATTAAACGAGCCAAGGTATGCTTCACTGCCAAACATAATGAAAGCAAAAAAGAAACCTTTAGATATTAAATCTGCTGAGGATTTTGGCATTGACACAAGCCCGCGTCTAGCAGTCGTAAAAACGGGGGAACCGGAGGCTAGAGCCGCAGGAATTAAGGTTGAGTCAATCGATGAATTAGTTGGGAAATTAAAAGAAATAGGGGCGGTGTAATGGCTGTTTTATTATTAGCAGAAATGAATGGAACTGAATTGTCTCTGGATGCTACCGCAAAAGCTGTCACCGCGGCAAAATCATTAGGAGATGTTACAGTGTTATGTGCGTCTTATGGTTGCGATGGAGCCGCATCTGCCGCTTCACAAATTGAAGGCGTTTCTAAGGTTCTGTGTGCAGATGATGATGCTTACGGCAATGGTTTGGCCGAACCCATAGCAGATCTTATCATCGCTCTATCATCAGATTACCAGCATATAGTAGCTGCTGCGACTAATTCAGCGAAAAATATACTCCCCCGTGTTGCCGCACTTCTAGATGTTATGGTCATCACGGACTCAACAAATGTTGTTGACGGCAGTACATTTGAGCGGCCAATTTATGCAGGGAATGCTATTCAGACGGTAAAATCTTCTGACAGCATTAAAGTTGTTTCTTTCCGGACTGCAAATTTTGAAGCTGCTGGAACTGGAGGGTCTGCACCAGTTGAGAACATTCCCTCTTCTGCAAATCCAGGGCTGTCCGCGTGGGTGGAAGATAAAGTTCAAGCGTCTGACCGTCCTGAACTGACATCTGCTGGTATTGTTGTTTCAGGGGGACGTGGTGTAGGCTCTGAAGATGATTTCGCCATGATCGAAAAATTAGCTGACAAACTTGGAGCAGCCGTTGGCGCTTCTCGGGCAGCTGTTGATAGTGGATATGCTCCAAATGATTGGCAGGTTGGGCAAACTGGAAAAGTTGTTGCTCCAGACCTATATTTGGCTGTCGGTATATCGGGTGCGATTCAACATTTGGCTGGGATGAAAGATTCCAAAATAATTGTTGCAATTAATAAAGATGAAGAGGCCCCAATTTTTCAAGTTGCTGACTTTGGATTGGTAGCTGACTTATTTGAAGCAGTTCCAGAACTGACGGAGAAATTATCAGATTAGAAATAAGAGCGGCCCTCTACAATAACAGTACTCTAAATTATAAATTTATTTTTTTATTTTTGGCGGGCATAAGAATTGGAAATGAAAATTCCGTTTAATGGTTCACAGATAATGCACGCCACTTGCGTGGATATTAATGGTTCTGGGGTTTTAATAGTTGGGCGTTCAGGGTCAGGAAAATCGAGTTTAGCTATTAATTTGCTCGCTTTGGGGTCAACATTGGTTGCTGACGATCAGTGTGAATTAGTAAAGAAAAATAATAAAATTCGCATTTCTAAACCAGCTTCTTTACCAAATAGTGTTGAAATAAGAGGCATTGGTTTAGTGTCTGTCCCTATGGTTATTGAAACAAGTCTTGATTGGGTCGTCAATATGGACGAAGCTGAAACAGA
>CACDPP010000068.1 GCA_902554705.1 Paracoccaceae bacterium
ATCAGTAAAATTAGTTTTGATTATGTGTTGATACCACCTGGATTACATTTTGAAATAAGAGGATAACAATTTTGAAAATAGGTACCCCAAAAGAGGTTTTTGATGGTGAGGCGCGCGTTGCAATGACGCCAGATAGCGCACTTCAATTACAAAAACTTGGATATGATTGCGCCATTGAGAGTGGTGCTGGAGTATTAGCTGGTTTTTCAGATAAGGCATATTCCGAAGCAGGCGTTGAAATTAAGAAAACAGCAGCCGCCCTTTGGAAAGATGCAGATGTTGTTGCAAAAGTGCGTGAACCAGATGATGGCGAAATGAAGCGTCTGACTGCTGATCATACTTTAATATCTTTTTTCAATCCGGCCGGAAATGATAAAGGACTACGGGCTGCTGCTCAAAAAGGTGCCAGCGTGATAGCTATGGAAATGGTTCCTCGTATAAGCCGTGCTCAAAAAATGGATGCGCTATCGTCTATGGCTAATATAGCTGGTTACAGATCGGTAATAGAAGCAGGAAATAATTTTGGTCGATTTTTTACAGGTCAGGTGACAGCTGCAGGTAAGGTTCCACCGGCAAAAGTACTAATCGTTGGCGCGGGTGTCGCAGGTTTAGCTGCGATTGGAACCTCTACTTCACTCGGTGCGATTACTTACGCATTCGACGTGCGCCCTGAGGTTGCTGAACAGGTTGAGTCTATGGGTGCCGAGTTCGTCTACTTGGATTTTAATGAGGAACAGAAAGATGGTGCAGAGACTGGGGGTTATGCCGCAGTTTCAAGTCCTGAGTTCAGAGAGGCGCAACTGGCGAAATTTCGAGAACTTGCTCCCGAAATGGATATTGTTATTACCACGGCTCTCATTCCCAACAGGGAGGCGCCAAAACTGTGGCTTAAGGATATGGTAAAGGCAATGAAGCCGGGATCTGTTATTGTTGATTTAGCGGCCCCTGCGGGTGGTAATGTTGAGGGTACCGTCCAAGATGAAAAAGTGGTTAGCGATAATGGCGTGACCATTGTTGGTTACACCGACTTTGCGAGCCGTATGGCAGCTCAAGCGTCATCTCTTTATTCCACTAACATACGCCATATGATGGCTGATCTGACGCCGGAGAAAGACGGCAAAATTAATCATAATATGGAAGATGATGTTATTCGCGGGGCGACTGTAACCTTTAAAAAAGAAATAACATTTCCACCTCCACCTCCGAAGGTACAGGCTATCGCAGCTAAACCTCAAGAAAAGCCAAAGGAGCTCACACCGGAAGAGATGAGGGCGCAAGAAGCAGACGCTTTTAAAGCGCAAACAAAACAACAGGTAACACTGCTGGCGACTGGTGCTTTAGTTACTTTAGGTCTTGGTCTAATTGCACCAGTTAGCTTTATGCAGCACTTCATTGTTTTTGTTCTATCTGTTTTTGTTGGGTTCCAAGTTATTTGGAATGTTAGCCATTCTTTGCACACGCCCTTAATGGCGGTAACCAATGCAATTTCTTCCATAATAATTCTTGGAGCTTTAATGCAAATTGGGTCAGGATCATTTCTCGTGATAATTTTAGCCGCCGTGTCGGTTTTTATGGCGGGAATTAATATTTTTGGTGGATTTTTAGTTACACGACGCATGCTCGCCATGTTTCAGAAGTCTTAAAGAAGGACAAGACTATGGATTTAGGTTTTACAACTGCTGCTTACGTTGTTGCGGCTATACTTTTCATTTTATCTTTAGGCGGATTATCTGGCCAAGAGAGTGCGAAACGAGCTGTATGGTACGGTATAGTAGGAATGGCTCTAGCCGTTTTTGCTACATTGATTGGGCCCGGTTCTGGTCTTTGGTTTTTCTCTATAATTCTCATAGCTGGTGGTGGTGTTATTGGATACATGCTGGCATCTAGGGTTGAAATGACGCAAATGCCTGAGCTTGTGGCCGGTATGCATGCTCTCGTAGGTCTGGCGGCTGTTTTTGTAGGATTTATTGCCGACTTTGAAATGGGTAACGTTGCAATAGCTAAGGAAGCAGGTACCGCGAAAGAGCTTACTGGTTTTGCAGCTTTAATAGCCAAAAAATCTGCCATTGAATTGAGTATTCTCAGAGTAGAGTTGTTTTTAGGGGTATTTATTGGAGCAATAACATTTACTGGGTCAGTAATCGCATATGGGAAATTGTCTGGAAAAGTTACATCTGCTGCTACTAAGCTTCCAGGGGGTCACGCTCTTAACGCAAGTGCTGCTATAATTTCTGTTTTGTGTTTGATTTGGTATCTTCAATCCGGAAGCTTTCTTCCCGTGGTGATTATGACGCTTATGGCTTTCTTTATTGGGTACCACCTTATCATGGGCATAGGTGGAGCTGATATGCCTGTTGTTGTCTCAATGCTAAATAGCTATTCGGGTTGGGCGGCTGCAGCTATTGGATTTAGCTTGGGCAATGATCTTCTTATAGTAGTTGGGGCTTTAGTTGGATCTTCTGGGGCCATTTTGAGTTACATTATGTGTAAAGCGATGAACAGGTCTTTTGTGTCTGTTATTTTGGGAGGCTTTGGAGGAGCTTCTGGTCCGGCCATGGAAGTTGAAGGCGAGCAAATCGCTATAGATGCAGACGGAGTTGCTGCTGCTTTGAATGATGCGGATAGTGTTATCATTATACCGGGTTATGGAATGGCTGTCGCTCAGGCTCAGCAAGCGGTTTCAGAGTTAACAAAAAGACTGCGAGGTCAAGGAAAAGAAGTTAGGTTCGCAATTCATCCTGTGGCTGGCCGTTTGCCCGGTCATATGAACGTTTTATTGGCTGAGGCAAAAGTTCCATATGATATTGTTTTGGAAATGGATGAGATAAATGAAGATTTTCCATCAACCGATGTAGCAATTGTGATTGGATCAAATGATATTGTTAATCCGGCTGCCCAGGATGATCCGAACAGTCCAATTGCTGGTATGCCCGTGCTTGAATGCTGGAAGTCAAAACAGGTCTTTGTATCCAAAAGAGGTCAGGGAACAGGTTATTCTGGTATCGAAAACCCACTTTTCTTTAAAGAAAACACTCGCATGTTTTATGGTGATGCCAAAGAAAGTTTGAATAAAT
>CACDPP010000069.1 GCA_902554705.1 Paracoccaceae bacterium
TCCCAAGGCGAATTGTGACCTTAGATCCGTTGTACTGTCGATCGCCTCTTCAAGTGCACCGTATTGTGAACCGGCTTGCGTTCGAGCAAGATTCAAACGGTCCTGAACAACTTCTATTTTCTTAGTGAGAACGACGGCACTCCCAGTACCACCCTCGCTTGGTTGGGTCGTAAAGTTTAAAGAAGGAACAATCATAAATGGACCGTCAGATGCAGGAGAGTCAAAGCCCTGCATGTTCATAAGGGCTTTATCTCGCACAAATAGAGATTTATCAGCACTTTCTACCGACGCGGTTAATGTTTTAGTACTAGCGGCACTTGCAGCAGAATTTTCATAATGCACAGCACGAAGTAATTCCTGGATAGGAACATCGGTAATTGCATATGGATCTTCAGCGACAATATTATCAACTGTCATATCTGCACCTGCAATAAGACCACCCGTAAGATCATGGGTTCCAACAACAAAAACAAATCTATATGTACCAGCATCTGTCACTGTAATTCCAGCTCTACCAGCCGTTTCAACCTTTGCAGTTTCATTAACCGCCATCGTTATTTTAGCTTTGCCTGTTGCAGGATCTATGATGTGGGCACCCGTGGCTGGGTTGACCTCATAAATATATCCTGCGACATGAAAATCGTCATTTACACCGGCAGCGGTATAGTCGAGCCTAACAATTTTCGGCTTATTTGCTAAAATAGTAAACTCATCACTCACAATTGCTGGCCCATGATAGATACCGAATCCATTTCCGGGCTGAAATTCAATGTAGCCAGTATCTAATTTAACTGCTTTTCCTCCGTTAGAGTTGATCAACTCAACTATTGGATCAGAGGAATTAGCGACCCCAGCTTTTACTCCGGGACCATATCGAAGAGGATGATTATCACGATCTTCCACAGCTGGAGTTGATTTTCTTGTTGCTCCAAACTGGTCCGTAAAATCTTCATAAGCCGGGCTCGCCATATCCTGCCAGGAGGGTGTTGGAACCGTTATAGTTTTACTATTATCTGAATAGGAGCCATCGACAGTACTTGAAGTAATCAACGTACCGTTTTCGGTGTCAGTAATTGTAAAACTACCGTTAGTGTTTCCTGATCCAAATAAAACTCTATTATTATCCGAAGAATACCAATTTTGAATATATGGATTACTTCCTTGAGCCCAGCCTGTGTGAGCTTGCTGATTTCCAATAGTTTCACCATTGTATTTACGAATAGTCCCATTTGCTTGCTGGCGAGTGTACAAGGTTTTTTCTCTCGTATAGAAAGCAATCCTGTCACGTTCATAGTGACTGATATTATCCCGCTCATAGTGAGAAATATTGTCACGCTCGTAGTGACTAATTTCAATCGTTGTCTGAACCTTTTGCTGTCTTGTGTAGAATACCACACCAGCTCCTTCACCAACTCCCATAACGGCGGTATCGGACCCCAATTGATTGCCGACTTCAATCCTTTGAAGTACTGGATCCCCCACTTGATAATTGAGATTAAAATTGGTCCCTGTAGCATCAAAGGTATAAGCTCCAGCTTGGGTATGGAGAACGTTCGTAGGTGTGTTACCCCCAACGAGTGTCTTTTTGTTAGAGCCAGCTAGATAAGTCTCGCCCCAACTGTAGGTTCCACCTGCAGCGTTTTTCGCATTAACAGCTCGATCACCGGCTTGCTGTTGACCAACTGGTATATTCACGGTCCCACTTATTACAGCTCGATCACCAGCTTGCTGTTGACCAACTGGTATATTCTGCGTCCCTACTACAACAGCACGATCTCCTGCTTGTTGTTGACCAACCGCAATCTGATCAACAATTCGCTGTCCAGAAACTGGATCAGTCGCATAAATTGTCGTGTCACCAGCTTGTTGATCTCCAATTGCGATTTGTTCTTTTATTGGTGCATTTATTGTATAAGCCGGGTTAAAGGTCGTGTTTGCTATGCCTACCCAATTCGGATCTGTAGCATAAGTCCCATTAGCAATATGGTCGTGGGTTGAAAGTATATCACCAGCCTGATTCTGACCTTCTGGGACAGCAACTCTCACGATATCATTAATGGAATATTGCTCACCCCAAGCGTATCGCCCATTCTGAGTATGACGAACCACGGCAGGTATATCTACAAAGTTTGGAGTTTTTACCAACTCCACACCTTGTGTCCCATTTCCATTACCCAAAGAATTAACAATACTATTTACGGTAACCTGAAAACCGGCTCCCGCACCACCAAGTTCTGTTGCGTTATTTAAAGTTAAAACATCGCCAGCAGTGTAGCCTGAGCCTTTATCAATAACTTCAACAATTTGAACGCTACCACCAACTACATTTACATGAGCCCTAAATCCATTGCCAGAACCACCTGTGAAATTTAAACTGTAAGTATCACTACCCCTGGCAAGGCCGGTAGTTAAAGTATCGTTTTTCTGTGTATAGCCTGTACCACCAACTCCACTGCCGCTATTAGTTATAGTATAATTACCAACTACCCCCGTTCTGTGTTCACCGGCAGTATAGGTTTTTGTTGGTTGAGCTCCTTCGTTTACAATAGGTTTTTCAAAGTTTCCGTTCTCTAAAATACCAGTTCCTGGAATACTGGCATCATCAAATAGTTCAATCCTGAGCTTTTTTCCATTAGCTCCATTGGTTTCATCAACAATTTTACCAATATTTATCAAACCATGAGCATCGTCATTATAGGAAACAACTCCGTTCACAATCTTAATACTGTCAATCGGATTTCCATTTTTGAGCCTAGTAGTATTTTGTAAGGAGAGAATATCAGAAGTCTCATTATTTCCTGTTAACTCAACATCCAAATAACCGCCTTTAAAATCTCCCGCCTGCTGAAAAGTCGCGTCTGAATCAAACTTAATACGGTTATCACCTCGATTATAAGTTTTTATATTATTTATCGGAGCGCTTTCCGTAATAACGGACATAGAGCCACCACCTCGATTAATGTCTTCCACTGGGTCAGTTTTGAATTGAAATCCTTTTACTAGTTGATCTGCTGTCAAATTACTTGATCTAGACAATATAGCTGCCTTTTCGGCATCGCTTAAA
>CACDPP010000070.1 GCA_902554705.1 Paracoccaceae bacterium
TAAGTTTTTCGCTTATAACAACTTGCCCAGTCAATTTCTTTCGCTTAATAGAGCATAAAAGAACTAAAATTCCCATAATGGATTTATATTAATGGCTCGTCGTGCAAAAATTTATGAAGGTAAAGCAAAAATTTTATATGAAGGGCCTGAACCGGGAACGATTGTTCAATATTTTAAAGATGATGCCACAGCCTTTAATTCTGAAAAGAAAGAAGTAATTGAGGGTAAAGGCGTCTTAAATAACCGTTTATCTGAATATTTTATGTCTGGATTGAATAATATTGGAGTTCCAACTCACTTTATTAAGCGTTTAAACATGCGAGAGCAGCTTGTTCGTAGTTGTGAAATAATTCCTCTTGAAGTCGTTGTACGAAACTACGCCGCGGGTTCGATGTCAAAAAGGTTAGGCATTGAGGAAGGCACTCAATTACCTCGTCCAGTAGTCGAATATTATTATAAGAATGATAGTCTTGGAGATCCAATAGTATCTGAGGAACATATAGCAGCTTTCAATTGGGCATCTTCGCAAGATATGGATGATATTCTAGGTTTAGCTTTGAGAGTAAATGATTTTTTATCTGGAATAATGTTTGGTGTTGGAATCAAACTAGTTGATTTCAAAATTGAAATTGGTCGTTTTTTTGAAGAAGAGTATCAAAGACTATTAATTGCCGATGAAATTAGCCCAGATAGTTGCCGCTTATGGGACATTAAAAGTGGAGAAAAACTCGACAAGGACGTTTTTAGACGTGATTTAGGCAGCCTAACAGATGCTTATACGGAGGTTGCAAATAGGTTGGGACTGCTACCAAAATCTAACTCTCAAACCAAACCCACCTTGGTTAGATAGGTATAACGAATTTTCCAGAACAAAGGATATTAATAATGAAAGCTAGGGTTACAGTAATGCTAAAGGAGGGAGTTCTTGACCCACAAGGCGAGGCCGTAAAACACGCATTAAATTCTCTTAAATACAATAAAGTTAAATCGGTCCGTCAAGGAAAGGTTATAGAAATAGGTTTAGATGAGATCTCAGAGGAAAAAGCAAATAAAAGTATCCGAGAAATGTGTGAAAAATTATTAGCAAATACTGTTATAGAAAGTTATGAAATAGAGATTATTTAATGCGTGCAGCAGTTATTATTTTTCCTGGTTCAAATTGTGATCGAGATTTGCTCTCTGCCCTTCGTTTTGCCGGTCATGAAACAATTTCAATTTGGCACAAAGAAACAGAATTACCCAAAAATATTGACCTCATTGCAATTCCAGGAGGGTTTTCTTTCGGGGATTATCTTAGATGCGGTGCCATCGCTGCCAAGTCGCCCATTTTCAAAGAGGTGATTAAGCATATTGACCGTGGAGGTTATGCATTAGGAATTTGTAACGGATTTCAGATCCTTACCGAAGCTGGTATATTGCCAGGAATTCTTCAGCAAAATGTGGGTACTAAGTTTATTTCAAAAGCAATTGATCTGCGTGTTAACAATACATCAAGTACTTTTACTCATAATTATTCATCTAACTATATTATCTCTATACCTATCGCACATCACGAAGGAAATTATTATGCATCAGAGGATGATTTAAAGAAGCTCCATGACAGAAATTGTATAGCTTTTGAGTATATAGATAATCCCAATGGGGCTTCTGACAATATTGCTGGTATTTTATCGGAAAATCATCGTGTTCTAGGAATGATGCCTCATCCTGAACGCCATATTGAGAATGCTCATGGATGCCAAGATGGCTATCCGTTCTTTGAAGGATTACTTGCTGCAAGTTAAACTCCTTAACAGAAAGAAAAATTTAAGCCATATTATATTTATGGATAACCAGCAATTTACCGATGTGATTAAAAGAAAGGGCAGATCACCATCAAAGATTATAACTAAATCAAGAATATTTCTTCTTTCATTTCTTATTATTACACTTACGGTTCTATTTATAACAAATTCATTTTTTACTTCGAGATTCAGCGAGGTTATTAAGCGTCAGGCACAGTTAAATTTAACAAAAAATACAAATAATGTACTGAGTGAATTACAAAAAAACTCGATTATTCCTCAACTTTTGGTGAACGATCAGGAAATCACAAAAGCTTTAATTTCTCAAGATTTTTCCCTTTTATCAGATAGATTTTCACGTTTTATAAATGACATCTCTATCGCTTCGATATCCCTTTTGGATAAAAATGGAAGTCTGGTTGCCTTCAGTGCCAAGGAAAATTTCCAAAAAAAAATTTCTTATAAACGTTTTTCTGATAATTCCAGCGGTGCATTAGAAACAGCTATGAGTGTTTCTAAAAAAGAGGGTAATGAGTTTGGTTTTTTTTATTCTCGACCAGTAGAGTATAGAGGTAGCTTTATTGGAGTGATATTAATTGAAGTTGACCTTAAAAAATTTGAAAAAGCTTGGACTAAAAATGGAGACACTATTATAATAACTGACAGTTCAGGTATAATAATTCTTTCAACAGAACCTAGTTGGAAGGGATTGAATGAGGAACAAGCCTTTCAAATCAAAACACCTGAGAATACTTTAAAACGTGCTTACAATGTAACGGCTCAGTGGACCAATTTAAAAGAAGAGAGTGCGTATCTAAATGCTCAATCTGCAATACGTTTTAACGAAAATATACCTTTGCTGAATTGGAATATTTCTAGTTTTACTAACTATTCAAACGTTAGAGAAAAAGTTAATACTATTCTGGCATTTGAAATTCTGCTTCTTCTATTTTTGATTGTTTTTAGTCTGTATCTTTTAAATAGGAAGAATATTGTTCGTCTAAATTTATTTGAGGAAGAAACATTTCAATTGAAAGAATTGAATAAAAGATTAACGGAAGAAATCAAACAACGGAAACGAGTTGAAAAAAACTTAGTTGCTGTTGAGCAAACTTTAGAACAACATTCCAAATTGGCCGCACTAGGTGAAATGTCAGCGGCGATAAGCCATGAATTAAATCAACCTTTGGCTGCTATGAAAACATATCTAGCTGGAGCTTCGTTATTATTGAAAAGGAATAGACCCAACGAAA
>CACDPP010000071.1 GCA_902554705.1 Paracoccaceae bacterium
GGATTAGCTTTTGCTCTTATAAATTTAAAACATTATAAAACAATAGTTTATTTAGATAAAAAGATACTATCTGGACCTTGAAATTTACTGTAATATAAGTTTCTATTTGTTACTTTAGATGGGAGAACTGTGCGTTAAGATAAGTTCGGTATGAACCATCAACTAAGGACACAAGACTAGACTGGGTTTTATTCGCTTGCGCCAATACAGAAGAAGCAACATCTTGCTGCATTTGACGCCTGGTCAAATTCACAGTTTCTATTGTGAAATTTAAATCACTGAGCGTACCGCTTCCCAAAGCAAATTGTGACCTAAGGTCAGTGGTACTATCTATCGCCTCTTCAAGTGCGCCATATTGTGAACCAGCTTGCGTTCGAGCAAGATTTAAACGGTCCTGAACAACTTCTATTTTCTTAGTCAGAACGACGGCACTACCCGTGCCTCCTTCACTTGGCTGTGTGGTGAAATTCAGTGTTGGTGCCAGCATGTAAGGACCATCAGGTTCTGAGGTTAATGCAAAATTTTGCATATTTATAAGCGCATCATCAGTTAAAACTGTTGTGCCTTCCTTATTGCTTACCTTGGCCACTAATGTTTTATTGGGGTTAGCAGCATTTGCATTATTTTCAAAATGTACTGCTTTTAGTAAGTCACTTATTGCTCCAGTCCCAATTGTATAAGGATCTTCGGCAACTATATTGTCGATAGTCATGTCAGCACCGGCTTTACGACCACCCGTTTTATCGTAAGTTCCGACAACAAAAACAAATCTGTAATTAGCATCATCAGGAATTTCAACACTTGCCCTGGAATTAACTGCTGTTCCCGTTTCATTAAGAGCAATTATAGGCGCACCGCCTGGTGACCCATCAGCATTAACTTTATAAATATAACCTGCAACGTGATAGTCGTCCCCGGTACCCGTGGCGGTATAATCTAGTTTAAGAAACTGACCCGCTTTACCTGCAAACACATCACTGACAGCAGCAGGACCATGCAGAACGCCAAATTTGCCTGCTGGGTTATTAAACCAAAACTCACTTGTATTTAGGTTTAATTTTCCACCACCGTCCACTTGAACGCGCATGTTATTTTGAACGGTATTGAGTGCTGTTTCTAATCCCGCATCATCATTACCGGAACCATCTGCGGTTGCGACCATTTGCGCTTCAGTCGGCGTTGGGACAGAAATTTGTGTTCGACCAGATGTATCTACAGTCCCACTCGCAGCATCTAACTCATTAGCCTGATCACCTGTATCTGCCTTTATTGCATCTGTTGGAAATAGATCGAGAGTAAAATTTTGACCAAAATCGACACGCTTATTATGCCGGCTCCAATATTCTGGAACCTTATCTGTTCTGTCCGGAGTGTACCCAGTAGATACTTGCTCTGTTAAGTTCGTTTCACCCAAATACGTTGACCCAGTTACTAGTTGTTGGATCCTTGTCGAGTACGTCGTCTGCTCAACATCATTTGTTCTCTGACCTGTTTCTGGGTCTGTTATTACACCGCCTGGATTAGGAATCATTGTTTTGGTGACAACTTGCTCTAATTTATTTTGACCTTGAGAGTAAGCCAATCTTGCGCCACCGACAGCAGGAGCACCACTTGCATCAAAATCATAGAAACCGTTCTCACCAGCACCCCATGTAGCATTTGCCGTGGTGTTACTTGTGTTCGCTACCGTAAGAGTATGCGTATGTCCATTTAGCACTCCGGCGCCACCGTTGATAGTGAGCTCTTCACCGGAAATCAATCCATTGCCAGCTGGCACAAGAAGAATTTCGCCTACTTTAAAATCTCTTCCACCATCTATTATTTCTATTTTATCTATTGTTTCAACTCGGTTGTCTGCAACGTTAGTTATGGTGATTTCGTCACCTGAAATATTTCCGTTTCCTGCAGGAATTAACAATATTTCATTAGCCTTAAAGTCTTTTCCGCCATCAACAATTTCAATTTTTTGTATTGTCTCGGTACCAAGCACATCGGCAGTTTGGATATGGACTTTCACCGTTCCACCGCCCGCAGTACCAGCTTGTCCTGGTTTATAGGATAAAGTTACATCTGTATAAGTCCGATCAGCAGGTGCTATAGCACCCATCGCGATGGCGTCTCCATTTTTATCTTTAAATGCTGAAATGACACCATTATCGCCCACAGTAGAAGTTTCAAAATGGGCTCTTACCGTACCAGCTCCAGCCACACCAGCTTGACCAGGCTTATATGTCAAGGTCACATTTTTATATGTTCGGTCGGCATCGGCTATGGCCCCCATGTTGATTAGACCACCTTGCGCTTCAAAATTTGAAATGAATCCATTTCTATTCTCAGTGCGGTTTTGAGTGGCAAAAGTCTCCCTATAACTCATAACTTCATTTATAGTGTCATCAAAATCGCCATTTTTCAGGTCTGAAGTTCCAGGTATTGTCGCATCGTTATGGAAATTAATTCTGAGCGTCGTTCCATTTAACCCATTTTTTGTTTCGTCGACCTTTCCAATTTCTATAACCTTATTGCCCTGATTAGGATCTGTGAAAAATACGACACCGTCAGTGACTGTAATGTTACCAGCTGTCCTAACAGATAAATTGTCGGAAAGTTCGTAGTTTTCGCTAATTTCTAGTTCAAGAAAACCCTCTTTGAAATCGGCGGTTATTCCGTTAGCCGTAGCATTGGCATCAAATCTTTGAACGCCTGAACCCTTAGCATAGTTATGAATATTAGTACCATTAGGGTTTACGGTAATTGTTCCATCACCAATATTATTGGTTGGGGCAGCGTCTGTTGTAAATTGAAAACCCTTTACTAGTTGATCTGCTGTCAAATTACTTGATCTAGACAATATAGCTGTCTTTTCGGCATCGCTTAAA
>CACDPP010000072.1 GCA_902554705.1 Paracoccaceae bacterium
GGGCTCATCACCTGAGCTATTCGACCTGCAAACCACAACCAACCAACCGTGTTTGGATAAAGGAAAAAAAGCCTGTGAGCCCAAAGGATGTCTTTCCATTACTTCCAACTTAATTGGATCAGGTCGACGTTGGCCTTCAAAGATAGATATTATTGGTTCACCATTTTCAGTTGCCACATCTACTGATGCGAGTGCGTTAAAGCGCGTAGTCGTGCCTTGGTTGATCATTAATTTTTCAGCATTTTTCAGCTCAATAACCTGACCATAAGGTGCAAAGTTGGATTTAGATAAAGGCTTGATTTTTAGATTATCCAAAGTCATCTTTTATACTGCTTTACCAAATATCCTTAGTCTTGAAACACCACCATCTGGATAAATATTCAACCTGATAGCATTAACAGGACCGAAGTCATTAGCGATTTCTTTTTTGAATTTGTGGATGGCGTCGGCGGAAAGACTTTGTTTAGGTAGTAGCTCTTTCCAATTTTCTGCAGAATTTAAATCAAAACCCTTCTCAACTAGAGCGGCTTGGATATTACACTTATCTGGAAAATTACCTTTAAAATGTGCGGTATCAATTTCTATTTCATCAACGAAACCTGAGGTTCCGAGTTGAACAACTATCCAATCGTTTCCTGGCTCTCGCCGTCTGCGTGTTTCCCATCCATCTCCCATTGTCAAACCGCGGCCTTCAGATAGAAGAGCATTTACATCACCATAGTGCGCATCATTATAACCTAAAACGCTTCCTCCTGAGCGAAGCGCGGATAGCTCAACGATATCATTTTTTTGATTTGCCCAATCGCGCTGCACGTCTCCAAATAACCGAAGCCTTGCTACCCCTCCGTCCGGAAAGATATTTAACCTAACTAAGTTTACGGCGCTTAAATATTTTGACTCCAAAATATGGCTTGCATCTGGACCCAAATTAACTTTTTCAATAAGAGTGTGCCACTCAACTTTGTTTACATCACCATCTAATGAATACCCTACCTCTACGTTGGCTTCTGGTGGATAGTTTCCAGTGAAGTGGGCAGTATTTATGTCCACAAGTTTTATTACACCTGGTTCACCCAAACTAATGATGCACCAGTCGTGACCTCCTTGACGACGACGACGGGATTCCCATCCATCCATCCACTTCCCATTTTCATCGAATTTTTCGGCAACAAAGACAGGTATTGTATCCTGAAGCATTCTAGGTGCTTCAGCAAAAAAATCATCACTCACTGAATGAATTTTGGTTCCCATTCTAGGTGATGCCAAATTGACCATTCCCATTGCTACTGATGGAGGTGTCTCTTTATCCATTCAAAAACCTCAATAACTATTTACTATTTTAAAAACTTGGGTGCGGAAATTTTTCAGTCCAATACTTAGCTATATCAATACGCTTGGCTATCCAAACTTTTTCGTGTGAAAGTATATGATCTAAAAATTTGACGAGCCCCCTAAATCTTGCAGGACGCCCAACTATTCTGCAATGCAAACCCACGGACATCATTTTCGGCGATATGTCGCCTTCAGAATATAACGTATCAAATGCATCGATAAGATAATTAGAAAAGTGATCTGCTGTATTAAATCCTTGGGTGGTTGCAAATCTCATATCATTTGCATCAAGAGTATAGGGAACAATGAGATGAGGCTTTTTTACCTGCTTGCTCCAAAAAGGAAGATCATCTGAATAATCATCTGCATCATAAATGAAACCACCTTCTTCTGAAACCAAATCACGTGTGTTTTCACTTGTTCTACCAGTGTACCATCCTAGTGGACGCTCACCACAAATGTCTTTGTGGATTTCGATTGCTTTCTTCATGTGGGCCATTTCTTCTGACTTTGGCATTCCATGATAATTAATCCACCTGTATCCGTGTGATGCGATTTCATGTCCATCTTTTAGTGCTTGTTCAATCACTGAAGGATTTCTTTGCATTGCCATTGCAACAGCAAATAAAGTTATGGGTACTTTTCTGGATCTGAATAAATCTAAAATACGCCAAACACCTACCCTTGAGCCATATTCATAAATTGACTCCATGGACATATGCCGCGCGCCTTCAAATGGAGCCGCACCAATTATTTCAGATAGAAAAATTTCCGAGGCTGGATCACCATGCAAAATAGAGTTTTCAGCACCTTCCTCATAATTTAAGACAAATTGAACGGCTATTTTCGAGCCATCTGGCCAAGTCGACTGTGGCCTTTTTTGACCGTAACCAACCATATCTCGAGGATATTCGTTCATTTTTACCTCAATTATCTTTTAACTTTTTGTGCCATTCAGACAATAAAGCTCGCTCCTCATCATCCAACCATATTATGTTTCCTGGAGGCATGGCCCAAGAAGCTGCTGACTGCCAATAAATTTCATTCGCCATTTTTAAAATTTGCGCCTCTGTTTCAAGATAAACCCCCTTAGGCGCAAAAGCCAAGCCATCCCAAACAGGCTCTTTTGCGTGGCAAGCACTGCATCTCTCTATTACTAATTCGACTGCGGAATTATGTACTTCGTCTTTTGATAGATTAAGATTACTTATCTCGTAATCTTCGTTAGTCGGCCCTCCAACATATGATAGTGAGATACAGCAAACGACGAGGAAAGAAGCCGCTAGCCATGTCCAATAGGGCGCTGGCAAGCCTTTGTGCTTAGTATTGAAAAAATGTCTTATCAGTGCACCAATTATCAAAATCAGTCCAAGAATTAACCAGCTATATTCTGTAGCAAAAATTATTGGGTAATGAACACCAAGCATTACAAAGATAACTGGAAGCGTAAGGTAGTTGTTATGTAAAGATCTCTGTTTCCCTCTGGCTCCATAAATAGGATTTGGCTCTTCGCCAGCTTTAAGTGCCT
>CACDPP010000073.1 GCA_902554705.1 Paracoccaceae bacterium
AAAGTTTTGACATGCAGACAATGTAACTAAAGCAAGTGGTGATATTGCCGTCAATTTTGAACGGTTTGAAAAGTTAATAGACATAATCGAACCCCCATTCGAGATTGTAACTATTTGCGATCAAGTTATATACCGACAGACTTTCTGTCAAATTTTCATAAGATTTTTCGATTTCCATCTTATTGATTTTAAAAAAGGGACAGAACCTGTAAGTTCTGCCCCCAATTTGCGAAGTTAAGACTATATTGGATATGTCTTACTGTTGATAACGGCAGGGATAGAATTTGTTTAGGAAAAGCTATATTTAATTTAAAAAATAATGCTGGAATTTTATACTTAAACAATGTCTAAAACTAACTCATAGGCTGAATTATTAATGTTTCCGTCTGTAACTAAAATATAGTATTCGCCTAAATCCGATGCTGTGTGATGAATCATTCCACTTTTTACAACCTCTTTGCTTACTATTTCTTTTTTATCTGGGCCATACAGTTTAAGGTCGGCTGACCGGCTTCCCATATCCATTTGCGCCACAATAGTTCCTGATGCTTTCAAATCAAATTTGAACCAGTCCTCGCCGTTGGGGAAAACTGTTCCTTTAACTAATTTATCAGGTAAAATTGAATTAGCCCGCTCCAAAGTAGCATTAGATTCTTGTTCATTAATTACAGCCAAACCAGGGTTACTCTCTAAAACTGGTATTGTGACGAATAGATCGGTGTTCAATAGATCATTAAAAAATTTGGCATTTTCAGCATTTTTAACACTAGATCCATATTTTGATTCATTATTAATAATTGGATTTTTTACTGTTTTTGCATCGGAGGCGCTGAAGCTATCCAATTTATAATTTCCGCCCTTTAGCTCTCCATCAATAAGTAATGGAACACTCAACTCATAAAAATTGTTGGAATTCAGCGAGAAATCAAAATGCTCTGAGAGTTTATCAGTATTTGCCTTATTTTGTGCTTTTATATTTATTTTTTTATTTGGATCATCAACTGAAGAAAAACTCGCATTAAAATAACCAACATGAGTGTCATCTGTTGCCTTAAATTCTATCGTAATCTTTTCGCCTAAAGAAGGTTTGGCGGTTTTGATAGAGAAGTCAGTAAATACTGGACCTTTACTGTCATAATCATCAAAAACAATATTTTCGAATACATCAAAAAAAGCATCCTTTGCTTCCTTCGTTTGGCTCGTCGACAAATTCAATACACTTTTTATAGAGCTTAAGCTGTGGATTGAAATGGGTCCCTTCTCAGCAAACTTGTAAGATTGACTTCCCAAGATTATACCGCTGGTAGCTACAATTCCGCCTGAAGAATCTAAGAACTCAAATGTTAACCAATGATGGTCTGGAGTACTACTGTCTCCTTTTGCATAACTTTCCCTTAACTGAACCTCTATTAAATTAACCTCTTTTGGTGGCGCGAAATAATTGTTCATCAAAATACCATGAGGAAAACCAAAAGGAACCTGGAGGCTGGCTGCCTCGGTGTATACATTAGATAAAGTTAATGAATTTCCGTCTGTTTTAGCCGTTACATGTGCAGCTTTGTTTGTGATGGATCCTGATGAAACAATTTCAAAAATTGCAAATCCCGGTGGCATTTTTGAAAAAGGAGCATTGACGTTGAAGATATCACTGTCTTTTTTGTCCACCAATGTCAGGCCATTATTGGTAGAATTAAAGGTAAACGCATCACCCATTTCAGCGAAAACGCTTATGGATTCCAGTAATTTTTGGATGTCATTTTTAGTTCCACTTTCACTGCCACTCGCATTATTGGAAGTGTCTGGCTCGAGCTTATTATTACTTGAAATACCATCTTTAAGACTTTCTTTTAAAACGCCTATTTTGAATGTTTCTGCATATTTTTTACCGCCTGTATCCTTGGAAACAATCGTCACCTCATAATAAGGCTTCTCCGCATAATCTGGCTTTGCTTTTAAGGAAAGTACGCCTGTATTTTCATTAAGCGTGAAGAAGGCCGCGTCTTTACCTACCAATGTGTATTTGAAGGCTGCTCCAGAAGACTGATCAACATCAACAGTGCTTACAATACCAATATCAAGAGAACTAGCGCTCTCGCTAATCGTTCCTCCACCTGTGAGTTTAATATCCTGCGGAGCTTTATTTGTAGCTTGGGTATCCACCTCTGCTCTGCTTTTAAAAGCAATATTTGCTACTCCGCCAGCTTTTTTAGCAACCGCGGCATCCTTAACTTGATCTCGTAGAACCTGTGTTGTCGAGAAGATATTCTTAGTGGCATCTGACTTTAAATCTGTTACTGTTGAGATCTTATCGGTCACATTCTTAATAGCGTCTGTTGTGTCGTTCACCAGTGCATTTATCGTTGCCACATCAATACCTGTTAGCTTTGTGGCTTTTGTTGTTACTTCAGTTTTAATAAGAGCTAAATCAGAAGCTTTTGTAAAATCTAGCTTCTTATCTCCAGCCACAGCATTTGGATCATTAATTTTCGCCGCCTTATCCTTTACAACATTAACCACCGAAGAAAGTGCAGTTTTAAAAGCATCAGAAGCTTCTGCACCAGCGCCCTCTGCAGCCGAGGTAAAAGAGCTTACAGCCGTCATGATTTG
>CACDPP010000074.1 GCA_902554705.1 Paracoccaceae bacterium
AATAAGAAGGCACGGAGGTAATTATGTTGGAATTTGAACAAAATACAGATGGATCGGTGATTAAAGAAGTATCCGAGGCTACTTTCATGCATGATGTAGTTGAGGCAAGCAAGGAAAGACCAGTAATTGTGGACTTTTGGGCGCCTTGGTGTGGCCCTTGTAAAACATTGGGCCCTCAGCTTGAAGAAGCGGTAAAGGCCACAAATGGAGCCGTGGACATGGCTAAAGTCAACGTCGATGAAAATCAGATGATTGCAGGGCAAATGCAGGTGCAGTCAATACCTACCGTTTTCGCTTTTTCTAACGGTCAACCAGTAGACGGTTTTCAAGGAGCAGTTTCGGCTTCTGAGATCAAGGCTTTCGTGGACCGGGTGGTAGCCGCAAATGGTGGTGAGGTCGAAAGTGGCCTTGACAATGCAGTTACGTCAGCTGAACAAATGCTTAATGAGGGTGACTTTGAAGCCGCAATAGAAACATTTTCCGCTATATTGGAAGAGGATGCCAATAACTTAAAAAAGCTATATTGGGCTCATAAAGTGTCATATTGCTGTTGATGATTTGGATCAAGCTGAGGCAATTTTAAATGGAGCACCACTGGAGATATCCCAGGGCCCAGAGATTGAACCTATTCATGCTCAAATTGAGTTGGCTAAGCAAGCCCGGGATGCTGGTCCAATTAATGACCTGGCAGTATTAGTTGAGAAAAAGCCAGATGATCATGACGCTCGGTTCAAACTTGCACAGTCTTTGCATGGTGCCGGGCAAATAGAAGAAGCTGTTGATCAGTTATTGGAGTTATTTAAAAGGGATAGAGAATGGAATGATGGGGCAGCAAAATCGCAGTTATTTATTATTTTTGAGGCGCTAGAACCAAACAATACAATTGTATTGAATGGACGACGAAAATTAAGTTCTTTGATATTTGCTTAAATCAATATTCAAACTAGTTTCCTTGTATGTCTAAGAAAATAGATCTTCCACCAACGATTCCAATCTTTCCACTTCCAAAGGCAGTTTTACTTCCGAGGTCAAGGCTTCCATTACACATATTTGAGCCACGTTATTTAGCAATGATAGAAGACTGTCTAAAAACGCCGCACCGGTTGATTGGTATGCTTCAACCTACAGGCAACGATGGTAGACTTCATTCAATTGGTTGTGCAGGGAAGTTAACTCAATTTTCTGAAACAGAGGATGGAAGATATATGATTACTCTCACCGGTATAAGTAGATATAGGCTTGATAATGAAATCGAGGGTTTTACGCCCTATCGCCGTTTTAATGTGCAATGGGATGGTTTTGAAAAAGATGGTGAGGTTCCTGAACAAGACAGTAAATTTGATCGAGATGGTTTTTTCAATTTACTTGGTAAATTCTTGGAAGGTGAGGGGTTATCAACAGACTGGGAAACATTGCAAGAAGCAGATAATGAACTACTAATAAATTCCTTATCAATGATGCTAGATTTCGATCTTGAGGATAAACAGGCTCTTTTGGAGGCTCCATCGCTTGAAACTCGTCGTGAAACTTTAACTACTTTGTTTGAATTTAGTCTTAGAGGCGGTTCGGATGATGAGGTGCTTCAATGACAAATAAAGTAAAATATGATCGTAAAATGCTTGAAGCACTTGTATGTCCCTTAACACAGGATACGCTTGAATATAATGAAGAAAATCAGGAACTGATTTCAAAATCAGCTGGTTTAGCTTATCCCATAAGGGAAGGTATACCAATCATGCTCGCCGACGAAGCTCGATTGCTGAATTAACGCATTAACTTAGGTAAGTCCCCGTTTAATCCCGCTGCCTGTCTCATAAAGACTCTTTTTGCCCGATTAGACTTATCGATCATCTTCATCCCCAAGTTTTTCAAAGAGCCAAATAAGGGATCGTAGGAGGAAAATATTTTATTTAAATTATCAGTTGCAAATCCTAGTGTCTGATTGTCAAATCTCCGCCATTCCTGATATCTATTCAAAATATTTATTGAAGAAAAGTCTTCCCCTCGTTCTCTTGCACAGGAAATGACATCAACAAGAGCAGCTATATCGCGCAGCCCCGCATTCAAACCTTGACCGGCTATTGGATGATATCCGTGAGCTGCGTCACCTATGACAGCAAATTTATCTGAAACATATTTTTCGCTGATTGATAATTTAAGAGGAAAGGAAAGCCTCTTACCAGTAAGTTTGAGCTTGCCTAGAAAATCACCAAACCTATTTTGAAGGACGCTTAAGTATTCCGCTTCACTCATTTCTGAGATTGTAGCTGCATTTTGAATACTTTCAGTCCAGACAATTGAGGCAGTATTATTTTTTATTGGTAAAATGGCTAATGGGCCTTCTGGGAGGAAATATTGATATGCTGTATTATTCGATGAATATTCATGATTTACCGCGCAAACTAGACCTCGCTGTTTATATTTCCACCCAGCTTTTTTAATCCCAAAAGCTTTGGCTGTTGGACTATTT
>CACDPP010000075.1 GCA_902554705.1 Paracoccaceae bacterium
AGCATGTTGTAAATGACGATGATCATTATGAGACGAAAGCTGATCAATTTGGTTGGGCTGAATGAAATTGATAAAAAATAGAGTATTTTAGGCATCTAACGCGTGTCTGATAATCATCGTGAATAGGAAAGATAAAGTGTCAAAAATTCATTATACCAAGCCATCAATAACTGATCTTGAGATTAGTTATGCGACCGATGCTGCTACCAATGGTTGGGGAGATCGCTGCTATCAATATATTACTAAATTTGAAAATAAATTCCTTGAACATCTCAGCGCAAAATATGCGATTGCCACCTCAAGCTGCACTGGAGCTATGCACATGGGACTTTGTGCTCTTGGTATCGGTCCTGGAGACGAAGTTATTATTGGTGACACCAATTGGATAGCATCGGCCGCTCCGGCTGTTCATCTGGGCGCTAGGCCAGTTTTTGTTGATGTTCTGGAAGATACTTGGTGCATTAATCCTGCTAAAATCGAAGCCGCTATTACATCACACACCAAAGCCATAATAGCAGTGCATTTATATGGTAATCTATGTGACATGAAAGCGTTGCTTGCGATTGGTCAGAAGTATGGCATTCCAGTGATTGAAGATGCGGCGGAAGCAATAGGATCTGAGTGGTATGGCAAACGTGCCGGTTCGATGGGGACTTTTGGTACTTTCTCGTTTCATGGCACGAAAACGTTGACAACAGGGGAGGGTGGGATGTTCGTAACGCAAGACGACTTGCTTTACGAAAAGGTACTAAGCCTAAGCAATCATGGCCGTGTTCGTCAGCAAAGAAAACAATTTTGGTCGGACATAGTGGGATTCAAATACAAAATGTCTAATATCCAGGCCGCCATAGGCTGTGCACAGATGGAACGTATCGACGAACTGATTGCTAGGAAAAGACAAGTTTTTAATTGTTACGCTGAACACTTTAGAAATTTACCGTTGAAAATGAACCCAGAACCGCCAGAGACGGTGAACGGTTATTGGATGCCAACTATCGTGATTGACGAAGGTGTACCCTTTGACCGCGAGTCATTACTAGCTTCATTCAAGGAAAACAACATCGATGGGCGTGTATTTTTTTGGCCACTTTCTATCCTGCCGATGTTTGAAGAAAGGCGGGAAAATTTAGTAAGCTATGATCTATATAAGCGCGCGATAAATTTGCCAAGCTATTTTGATTTGACGGAAGAAGAAATCGAAAAAGTCGCTGATGTTATCCGGTCGACATTGCATTATAAAGGGGGCTAAAATATGAAGTTATTTCTAATTGCTGACCTTCATCCGGATGTAATTATAGTTAAACAAACTTTCTATTAAAGCACAGATATACGTCGTGTCACTATTAAAGCAGAGTGAACCTAAATTGTCAGTAAGCGTTGCACTTAACGGATACTTGAAAAGATTGAGCTAGTAAGTTTGGTGAAAAGTATCAACAACAGTTGTAATTTGTAGTTCTAAAATATTGAGTCTTCTTGGTAAAAATATATCGGCAAACCTCCTGTCGAATTTATGGTTAACCATACTCATGCTGTTTCTCACACCTCTTTATATTTTAATTTTAGGTGTGGAGAGCTATGGGCTGATTGGGTTTTATCTATCTTGGGTTGCAATTTTAGGGATACTTGACGTATCGGTATCATTAACGGCAACGACTGAGATTGCCTGGCGTTCTGCGCGGCCTGAAATGAAAAAAACTATTCCAGTTTTGTTGAAAAGTTTAGAAGTGGCTTACTGGTTTATCATTTTAGTCTCAGGGTTGGGAATTTTACTAGGGGCTTGGTTTTTTGGGGCGGGATGGTTTGAGGCTAAAAGTCTTTCGCCAGACCTAATTCGCGGTGTATTGATGCTGATGGCCATCTCTTTGGTGGTCCAAGTTCCTTCAGGACTCTACATTGGCGGGCTTATGGGCCTTCAACGACAAGTGGAGTGCTCCACTATACTAGCAATTTTTGGAACGTTGCGAGGTTTGGGATCCGTTGCGGTGTTGTGGTTTATTAGCAGTGATCTTTACACGTTTTTTTCATGGCAGATAGTTATAACTTTTATGCAGACTGGAGTTTTGCGTTGGTCATTGTGGAGAAGGATTGATACCACTGAGCACTCAGCGCAGTTTTCAGCAAAGATGTTGCTCACTGTAAAACAGTATGTCGGAGCCATAATGTTAATTGGGGTCCTTAGTATGGTATTATCGCAAGCGGACAAAATGATTCTTAGTAGAATGGTTTCTCTGGAGAGTTTTGGTTTTTATATGTTGGCGTGGGCAGTGGTATCAGGATTTTCGCGCATAGCTACACCACTAATCAACGCGTTTAGCCCGCGATTTACGGAATTGGTTGCCATAGGTGATGAAGATGGCCTGGCACACCAGCTATATGTTGCATCGCAGTT
>CACDPP010000076.1 GCA_902554705.1 Paracoccaceae bacterium
CGGCGGTGGTGTTATTGGTTTGATGGCTGTACAACTAGCTAAACTTGCAGGCGCTAAGGTTTTGTTGTTGACCAGAAGCCCAGAAAAGCAAGCATTGGGCCTCAATATAGGTGCAGATTATGCCGTTGGTAGTGAGAGTGAGGTAAGAGATATTTGGCTAGAAGGCGCTGATCTGGTTGTCGAATGTGCGGGCGTTAGTGCTACTGTGACCTTGTCACACAAACTTGCGCGCAGTGGAGGGCGAGTAGTCATTTTAGGTGTTATATCGCAAGGTGAACAGGTGCCAATCGAGCCATTTGACATGCTGTTCAGAGAGATCCAGATGCACTTCAGTTTTCTTAATCCGTTTACCCACGAGCGGGCTGCGAAAATGATCGCAGATGGTACAATAAACGTTTCACCTCTGGTAAGCAGGGTTATTTCACTAGAGGAGGCTGCACTGGCAATTTCGTCTCCACCACCAAAGGGTGAAGTTCGTGCAATTGTAGTTCCTAACCATGACTGAAATTAAACAAAGGATACTTTAGAGAGGAGGCAGGAAAAAAACATAAAGATAAGTATTTTGTAAATTTTCGAATTAATAACATATCAGCTTAACAGATTTATCTTTCAGCTAAAGTGGCTTTGTGTTTTAAATTAGAATTATTAATAAGGAGTATTTCAAATGAAGTCGGCACGCATGAAACGGCTATTTGGCACATCAGGAAATTGCTTTGATGTAGCAATCGACCATGGCATGTTTAACGAACCTGGCTTTCTTAATGGAATAGAGAATATGCACAACGCTATTAGCATCGTTGCTGCTGCTGCACCTGATGCAATTCAACTTACACCGGGTACAGCACCAATCCTACAAGCGATCCCAGGCAAATCACGACCCGCCTTGGTGTTGCGGACAGACATTGCAAATGTGTACGGGAACCCTCTGCCCCAGAAGCTTTTTTCAGTCATTATTGAGGATGCAGTAGAACAAGCCATTGTGCTTGATGCTGCTTGTGTTGTGGTCAACCTCTTGATGTTGCCCAATCAGCCTGAGTTGCACGAGGCCTGCATCAAAAATATTAATATATTGAAGGGGGCTTGCGAGAAGGTTGGAATGCCGCTTATGATCGAACCCCTTGTCATGCAAGACAATGCAAAGGCAGGGGGAGGCTATATGGTCGATGGCAACATCACCAAAATACTAGCTTTGGTGCGTCAGGCCGTGGAACTTGGAGCCGACATCATAAAGGCTGACCCTTGCGATGAGGTTAAAGATTATCATCAAGTCATCGAGATTGCTCAAGGTATCCCTGTTTTGGTTAGGGGTGGTGGCAAAGTTTCTGATGAAGAGATTTTAACCAGAACTTCTGCTTTAATGGAGCAAGGAGCGAAGGGCATCGTATATGGGCGCAACGTAATCCACCACGCCAACCCGGCTGGTATGACAAAGGCACTTATGGCCGTCGTTCACGAAGGCTTATCAGGGCCCAGTGCATTTAGTTTGATTTCGTGACGCGCGTTATCAAATTTGGTGTGATTGGTTGCGGTTTGATGGGAAGGGAATTTGCTTCATCTGCCGCTCGGTGGTTTCATCTGACAGAAACGAAAGCACGCCCTGAAATCGTTGCAGTTTGTGACCTGAACCCCCTGCTTACCAATTGGTTTTCAGCTAATGTCCCATCAGTTACACAGGTCACTGCCGACTACCATGAACTTCTAGCTAATGAAACTGTTGAAGCTGTATATTGTGCCGTACCCCATAATCTTCACCACAGCATCTATCCAGAAATCTTGGCTGCAGGAAAACACCTTTTTGGTGAAAAGCCATTTGGTATAGACGCGGACGCTAACCGCCAAATCCAGGATTCAATATTGGCGCACCCTAATTCCTTGGTCCGTTGCTCTTCAGAAATGCCATTCTTTCCAGGGGCACAAAAGTTAATTAATTTCGTGCGGGCAGGCGATTTTGGTGACATCATCGAAGTTGAAGCGGCTTTCCTTCATTCTTCTGATCTAAATCCCGACAAACCCATCAACTGGAAAAGAATGGTTGAAGTTAATGGTGCTTATGGCTGCATGGGAGATTTGGGGATGCACGTGCTTCATGTGCCATTACGTCTCGGCTGGAAGCCGAGCAAGGTTTCAGCAACACTCGTCAACCGTTTTGCAACTCGGCCCGATGGACAAGGCAATACAGTGCCGTGCGAAACATGGGATAATGCAACAATTTTTGGGCAGGTGGATGATAATCGAGGTGG
>CACDPP010000077.1 GCA_902554705.1 Paracoccaceae bacterium
AGTGTGAATGCCCGCGGTACACTTCTAGTGACAAAGTACGCCTCTCAGGGGATGATCAAAGCTGGGCTGGGTGGCTCGATTGTAAATGTTTCTAGTCAGGCCTCGCTTGTTGGGCTAGCTGGACATATTTCGTACGCATCCTCTAAAGGCGCAGTCGATGCGATGACACGAGTTTCCGCGTTAGAACTGGGAAAGTATAACATTCGCGTTAACGCTGTAAATCCAACTGTTGTGATGACACCTATGTCAGAATGGTATTGGGGACGGGAGGACATTGGCGGCCCACTTTTGGAGGCTATGCCGCTTACCCGTTGGGCAACTGAAGAGGATTGCGCAGCACCTATTGTCTTCCTTCTATCGGATGCATCAGCAATGATTTCAGGCGTATGCCTGCCGATTGATGGCGGCTTTACGGCCGTTTAGCTAGGAACGGTAGCTAACGGTTCCATCAAATTTTTTGCTTTAAGAGTAGCCCAAAACTCTGTGGGTATAGGTGTCTTGAACCAAGTTACGATCTGCTCCAATTCGCCCTTGTCTCTGGGGCCCGGTATAACAGAACAGACGATCTCATCACCTAAGGGAAATTGTAGTGCAGCCGCAGGAAGAGGAATGCCAAATTCATCTGCAACAACACCCAACGCGCGTGCTTTGTCTATCACTTCCTTGGGGGCCTTTGCATAATTCCAAGTATCACGCCCAACAAGAACACCCGAATTAAAAGGGCCACCACAGATGATTGACGTGCCAGCCTTGCGACAGGCTGGAAATAATGTGTCAACTGCTGTCTGCTCAAGGAGAGTATACCGGCCTGCAAGCAGAAACACGTCCCAATCCCCTATTGCCAAAGCATCCATGCATACCTTGTTTTCATTAACCCCTAGCCCAATTGCTTTTATCAAACCTGCAGTGCGCAACTCGTCCATTGCTCGGTAACCACCACTTTCTAGACTTTTAAAATGTTTCATATGATCTTGGCCGTGCTGAAATTCTCCAATGTCATGCACCAATAAAATATCAATTCTATCCAGACCTAGCCTTTGTAGACTATCTTCATAAGCGCGCATGATCCCGTCATAACTATAATCGTAAACAACATTGAACGGCAGAGGGTCAACCATGCCGAAATCGGCTGGATTTTTGACTGGACCGGGCGCAAGCAAGCGCCCAACTTTATCAGATAGGATATATTCACTGCCGCGCAGAACGTCCCCCATCACACGTTCTGAACGACCAAAGCCATACCAAGGTGCCGTGTCAAAATAGCCGATGCCAATATTTTTAGCGGCTTGAATTAACTCTTCAGCTTGAGCATACCCAAGGTCTACAAAATTTCCGCCGAGTGGCGCGCCACCAAGTCCAAGGCTGTCTATTTCAAGCTTCGTTTGTCCTACTCTTCTTTTATCCATGTTAAACTCCGTTCGTTTTCAAGCTAATCTATTAAATTGAAAATTGGCCCGCCTCGTGACATGAGCCTAGCAGATTAGCTGGTTATATTTGTTACTTCAAGGAATGTTAGTATTTCGAAAACAGGATCTTGCTGAATATTCGGCATTGTCCGAATTAGGCGATGTGCAATTGTCGACGGCCAAGTTCGGTAAGGTCGTCAACTGTTGCCCTCCCCTCGAAATTTACCTCATAATCCTCTGCAGCAAAATCTGGCGCGCTTCGTCCCACGTGGAAGGCATCTGCTTGTCTGCGTGCATAGGCTTCGTTTTTTGCGCAAACTGGTGACGCACCAACATAAATAACATTTGCATAATCATCGCCTTGGTGCTCATTTGCAACGGAATGTATTACATCTGGATGCCACCAAACCGTGTCACCCGGCTCTACTTTTGGAATACTGATTAGGCCTTCTAGAATTTCGTTATGCCATTCTGGACTTGCACCTAGTGCGCGCCCGGGGAGAGCGCCACAAAGGTCATCCTCAGCAACATCTTCTTGCAAAGCCCTAAGTAAGAAATAGGAAATTGACTTTGCAATTGGTAATAGGCTCAGAGTTCCATCGCCAGGACCCTGTGGTGTCAATGCAGTCCATCCTTGAAATGTACGAAACATCGAGCAGACGGAAGGCGATGCATATTCGCGTGTTTGAGTGCGAAAAGCAGCCTTCCATGGGTCGAAGCCTTGAATATCTCCTTCGTAAATAAGACGATATATAGCCTGATAGGCTGGATCACACCATCTTTCATAGGATC
>CACDPP010000078.1 GCA_902554705.1 Paracoccaceae bacterium
CAAATTCTTTTACACCCGCGCCAATAATGGCCCAGTCATGGGCTTGCCCCTGCTGCATCAAGCGATGCAGATACCAAGACTGATGGGCGCGGTGAAAATTACCTAGACCAATGTGAACAATGCCCGCGGTCAAATTGCTACGGTTATAGTTAGGGATTTTCACACCACTGGGAAGTTCGGGCAGCGTTGAATTCGACAGTCTAGGGATGGCTGAAATCTGCATTTTTTCTCTCATCAGGTCGTCTAGGTCTCTCCATCAAAAGTCCAATACTAAAAACTCTATTCTAATATCTCCTATCAAATTAGGAGCCATTTTTCATAATCACTCACTAATAAGTGGTGTGGAGGTTCGTCTTCTTCGATTTGTGAAAAACGGCCAATTTCTTCACGAAACACATTGTCGGTATTGTCGTCATTGACCGTTGACACTTCACCGATTAAAACATCACCACTTTCACCCCAAAAGGCGTGCCAGTCTCCAGGCATAAGGGTTACGCTTTCTCCCGGAGCGAGGCGGAGTTTATCACCAGGGGCAAAGTCTCGGCGAATACCATCACAGAAAACTGTTCCGCCCTTATCTTCAGCAAAACGACCATCGGCATCAGATCCAAATAACTCTACCACTAAAGTAGCGCCACCGCGATTAATAATATCTTCTGCTTTGATTACATGAGTGTGCATGGGTGATAGCTGGTCTTGCTTGGAGATCAACAGCTTTTCAGCATAGCACATGCCACCACCTCGCTGCAAATCTGCCAATCGGCCATTGCGCAGGGTGAACAAAAACAGTCCCATGGAGCCAAAATTTCCCGAGCCGAAGTCAGTGATGTCCCAGCCACATTGGGCATCGATAATATGCTCGGCACTGGTCTTATTTTCGTAGAACTCTTTGGGAGTCCAGTAGGCAAAGGGTGGTAGTTGGAAACCAAAACTGCGGATCATCTCATCCGCATGTGCCATAATATCATTAACTCTTGAACGTTTCATGCTGTTTACATATCCATATTTTCAAATTGATACCGGGCGGTCAGATACCACGCCTGCGCCTGCGCTCTTTCATTTTTTCATGTGCTTCGGGCGTACCATCGTGGAAAGACCCAAACCATTTATCCAACGGAACCATGCCGTCGGCGTAATTCACTTCGAAATATTTATGATGGAGATAATGTGCGTAATAAGACCTATCGACAGATGTGTCCTCGCCTGTCACAATCCGATCGAATCCTGTATGCCCCTCCGCTGGAGCAACCCCAAGCCTAGATATGAGATTGATCATATGAACGGGGTGTGCAGGTATAACAAAGAAGATTAGGACAGAGGAAAAATAGATCACATGTTCGATTGGGTGCATTGAAAGTCCAGACCAAGGTCCTGGATTTGTATTTCGATGATGAACCTGGTGCGCAATTCGGTAGAGTGGCGGCCAGTGTAGGAACCGGTGAGCAAAATAAAATCCTACTTCATGCACGAACGGCACAATGAGGAAAATTAAGGTGAATGCCACTGGGTTCTCGACCGGATTGATTATCGTCGCATAGCCATTTGAATAGGCCCAAAGCAATAGCATTTCATAGCATGTCCAGATAGGTACCCCACTTGCCAGTGTCCAGAACATGTTGTCATAGGTCTGATTATTAAAGGTAAAGCGCTTTGAATTTTCGTCAGGCCATTTTCGGTTATATTTAAATTCTGTACCCTGTTTTCTAAATACATAGAGCCATAAATGCCAAGCACCATAAACAATGAGTGCCAGACCAAGGTTGCGTACCAGAAGCACCCCGAACCAAAAAACCGAAAGTGTCTGGAAATGATCCAGTGACGGGGTCAGGAAGAACCAGATACCTATCGCAGCAATGGCGTACGCCACATTCCAGGGGAGTAGATACCCAGGAATTCCAAAGAACCAGGTTACAAGGGCTCTAGGCTTTGGAGGCCAAGCAAATAGAGGGCCGTAGCTTATCGGCTTGTCTGGTGACCAGTCCCCTCGTGAGTCCTCGCGGCCAAAATTGGGCTCCCCCATCAAAATCTCCTTAACAAAAATTTTTTGCTTGATTGTTCAAATAATAAAAATCTTGATTACAAGCCTGTCAAGGGCAAACAAACTTCAGGTCACTTTAAACCCATGTAGTGTCTATGCTGATCGCCTAGGCCCTGGAT
>CACDPP010000079.1 GCA_902554705.1 Paracoccaceae bacterium
TTATAAAATCTCACTAATGTCGCCATCTGATAGTTGTGAACAACTAGCTGAAGAATTGAACGGTATTGCTTTACGTGGAAAAGCCGAGGTTCCTGAAAATTTGAAAAGTATTATTGATTTTACAATGGAGAAATATGGGCGAATTGACTCAGTTTTGGTCCACGTGGGAGGCCCTCCGAAAGGTGATCTGTTGGAAATTGAGGATGAAGACTGGGACAAAGCAAATCAAATGATAATCAAACCCGTTATTCGGATTGCAAAATTAGTAACACCAATAATGCTAGAACAAGGGGGTGGATCAATAGTGAATATTACTACTTTTTCTGCTTTTGAACCAAGTCTCACTTTTCCTACATCCAGTGTTTATCGGGCAGGGGTCTCTTCGTTTACAAAATTATTTTCAGATAGATATGGAACTAAAAATATTCGAATGAATTGCTTGCTTCCTGGTTTTACTGATAGCTTAAACTTACCTGAAGAGTTCGCACAATTATCATCGTTAAAACGTTTGGCTACAGCTGAAGAACAGGCAAAAGTAGCGGCATTTTTATTATCTGATGATAGTAGTTACATCACCGGTCAGAGCATCAGATCAGACGGGGGTGTGACAAGGCATATGTAAAATAATTCGATTTAGGAAGCATGATTTTATTCTTTATATCGCAGCGGCAGCAGTGATGCTATGATAGGTGCTCCCAAAATCACAAAAAATATGCGCAACAAGTGATGTGCTACGACAAAGGTTAAATCTGCGCCAACGATAATGGCTAAAACCACTAACTCACCTTGTCCACCGGGTGCAAACGATAAAATTGCCTCAACTGGTTCAGCCAAATTCAACATAAAAACTATCGCTAAAACAGAGGTGGTTAGAAATAGAAGCAGCAAGCTGAAACCAAGACCAGCTAATATATCGCGTCGTATTTCAATTACAGAAATACCAACATATTTCACCCCGATGCCTATCGCTATAAAATACTGTGCAGCCCAAATTATTTCAGCTGGTGGGCGATTATTTAAAAGCCCGCTCAGACTAAAAATGGCGGCCAAAATTAAAGGACCAAGTATTGATGCTCCGAATAAGCCTAACTTCTTGGCAATCCACCATCCTAAAATAGCACTTATAAAAAGTAACATGAGTTGAAATAGTTGAAATTCCTGGAGTGGCATACCTGGTGGGTTATTCAGGTTTACTTCCCAAGTTGAACTCAAGATAATAGGTAAAATAACTACTATAACCAAAATGCGTGTTGCATGAATTAAAGAAACAGAACGAATATTAGCTCCCGCTTCTTCAGCGAAAACGATCATGTCTTGCACACCGCCCGGCATTGAAGAAAAATATGCCGTATAGAAATCATATTTATAAATCTTTCTAAAATAAATTACGCCAACTAGTCCTATAAGTACCGTAAATACCGGGACTATTAGCAGTGTCGGCGCTAAGCTAGGAAGGCTGTAGAAAAATGCAGGGGTGACCGCTGCTCCAACTGCAACTCCCAGTATGGTGCGCATTCCGTCACCTAAAGGTTTATAAACTTTTAATTCAAACCCCAATACAGCAGTTATTAAACAGCTGGTAAGAGGGCCAAACAACCATGGTAGAGGTGCATTTAAAAGAAGAAACGAAACTGCCCCAACTAGAGCAATTAGATGAGTTTTCAAAATTGGAGGGACCAAAGATTTACTTTCGGGACTAGATCCTTTGAGTGTTTGCACGATGAACTATATTTGACAAGACTAAACGAATTCTCAAATATTTATAGCCAATTTGCTTAATCGCCTAAAAGAACGTGAATTGGATCTTCATTCTCCTAAATTTTTGAATAAATTCATCTAGCTCAAGCACTCTTTCGTTTATTTCTGATCTTTTCATAAGTTTGTTGCCTCAGTTAAAAATGATGGAAATTTTTGGTATTTAAATTAGCTTTTCAATAGCAGTTGTGGACAGCAACAACCGATTGGAAAGCTTTTGTATAAAATTTTTTCTTTTTTTCTCCTATTCATGATTGCTAGCCAGATTTATGCAAACAACATAATTGTGGGA